>DATHGN010000001.1:0-8119 GCA_035317565.1 Gaiellaceae bacterium
TCGAACGCGACAGCGGCGAGGCCACGCTCCGCCAGGCGAAGGGCGACCTCCTCGTAGAAGCGGTAGAGGCCGCGGACGTCCGGGAGAATCACGACACCGACGGTCGTCGGGTCCTCCGGCGTCGCGGCGAACGCGGCGAAGCGGTTCCCGTCACGTGTGTCGAGGATGAGGTCCTCGTGCGAGACGGCGGCGCCCCGGATGACCGGGATCGGCGGAACCGAGTCGAGCTCGAAGCACACGGCCGCGGAGACTAGCTCAAGGCCCGATGTGAAATTCGGCCGGGCCGGATGACGCACCAGACACGGCGCCGGATCAGCACGTTCGCCCGCGGCACGTAGCGCCGCTACGCACCGCGAACGACCGCACTGCCCGGCTTGGTCTGGAGCGCCCCCGACGTCGGCCCAATTTCACATCAACCCTTTAGCGAATGCGGCGCGTGAGGCCGCTGGCGGCACGCACGACGTCGAGCTCGTTCGACGCGTTCACGACGAACTCGATCCGGCTGCCGCGGTCTGCAGGCCGAAGCTTGTAGCTGAGCCGGTGACCGACGGTCTTCCCGCTCCAGCAAGAGGCTCGGCAGCGAATCCAGCTATAGGTGAACGCAAGTCCCGTCCCGGACCACGAGCCCGGGCTTCCCTTGAGGGTCGCGCCCGCGACAGGTCGACCGGAGATGCTGGGCCGCGACTCGCTGTGTGGAGGCGCGAGCACGAGTGCCGTCGGCACCGAGGTCGCCGTGCCGACTCCCGGCGCGGTCAAGACGACGCGCAGCTGAGCCCCACCGTCCACGGCCTGGACCACGTACGTGCGTCCACCGGCCGCCGGCTCACACCCGCCCTGCCGGCAGCGCTCCCAGCGGTAGTCGACCTGAATGCCTGCACCGGACCAGATGCCACTCGAGGCGGTGAGCGTCGAGCCGATTCCGGGGAAGCCTTCGATCGAGGGTTCGAGCCGTGGCGGCGGCTGACCGAGAGCCTCTAGCGCAGCGAACGCATCGACGCTCCCGAAGCGCACGCCGGCGACTGCATGCGCGGTTTGCTCGAGCGCAGTCTCGATCTGCGAAACGGACGCATACGGAGCGTGCGCCCGCAACAGCGCGACGATCCCTGCCACGACCGGCGTCGAGCCCGACGTCCCGCAGCCGACGCCGAAGCCACCGCCGAGCACCGTCGTGGGCATACAGGCGGGCGCGGCGAACTTGACCCACTCACCGCGACTCGAATAGTTCGCGAGCTCGCCCGACTCGACGGTCGCGGCGACGGAGAAGGTGTCGGGATAGGCGGCCGGGTACTCGGGCACGGTCGAGAACTCGTTTCCCGCCGCGGCGACGACGATCACGCCGGCTTCCCGTGCCCGATGAATCGCATCGTGGAGGACGCCGTTGAGACTCTCGCCGTAGAGGCTCATGTTGACGACCGCGACACCGTGCGCGACGGCGTAGTCGAGCGCCCTCGCCATCGTCGCCTTCAGTGCAAAGCCCTCGGGCCGCAGCACCCGGAGGGGCATGATCCGGCAGCTCCAGCAGGCTCCGACCGCGCCGAGCCCATTGGATCGAGCCGCGGCGATGCCCGCGACGGCGGTGCCGTGACCCACGAGGTCGGTCGTGTCGGCGTTCTCGTCGACGAAGTTCCAGCCTGGATCGACGGCGCCGGCAAGGTCGGGGTGGGTGGCGTCGACCCCCGAGTCCATGATCGCGATCACGACGCCCGGCGAGCCGCTGGTCACCTCCCAGGCCGAAGGCAGATTCGCCGCCTGGTACGCCCAGCTCGCCGTCAGCGGGTCAGCGGGCAGTGCGGCCTGGGCGCCGCCCGCAATCGCCGCCGCGACGGCGACCGCGAGCAACAGCATCCGGAAGGCCACGAACAGCAGTATAGGAACCGCTACTCCGGCCATCGAAGACGCCAGCCAGCCGCAATTCCGAGTGGGGCTAGCCGCACTGCCACGGCGAAGCGGCGTGCGTAGCCTCGAAGACATGAACTCGGTAGCCCTTCACCGCCTCCCCTCGCTCCGCAGCCTCGCCGCGACTCCTCACCGCGGTCTCGTGGAGCTGGCGACGATCTTCGGTCTCTACAGCGTCTACGAGGTCGTGCGCGGGCAGGGCCATGCGACCCTCGCAGGCGCGCGAGCCCACACCGACGCAATCGTCGCTCTCGAGCGGCACCTCCACGTGTTCGGAGAGCGCGCGGTGCAGCGCGCGGCCCACGCGGTGCCGGCGCTGCCGACGACACTCGGGATCGCCTACATCGCGCTGCACTTCGTGGGCACCGCCGTCTTTCTGGTCTGGCTCTTCCGGAAGCACCCCGAGCGCTTCCCGATCGTGCGGAACACGATGATCTTCGCGACGGGAGTTGCGCTCTCGATCTACGTCCTCTATCCGGTGGCGCCGCCTCGCCTGGCCGGTCTCGGCTTCGTCGACACGGTGTCGCACAACGCGAAGGTGAACCTGAGCTCCGACCTCCTCGGCAGCCTCTACAACCCGTTCGCCGCGGTGCCGAGCCTCCACTTCGGCTACGCGCTTCTCGTCGGCGTGACCGTCGGCCTGGTAGCGCGGAACCGCATCGTGCGGATGATCGGCTGGAGCTACCCGCTGGTGATGCTGCTCGTGATCGTCGGAACCGGCAACCACTTCTTCTTCGACGCAGCCGGCGGCGCGCTCGCCATCGGCATCGGCTTCGCCGCCGCTAGCTGGGTCGAGCCCGCCAGGCGCGCCAAGCGCTGGCAGCCTGAGCGGGGATCCGCCGCCGCGACGTGCTGAGCGCTTCGCGGAGAAGCGCGGCGGCGTTGTCGAAGACGCCTTCCCCGTGACCGCAGAGGATCGCCGCCGGCTCGAGTCTTCCCAGCTGCTTGCGCGGCGGCCGTAAACGCAGGAGCGGATGAACCCCGAGCCGCTCGTCGCCGGCGAGGAAGTAGTCCACCGTCCCGAGCGCATCGCCGCAGACGAGGACACGTCGCTCGGGCCACCAGAGGGCGACTTCCTTCCATCGGCGCCCCATCCGGATCGGAATGAGCTCGAACGGCGGCACGCCCGCGGTGGGTACGACGTGATGCGGCACGCCGAGACGCTTCGCCAGCTCGGCGCAGTCTCGGTTATGCCGGTCGAGCAGCTGCAGGACCCCGGCCGGCTCGCCGGCGGCCCGGATCCGATCCTCCACGCCGTCGCGGAGGAGCGGATCGATCACCCAGACACGGTCGGCGACAACGAGAGCGTGCGAACAGCGCGCCATGAACTCGTCGACGACCCAACCAAAGCCGCCGTCGAACTCGTCGCAGAACCGGATCTTCAGCGCTGCCACATCGCGGCCCACGTCTCGTAGCTCGGAAAGTCCTTCGCGTGGGCAACGCCGAGCAGCTCGTCGACATCGAATGGAATCCGGCGGAACTCGACCGACAACGACTCGGGTGACACGATCGCGTACTCGCTCCAGGGGCGAAACGGAACGGGATCGAGTGGCTCCTTGTGCTCGTAGACGAGGCCGACGCTTCCGACGCAGAACCAGAGCGTCGCGTCGAAGCGGCGCAGCCACTGCAGGTGCACGTGACCGGCGGCAACGGCGGCGGCCGCGATACCCTCGAGCACGCGATCGACTTCGTCACGGGCGGTGGACGGCAGGATCACGTCCTCGTTCGACTTCGGCGTCGCATGGCAGCAGAGGATCCGCTCGACCTCGACCGTCGGCTGGAAGCCGCGGAGGAACTCGAGCCCGTCCGCGCCGAGCTGCTCGCGAGACCAGCGGGCCGTCTCGAGCAGCCGTTCCTTTCGCTCCTCGTCCTCGACCGGCTCGTTGCCGAGATCGAGAGTCAGGAGGAAGTCGTCCGAGTTCCCGAAGACGCACGGGCAGTCGAGCTCGCGCAGCAGCTCGACGCATTCGAGCGGCTGAGGCCCGCCCTGCGCGACGTCGCCCAGGCTAAAGATCAGGTCGACGTCGTGTTGCTCCAGATCGGCGAGCGCCGCGCGGAAGGCGACTGCATTGCCGTGCATGTCGGAAAGGAGTGCGACTCGCACCCCGGGGAGCTTACGGGCACACCGTAGGCCTCCAGTACCTCGGCGAGCGCTGCATCGGACACGTACAACCGCGCCGGATACGCACGCGCTGCGCGCCAGCCGGTCTGGGTCTCGACGACGCGCCCGAAGAGCGTCACCTCACCGAGCACGCGGCAGAGCGTTCGTGGTTCGTCTCGTCCACGCAGGTACGTGAGCGCATCGACCGGATCGTGCACCGCATGGAAACCGCACGTGCACGAGAGCTCAGGAGCCTCGTGCGGGTGCTCCTCGGCACAGTTTGCGACCGCCGCGGACGAGGGCGTCCACACCGTGTCGTGGAGCACCGAGCAGAGCCGGACTCCCGCACGCGTCTCCCGGACCGTCCAGACGCGCCAGGCGCGTATACGGACGCCGCTCACTTCGCGGACAGCTTTGCCGGTCTCCATCACCGTGCTCCGGCGAATCGAACGTCGGCCGGCTGGATGACCTCGTCGACGAGCCCGTACGCGACCGCCTCTTCGGGCGTCATGAAGTGATCGCGGTCGATGTCGTTCATGACCTGCTCGAGCGGCTGCCCGGTATGGCGCGAGATGATCTCCGCCATCCGCTCGGTCATCTCGAGGATCTCCTTCGCGGCGATTTGGATGTCTGCGGGTGAGCCGCGATAGCCACCGGAGCCCTGGTGGATCATCACCTTTGCGTTCGGCAGCACGAAGCGCTTCCCGGCGGCGCCGCCGGACAGGATCATCGCGGCGGCCGACATCCCCATGCCCGTGCAGATCGTCCGCACGTCTGGCTTGACGTACTGCATCGCGTCGTAGATCGCCATGCCGGCGTAGGCCGAGCCGCCGGGCGAGTTGATGTAGAGCGAGATCTCCGCATCCGGATCTTCGGCCTCGAGGAAGAGCAGCTGCGCGGTGATGACGTTTGCGATGTTGTCCTCGACCTCCTGGCCGAGGAAGACGATGCGCTCGCGCAACAGGCGCGAGTAGATGTCGAAGGAGCGCTCGTAGCGCCCGTCCTGCTCGACGACCATCGGAATCAGCGGCATCTGTGCCTCCTGGTAATGTGCAACCGTCTGGTTGCGTCCAGTATACGCAACCCACGGGTTGCGGATTGGAGGAACCATGGAAGTCACACGCGAGATCGTCTTCCCCGAGTCACCCGACGAGGTCTGGGAGGCCCTGACCGACCCCGAGCGGCTCGAGGAGTGGTTTGCGAACGACGTCGAGCTCGATGCGCGCCCGGGCGGTGACGGCGTCTTCCGCTGGGCCGACGGCGAGGAGCGTCGTGCGACCGTACTCGTGGCGGAGCCGGGCGAGCGGCTGCTGCTCGACTGGGACGACCAGGGCGAGGTCGAGTTCACACTCGAAGAAGTCGAAGAGGGAACACGCCTTTTCGTCCGCGAGTCGACGCCCGAGTTCTCAACCGCACTCTTCCTCCGCGCCCAGGCTTTCACTCACTCGTACGCGTGAACGACCCGACGGGGCGCGTCTTCGACGCGCTCGCCGATCCCAACCGCCGGTACGTGCTCGAGGCGCTCGCCGAGCGCGAGACCGCAACGGCGACCGAGCTCGCTGCCGAGCTGCCGGTCACGCGGCAGGCGGTGGCGAAGCATCTCGCAGCGCTGAGTGAGGCCGGACTCGTCGAAGGGCGCCGCCAGGGCCGCGAGACGCTGTACGAGCTGACCCCGGGACCTCTCGGCGTCGCCATGGACTGGATGGCGAGCGTCGGCGCGGACTGGGACGCGCGCCTCGCCGCGCTGCGCAAGCACCTGCGAAACCGCCGCCCGTAGACTCGCCGGATGGAACGCCGTCCGCTCGGCGGGACCGATGTCGAGGTCTCGCGGATCATCCTCGGCTGCGGCAACTTCGGCGGCATCGGCTCGGCGCCCGAGTTCTTCGGTCAGGGCGAGAGCGAGGAAGAAGCGTTCCGGATCATGGACGCCGCCTGGGAGCTCGGCATCACGACGTTCGACACGGCGGACGCGTACGGCGGCGGCCGCAGCGAGACGATGGTCGGCAAGTGGATTGCAAGCCGCGGCGTTAGCCCGGGCCTGATCACCAAGACGTTCAACCCGATGGAAGCCGGAGCCGACCAGGGGCTCGCGCGCACGCGGATGACACGACAGCTCGAGTCGAGCCTCGAGCGACTCGGCGTGGACCGCGTCGACGTCTATCTGGCGCACGAGTTCGACCCGGACGTACCGGAGAACGAACTCGTGGGAACGTACAAAGGACTTGTCGCCATCAGCCTGATCAGGGCGTGGGGCGTAAGCAACTTCGATGCCGGGCAGCTTCGCTCGCTGCTGGAAACGGGAACACCCGCCGTCGTGCAGAACTCCTACTCGCTGCTGGACCGTGTCGACGAGCGCGGCGTTGTCGAGCTGTGCGCCGCGTTCGGGATCTCGTACACGCCGTTCAGCCCGCTTGCCGGAGGCTGGCTCACCGGGAAGTACAAACGTGACGCGCCGGTGCCCGAAGGGTCGCGGATGGCGATGCGCCCCGGCCCGTACGAACATCTGCGCAGCGAGGAGACCTTCGCCGCGCTCGACCGCTTCGCACAGGTCGCGGCACAGCGCGGCGTCGATCCCGCGACGCTTGCCATCGCGTGGCTCCTTGCTCAGCCGCACGTGACCGCCGTCGTGGTGGGCCCGCGGCGTCCGGATCAGCTCGAGCCTGCACTGACCGCTCTCGAGCATCGGCTTTCGCAGTCGGAGGCCGAGGAGCTGGCTGCGATCTTCGGATGACGATCGGCTTCCGGCGTCTCGCGGAAATCGATCTACCGCTGCTGCACGAGTGGCTGCAACGCGAGCACGTTCGGTTCTGGTGGAGGGACCGTGAGAGCTACGACGCCGTGGTTCAGCACTACCTGCCCGCGATCGAGGGCAGTGACCCGACCGACCTGTATCTGATCCTCGTCGACGATCGGCCCGCCGGCTTCATCCAGACCTACCTCGTGTCGGACTACTCCGACTACCAGGCCCTCGTGGGCGTCGAAGAGGGTGTTGCGGGCGTCGACCTCTTCCTCGCGGATCCGGAGCAGACCGGGAAAGGACTGGGATCGAGAGTGATCGCGCAGTTCGTGCGTGACGTCGTGTTCGTGGCACCGCAGACGCACGCCTGCATCGCCGACCCCGACGCGGAGAACCAGGGATCGCTTCGTGCGTTCGAGAAGGCGGGCTTCACACGCGTGCGCGACTTCGTCGATCCGACTGACGACAACCGTCTGCATACGCTGATCCGGATCGAACGCTAGGGCGACAGCCGCTCGACGACCCAGTCGCCGTTCGAGCGCCGGTAGCGCAGGCGGTCGTGCATGCGGTCGTCGCGGTGCTGCCAGAACTCGTAGGTCTCCGGCACGAGCCTGTACCCGCCCCAGTGCTCGGGCCGTCGCAGATCGTCTCCCTCGTGCTCACGGGCCAACGCCTCCACCCGCTCGTCGAGCTCCGCTCGCGTCGACAGGACCGAGCTCTGTTCGGATGCCGTCGCAGCGAGCTGTGCTCCACGCGGACGGGTGGCGAAGTACGCATCGGATTCCTGCCCTGCGACCCGTTCGACCGGGCCCTCGACTCTCACCTGCCGGCCAAGCTCCTGCCAGTGGAAGAGCAGCGCTCCGCGCGGGTTCGAGTCCAGCTCGGTCGCCTTCCTGCTCGCATAGCCGGTGAAGAAGACAAAGCCGCGCTCGTCGGCTCCTTTCAGGAGGACCATTCGTACGGACGGGGCACCGTCGCCGGTGGCGGTCGCCAGCGCCATCGCCTCCGCGGGCTGGCTTTCGGCGGAGCCCGCCTCCACGAACCAGCTCCGGAACTGCTGCAGGGGGTCTGCGGCGAGGTCTGACTTCCGCAGCTCGGGCACGGCGGCCAGCCTATTTGACAAGTCAGAGAGTAAGTGTAGACTTACGGTAAGTCATGGCTTACGCACAGGCACTGCAGGCACTCGGCGATCCCACTCGGAGAGCGGTGCTCGAAGAGCTCCGGGACGGCCCGCGAGCCGTCGGCGAGCTCGCCGCACGGCTTCCGGTGAGCCGGCCTGCCGTGTCCCAGCACCTCCGGGTCCTGAAGGAGGCGGGTCTGGTGACCGAGCGACAGAACGGGACGCGGCGTCTGTACCGCGTCGAACCCGACGGTCTGGCCGAGCT
>DATHGN010000002.1:0-21826 GCA_035317565.1 Gaiellaceae bacterium
CCGGCGTTCGCGCCCGTGGTCGACGGTGCGCTCCAGCCGGCGGGGACGACGAGCGTGACGGAGCCGTTGTTGATGCCGCCGGTCGCGGCGGTGTAGGTGAAGGTGATCGTGCGCCCGGTCTGCGACGCGCTCACAACAGAAGTCGGTGTCGTCAGCGTGCCCGTGCCGTCGGCGGCGTAGACGGTGATGGTCGGCGAGGCCCCGAGGTTTGCGAGCGAGCCGGCGGAGGTGGACTTCTCCTGTGCCTGCCAGGTCTGCGCGCCCGTCGGGGACGTTGCGGTTGCACCTGGCCCCCCGCTCGCGGTGGAGCCGTAGGTGATCGTGAAGGTCGAGCCGCCGGCGATCGTGAGCGAGGAGACGGTGATCGTCTGGCTCGCGACGGAGACGGTGCCGGAGCTGGCGGTCGTGTAGCCGGCGTTCGCGCCCGTGGTCGACGGTGCGCTCCAGCCGGCGGGGACGACGAGCGTGACGGAGCCGTTGTTGATGCCGCCGGTCGCGGCGGTGTAGGTGAAGGTGATCGTGCGCCCGGTCTGCGACGCGCTCACAACCGAGGTCGGTGTCGTCAGCGTGCCCGTGCCGTCGGCGGCATAGACGGTGATGCTCGGCGAGGAACCGAGGTTCGCCAGGGAGCCGCCGCCGGTCGACTGCGACTGCGCCTGCCAGGTCTGGGCGCCGGTCGTCGCCGTTGCCGTCGCGCCGGTCCCGCCGCCACTCGTGTTCCCGTAGGTGATCGTGAAGGTCGATCCGCCTGCGAGCGTGAGCGAGGAGACGGTGATCGTCTGGCTCGCGACCGAGACGGTGCCCGAGCTGGCGGTCGTGTAGCCGGCGTTGTTGCTCGTGGTGCTCGGTGCGGTCCAACCGCTCGGGACGACCAGCGTTACCGTCCCGTTGTTGATCCCGCCCGTCGCGGCTGTGTAGGTGAAGGTGATCGTGCGCCCGGTCTGCGATGCGCTCACAACCGAGGTCGGCGTCGTCAGGGTGCCCGAGCCGTTGGCGGCGTTGACCGTGATGTTCGGCGAGGAGCCGAGGTTCGTGAGCGTGCCCGTGCTGCGTGCCTTCTGTTGAGCCTGCCACGTCTGCGCGCCGGTGCTTGCCGTCGCCGTCGCGCCGGAGCCGCCGCCGCTCTTGTTGCCGTAGGTGAGAGTCATCGTCCCGCCGCCGGCGAGGGTCAGGCTGGACACGGTGATCGTCTGCGCAGCCACCGAGACGGTACCCGTGCTCGCCGTTGTGTAGCCGGCGTTGTTGCTCACGGTGCTCGGCGCGGTCCACCCGGCCGGGACGACCAGGGTGAGCGAGCCGTTGTTCATGCCACCGGCGGCGGCCGTGTAAGTGAAGGTGATTGTGTTCCCGGTCTGGCTCGCGGAGACGTTTGTCGTCGCGGTGGTCAGCGTCCCGGCGCCGTCGACCGCAAGCGGCGGCATCAGGGCGACCAGGTGGGCGACCCAAGGCGTAGACGTCGAGATCGTTGCGGTCTTGTTGCCCGTTGCTCCCGCGGCCGCGAGGGTGCCGTCGGCGCCTGTGGCGATGGCCTTGCTCGCCGGCGAGCTTCCGGAAGAGATCGCATACTCCTGCGTGAGCGACTGGCCCGCGTTCTGCGTCAGGGTCGGTGACGGACCGGACTGGCCCTGCGCGCCGTAGAGCGCATCGATCATGTCGTTGTCCTGCGTGGTCGTCAGCCCGGTGGCCGTCGCCGTGGTCCCGCTCCCGGCGTTGTCGGTCGGAGTTACGTCGATCGGGTTCGTCGTATCGGTGCCGGAGTACGCGAGGATCGCGGCGGCGCCGTCAGAGCTCGTGGTCCAGGACCACTGGTAGGTCGTTCCAGCCGTGTCTGCCGCCGTTGCGACCCGGTAGTAGATGCGCTGCTCGAGAGTGGCTCCTGATGTGCGCAGGTTGCCGGTGGTCGTCCAGCCCGCGGGCGCGGTGATCGTGTCGTTGTTCCGCAACGTGACCTGGGCGAGCATGAGCGATCCGGTTGCGACCGAGGCAGGGCGAGTCACCGTCACCGACGTCGCGTTGGTGGCGGTGTTGTTGGCGCAGCCGCCGCCCGGGCAGGCGGCGACGAGAGCGATCGGATCGATGACGTACGGCAACGGAAGGTCCGCGTCGTTCAGTCGTAGCTGCAGCCATCGTGTCGTGCCGGCTCGTTCGAGGGACCACCGCAGTCCCCGCGGAGTGATGTCCTTGCCACTCTGGTCGAAGACGACGACCGGGAGGATCCGCAGGCCCGAGTCCTTCTTGCCGTCGGCGAAACGAACGGTGCCGTCGGCCGTGAGGCGCGGGGCGAGCTTGGCCGCATCGAGGCGCCAGCGCCACGTGCGTGTTCCCTGACGCTTGTCGACGATCAGCGACTGCTCGACGCGGTTCAACCCGAGCACGATCGCCTCGCTGCCGAACGGTAGCTTCCGCTCGACACCGTGCTGGTGCCCGCGCCAGCTGCCACGGGCCTTGCCGAAGCTGAGTGAGACACTGGTGTGACCCGACGTGACCTTGAGGCCGCCGTCGCGGATCTCGAGCTTCCCGCCGAGGGCGGGCTTGACGAGCCTGGGTGTTGCGCGCGCCGGCGTCCTGACGAGGGACGCCCGGTCCAGCGGCGGACCCAGCTCCCTCGTCAGGAAAACCGATGCGTCGTGTGCCTTCGCGCCGCGGAGAGTGGCGAGCTCGGAGACGGCGAGAGAGGCGGTGAGAAGGAGCGCAGTGGAGGCTGCGAGGAGCAGGCGAGCCCTGGTCCGAGGCGCGGCCGAGCTCTCGGCTTTCGCCGAGCGCCGGTTAGGCCGCAGGTCCGGGAAGCTCGCCATGTTTTCTCCATCCACGCGCGGATCGCACGTGGCTCCGATGGAGGAATCGGCCTCCTGGAGCGAACTCCTGAGCGTTTTGCGGTCAAAACGGGTAGAGATTCTCCGCGAATCACCCTTCAGGGGTACGCAAAACTGCATCTTTCTGCTGGAGTGATTCCCGCCCCGGGCGGTCGGCGGCGCAGAACGCCACGACCTAAAGCTCGACTTGAGGCTTAGCCCTGGGCCAAAATGGCGGCCGCGACGGAGTCCGAGCCCGGTCCGCTTGCCAGGACCGTCGTGTCGCCGAGCGAGCCGGTGGCCAGGGTCGACGCCGACGACCAGCACCGGTCGAGCGGCGGGCAGTCGCGAGCGGTTGCGCCGGGGAACGCGGCTGCCGCGTACGCGGGAACGGCGTTCCGCCATTCGGCCGCGTCCTCGAGCGTGTCCCAGCGCAACGCCAAGGCGGCGACGGTCTCCCCGGACGGCGACGTGTAGAGCGCGAGGCGCCCACCGCCCCAACCCTCGGCAACGGCCACTGAGTCTCGGACGCGAAACGTGCGCAAGAGGCTGCGTAGGTCGAGCTCGCCGAACGTCTCCGCGCTGGTCAGGCGCAGGTCTCCGATCTGCTTCGGCAGTTGCACCGGGAGTGCACGTTCCCGCTCCAGGAATTTGTCGATGTGCAGCAGCTGCTCGGTCGTCTGCGGGAATGTGCGCAGCGCGCTCGAGAGTGCGGAGGCACCGCCGAGGTAACGCAACTGAACTGCGAGCTGTCGACCACCTGTTAGACGCACAGCGCTCTCCGAGGAGAGAAAGCGTTCGAGTTGCGTGCCGTTCACCGGGCGGGCGCGAAGTCCTGACGCGAGAGCAGCCGTTCCGTCGACGATGCCGTGTGCCGCCAACGCACGATCCCGATCGCGCGTGTACAGCCCGGTGAGCCGGCGCAGGTTGAAGTTCTGGTCGACGAGCGCACGCACGAGCTCGTTCAGGACGGCGCTGCGCTGTGCGGCCGGCGTGCGGCGAAGCAGAAGCTTGCGAGCGCTCGGGTCGTACCAGGCGCGTGATGCCGCCCTGGCCGGCACGAGTGTCGCGCGTTCGCTGCTCTGAGTCAGCCCGAGCCGTGCATACAGAATCGAGTCGCTGCTTCTGAGGGCAGGCGGGTAGTCGCGGTTGCCGGCGCGTCGCAAGAGCTGGTCGTAACGCCCGGCCGGAAGCGTCGCAGTGGGAACCGCGTGCCGAACGTGCAGACCCGACAACCGCGCCGCACGCTGCAGCAACCCGCCGGTGTGAGGCGAGCTGGATGCACCCGACGCCGGAGCTGCCAGGAGCGCACAAATGACAACTGCAACGAACTTCTCCACGAAACGAGTTATCGGCAGAGAAGGCGGAAGGCAGGAGTCGGAATCACGCCCGTACAATCGGCAAGAGCATGGCCACGACCGAGGATCCGCGCGCGCGGTCCGACTCGACCGCCGAGTGGAAGCGTGAGCTCTACGAGGCGAAGCCCGAGCGGGACGGAGAGCTCTTCTCGACGATCTCCGGGCTCGAGAACGAGCCGCTCTACACGCCCGACAACGTCGAGGTCGACCACGACCGGGATCTCGGCTTCCCCGGGGTCTACCCGTACACGCGCGGGGTCTATCCCTCGATGTATCGCGGCAGGCTCTGGACGATGCGGCAGTTCGCCGGCTTCGGCGGCGCGGAGGAGACGAACGCCCGGTTTCGCTATCTCCTGGACCACGGCCAGACCGGCCTCTCGACCGCGTTCGACATGCCGACGTTGATGGGCCTCGACTCCGACCACGCGCGTTCTCTCGGCGAGGTTGGGCGCGAGGGTGTCGCCGTCGATTCGCTCGACGACATGGAGACGCTCTTCGCGGGGATTCCGCTCGACGAGGTCTCGACGTCCATGACCATCAACTCGCCGGCAGCGATGCTGCTCGCGTTCTACCTCTGCGTCGGTGAGGAGCAAGGCGTGCCGCGCGAGAAGCTGCGCGGGACGATCCAGACCGACATCCTCAAGGAGTACATCGCGCAGAAGGAGTGGATCTTTCCGCCCGAGCCGTCGATGCGGCTTGTCATCGACATGATCGAGTTCTGCGCACGGGAGATGCCGCTCTGGCATCCCATCTCGATCTCGGGCTACCACATCCGCGAAGCCGGGTCGACCGCAGCGCAGGAGCTTGCGTTCACCCTCGCCGACGGGTTCGCGTACGTCGAGGCGGCAACGGAGCGCGGCCTCGACATCGACGACTTCGCGCCTCGACTCTCGTTCTTCTTCAATGCGCACCTCGACTTCTTCGAGGAGATCGCGAAGTACCGCGCGGCCCGGCGGATCTGGGCACGCGAGTTGAAGGAGCGCTACGGCGCGCGCAACCCGCGCTCGTGGCTCATGCGGTTTCACACGCAGACGGCCGGCGTGTCGCTCACGGCGCAACAGCCCGAGGTCAACATCATTCGCACCGCACTCGAGGCAATGGCCGCGGTGCTGGGCGGGACGCAGTCGCTGCATACGAACTCCTTCGACGAGGCGCTTGCCCTGCCGACAGAGAACGCGGTCCGCCTCGCCTTGCGGACGCAGCAGGTGATCGCGCACGAGACGGGTGTCGTCAACACGATCGACCCGCTCGGCGGGTCCTACTACGTCGAGGACCTGACGAACCGCCTCGAGGCAGAGGCCTATGAGTACTTCGACCGCATCCGCAAGCTCGGCGGAGTCATTCCGGCGATCAAGGAGAACTTCTTCCAGCGGGAGATCGCGGACGCCTCGTTCCGCTATCAGCACGAGGTCGAGCAGAAGCAGCGGATCATCGTCGGGGTCAACCGCTACCAGCACGAGAACGAGCAACCGCTCGAGATCCTCAAAATCGACCCCGCGGTCGAGGAGCAGCAGATCGAGCGTGTGCAGGCAGTCCGTGGGCGCCGGGACTCCCGAGCGGTCGAGGCGGCCCTGGGTCGGCTGAAGGAAGATGCCACACACGAGAACCGAAACTTGATGCCCCCGATCGTCGACGCCTCGAAGGCGTACGTGACGATGGGCGAGATGTGCGACGCCTTGAGGGACGTCTGGGGCATCTGGCGCGAGACCCCCGTCTTTTAGCGAAGCCAAAAATGTGCAACGCTTCGCCTGCAACGTGGGGCATCTGCGGCGAAACCTCGGTCTTCTAGGCCTACTCGGCGTCGCGTGCGTCGTGGCTGCGCATAGCTCCGCAGCCGCGCCTGCGCCGACGCTCTTTCGGCTGACGATCAGCGGAACGGCGCACCAGGAGTGGTTCTACACGGCCTCCCCCGTCGTCGAGGGTGACTGTCAGCGGACGGAGACATCGGAGGGAGCTCGCACGGCGAGATTCGGCACGAGGTCGTCCGTCCTCGTTCGGCTCTCGGGCGGTCGAGTGTTGCCGGTGACCGTCGGCGGCATCAGGGGCACCGTCACGCTCGCGGGCGCCAACACCACCGACCAGGTCTGCGGCGGTCCCGGGACGAGCAAGGTCGCCGACTGCGCACAGACCACGCGCTCGTTCGCGGGCGCAAAGTTGCGAGCCCTGAGCCCCCGGCGTGGTGTTCTGGCTCTCGGACGTGTGACGAACGTTCACCTCACGCAGGCCGACTGTCCGCTGGAGCCCGACGACGTGCGACTCAACCCGCTCGGGCCGCTGGCCAATCTCATTCGCCTTCCCAAGGAGGCGCTCCGCGAGCGGAAGGCGGCGCGGATCACGTTGCACGCCACGCGAGTTCAGCGTAAGACGTACGGCTCACCCGAGAACGGGCGCCTGGAAGGCACCGCCGAATGGACTTTCACCTTCGTTCGCATTCCGGGCTGAGCGAGAACTCCCCGTAAACTCCGCCTCGTGTCACGGAAGATCAGAGTTGTCATCGCGAAGCCGGGTCTCGACGGGCATGACCGCGGCGCGAAGATCATCGCGCGGGCTCTGCGAGACGCCGGCATGGAGGTGATCTACACCGGGCTGCACCAGACGCCGGAGCAGATCGTCGAGACCGCGATCCAGGAGGATGCCGACGCGGTCGGGATCTCGATCCTCTCGGGCGCGCACATGACGCTCGTGCCGCGCATCCTCGACGGGTTGAAGGCGAACGGGGCGGAAGACGTTCTGGTGGTTGTCGGGGGCACGATCCCGCGCGAGGATTCCGAGGAGCTGAAGCAGCGCGGCGTCGCCGAGGTCTTCACTCCCGGTGCGCCGACGAGTGAGATCGTCGACTTCCTCAAGGGCAAAGTCCCCGTTTGATCCACGTCGAGCGGGAAGACGCGGTCGCGCTCGTCACGATCGACCGCACGGAGGCCATGAACGCACTCGACGTGGCGACGCTCACGGAGTTGCGAGACCGGCTGCGCGAGCTCGCCGGTGACGAGTCGGCGCGCGCGGTGATCGTGACCGGCGCGGGGGAGAAGGCGTTCGTCGCCGGAGCGGACATCAAGTACATGAGCGGGCTCGACGTCGACCAGGCGAAGGAGTGGGGCGCTCTCGGGCACGAAGCCGGACGCCTGCTCGAGACGATGCCGAAGCCGACGATCGCGGCCATCAACGGTTTCGCGCTCGGCGGCGGGTGCGAGCTCGCGCTCGCGTGCGACATCCGTTACGCCGCGACGAGCGCGAAGCTCGGGCAACCCGAGGTGAACCTCGGAATCATTCCGGGTTGGGGCGGGACGCAGCGACTCGCGCGCGTCTGCGGCCTCGGCGTCGCGAAGGAGCTCATCTTCACCGGCCGCATCGTCGACGCCGACGAGGCGCTTCGCATCGGGCTCGTCAACGCGGTGCACGACCCCGTTCTCGACAAGTCGCGCGAGGTGGCAGCGCTGCTGGCGTCGAAGAGCCCGATCGCGCTTCGGCTCATGAAGGAGTTGGCCAACCGGGCGCTCGGCGGCGATCACGCAGAGAACCTCGCAGCCGAAGGAGAGACCTTCGGCGAGATCTTCTCGAGCGAGGACGCGAAGGAGGGGATGACCGCATTCGTCGAGAAGCGCGAGCCCCGTTTCGTGGGTCGCTAGCCCAGTTGGATCAACGCTGAGCTGAGCACGTCGTCGTCGCCGCGCTCCGCCTTGAGCGTCGTCGGTGCGGGCGTTGTCCAGACGACGATCTTGTCGCCCTTCGCTGCGAGCGTCACGTTCGCGACGGTGCGGAGGCCGCCGGTCGGGCTCAGGCTCTGCACGGTCGTCGTCTCCGGCACGGTCAGCGCGATCGTCCGGTTCAGCTTCGTCAGCATCAATCCGGAGGGCCAGGCCTGCGACGTCGAGACGTTCACGACGATCCGGTCGATTGCTGCCGAGACGACGGTGCCGGTCAGCGTCAGCGCAAACGGCGACCCGGCCTTCGCGGTGAACAACAGCTTGTAAGCCTTCTGGAGGTACGGATACGGGCTCACTGCCTTGCCGCCGCCGGGATGGACTTCGAAGTGCAGGTGCGACGCGCCGCCGTTCGCGTCGCCGGAGTCGCCGACGTATGCGATCTGTTGGCCCGCAGCGACCTTTGCGCCGTTTGCGACGGTGTAGGCGGTCCCTTTGACGCACTTGCCTTTGTTGTCGTTCTTCATCGTCACGTCGTTGTTCAGGTGGATGTACAGGTACGTCGTTCCGCTCTCGCCGTAGAGGTAGAGCATGCAACCGGCCGAGGCCGACGTCGTCCAGTACTTCACCCTGCCCGCTTCGGCCGCAACTGCCGGGGACTTCTTCGCGGCCATGAGGTCGTTCCCCTGATGCGCGCTGCCGCCGCGCGGCGCGCCGAAGTCGTCGATGTACTGCACCTTTCCGACGAGCGGGAAGATGATGTGGTCGGGCACCTTGCCGGCCGCGGATGCAGCAGCGCTCCCGGCGACAAGGCCAATCGTCACGGCGAGGAAAAGAACCCCTCGGGCTGTCGTCCGGTGGCGTCTCATAAGAGGACGGGCGCTCCGGTTCGCGCTCGAAGGGCCGGACACTAGCAAGCTCCTCGGCCCGGGTCACCCTCAGTAGAGTCCTGCGCGCATGAAGATCGCCGTTTGCGTCAAGCAGATTCCCGAGGGAAACAGCCGGATCGACCCCGGAACCAAGCGCCTGGACCGCGGGGGCGAAGGGACGCTGAACGCCTTCGACGCCAACGCGGTCGAGGAGGCTCTGCGGCTGAAGGATTCCACGGGCGAGGGCGAGGTCGTGCTCCTCTCGCTCGGGCCGGCCAAGGCGCAGGACGCCCTGCGGAAGGCGCTCGCGATGGGCGCCGACCGTGCCGTCCTGATCAGTGACGACGCAGCCGCGGGCGCGGATCTCGTCGCGACGAGCTACGCGCTTGCGAAGGCGCTCGAGCGCGAGGGCGCGGACGTCATCCTGTTCGGCCAGCAGGCGGGCGACTCGGACGGCGCGGTGCTCTGGGCGGCGGTCGCCGACCGGTTGCGCATGCCCGTCGTCTCCCAGGCTGCGGAGATCACGCACGCCGACGGCAAGCTCACCGTCAAGCGTCAGACCGAATTCGGCTACGACGTGATCGAGGCGCCGCTTCCTGCAGTGGTCGCGGTGTCCGACGCGATCAACGAACCGCGCTACCCGTCGCTCAAGGGAATCATGGGCGCAAAGTCGAAGCCGCAGGAGACGGTGACGCTCGCGGATCTCGGCGTCGAAGCGGACCGCGCAGGTGAACAGGGCTCGCGCACCGAGGTTTATGCGCTCAACGATCCACCCGCGCGCGGCGACTCGAAGAAGATCGACGACGACGGCAACGCCGCGCAGGCGATCTTCGACTTCCTTGCGGAGAAGCGCCTCGTATGAGCACGCTCGTCTTTCTCGAGCACCACGGCGACGAGCTTCTGAAGGGCGCGCTCGGTGTGCTCGCAAAGGCCGCGAGCCTTGGTGACGGCGACGTCGCCGGAGTCGTGATCGGATCAGGTGTGCGCCCGCTCGCCGATGCCGCAGGGACGTTCGGCGCGGCAAAGGTCTACGTCGCAGACGATGCGCAGCTCGAGGCACCGCTGCCGCAACCGCGCGTCGACGTGATCGCACAGCTCGTCCGAGACAAGGGAATCGAAACGATCCTTTTCGGTAACTCGGTGCTCGCTGCGGATGTCGCGGCCGGGCTCGCCGCTCGACTCGATGCCGGCATCAACTGGGATCTCGTCGACCTCGTGCAGCAGGACGGCAAGCTCGTGGGAAAGCGTCCCGCGCTGCAGGACTCCGTCTACGTGGACGTCGGCTGGACGACGGAGCCGCGCATCGCGCTCTTTCGTTCCGGCTCGTTCGATCCGAACGAGAAGGGCGGCTCCGCGGAGGTCGAGGACGTGCAGGTTGCCCTCGAGGACTTCTCGAGCTCGGCGCGCATGGTCGACCAGGCGCACGAGGAGAGCGAGGGACCGTCGATCGAGGACGCGCCGGTCATCGTCGCCGGCGGCCGCGGGCTCGGCGGCCCCGAGAACTTCGCGCTCGTGGAAGAGCTCGCGAAGGCGCTCGGCGGCGCCGTGGGTGCGACGCGCGCAGTGGTGGACGCCGGCTGGTACCCGTACGCGACGCAGGTCGGACAGACGGGCAAGACGGTGGCGCCGAAGCTGTACATCGCCTGCGGCATCTCCGGCGCGATTCAGCACAAGGTTGGCATGCAGAGCTCGGGCGTGATCGTCGCGATCAACAAGGACACGAACGCGCCGATCTTCGAGTTCTCGGATCTGGGCGTCGTCGGCGACGTGCACGAAGTCGTCCCGAAGCTGACCGAGCTCGTCAAGCAGCGCAAGAGCTCGTGACCAAGCCGGCAGACTTTCCGCCGCCGTTTCGGACAGCGGACTACGTCGCCGCGCCGAGCGATCCGCCCGAGGAGCGCATCGACGTCGGTGTCCTCATCGTCGGCGCGGGCCCGGCCGGTCTCGCGTGTGGCATTCGACTCGGCCAGCTGCTCGAGGAAGCACCCGAGGTTCGGGAGCGGCTCGGTGAGGTGCCGGTGGCGATCCTGGAGAAGGGCAAGCAGGCCGGCTCGCATTTGCTGTCGGGGGCCGTCGTGAATCCGCGCTCGCTGCGGCGTCTCTTCAAGGGCCGTAAGCGTCTCGACGAGATGCCGTTCTACGGGCCCGTCGAGCACGAATCCGTGTACTTCCTGACGCACAAGAGCGCGCTCCGCATTCCAGCGCCGCCGACGATGAAGAACGAGGGCAACTACGTGGCGTCTCTGTCGCGGCTCGGCCGCTGGCTCGCCGAGCAGGCCGAGGAAGCGGGCGCGATGTTGCTGCCGGAGACAGTTGCGGAGAAGCTGCTCGTCTCGGACGGCCGGGCGCGCGGAGTTCGGACCGGTGACAAGGGCCGCGGCCGCGACGGTCAGCCGCTCGGAAACTTCGAGCCTGGCTCCGACCTGGTCGCGAAGGTCACGGTACTCGCGGAGGGAACGCAGGGCCACCTGAGCGGCGTCGCGCTCGACCGGTTCGGCCTCACGGGCGAGAACCCGCAGGTCTGGGCGCTCGGCGTGAAGGAGGTCTGGAAGGTGAAGCGGCCGCTAGGTCGCGTCATTCACACGCTGGGTTGGCCTCTGCGCGGGGGCGCGAACTTCCGGGAGTTCGGCGGCTCGTTCATCTACCCGATGGGCGAGGACATGCTCACACTCGGAATGGTCGTGGGGCTCGACTACCGCGACGTCGAGCTCTCGGTGCACGACCTTCTGCAGGAGCTGAAGCTGCATCCGCTCGTGCGCAAGCTGCTCGAGGGCGGCGAACGGGTCGCCTGGGGTGCGAAGACGATTCCCGAAGGCGGCTTCCTCGCGCTGCCGAAGCAGCTGCACGCGCCGGGGCTTCTGATCACCGGCGACGGCGCAGGGCTCGTGAACGTCCCGGCCCTCAAAGGCATCCATTACGCGATTGAGTCGGGGAGGCTTGCGGCCGAAGCGGCATTCGCTTCGCTGCAGCGTGGACAGACGCCGGCCACGCCGGGTGCGCTTGCTGGGTACGACGAGGCGCTTCGGGAGAGCTTCGTCTGGAAGGACCTGCTGGAGGTGCGGAACATGCGCCCCGCATTCGGCCGCGGCTTGATCCTCGGCGGCGCGTTGGCGGGCGTTATGACGGCGACGAAGGGGCGCTTCCCGCGGCGCGATCTGCGGCTCGAACGCGACGCCGACGTCGATCTGATCCGCACCGACCGGGCGAAGAGCTATCCGGCGCCGGACGGGAAGCTCACGTTCGACAAGCTCTCTTCGGTCTTCGCGTCCGGCAACAAGACGCGTGACGATCAGCCGAACCACATCGTGCTCCAACGGGAAGTGCCGCAGGACATCGCGCTGCTCTGGGAGCGGATGTGCCCGGCGCAGGTCTATGAGGCAACCGAGACGGGTGTCGACGTGACGCCCTCGAACTGCGTGCAGTGCGGTGCGATCTCCGCCAAGGGCGGCCGGCTCACGCCGCCAGAGGGCGGCTCGGGCCCCGAGTACACGCTGACCTAGCCCGTCCGAGCCACGTCTCGCCGGGCCACGTCCAGGTGTCGGACATGGTGACGTTGGTGTCACCGAAGCGTCGCGCGGCTCCGGGACCCGGGCCGGGGCGGGCGTTCCGAGGGAGCTACTACGGCCACGTCCCGGTGTCGGACATGGTGACGAAAGCGTGACTCGTGACCGGCGCGAACAGACACGTGCCAGGGACTGTCCCTGGCACACGTCTGTTTAGTTCCGGAAGCGCCAGATGTCCCGCCCGGCGAAGCTCGTGACCCACATGTCGCCCCCGGCTCTAGCGATGGCGAGTGCGCCCGGCCCTGCGCCGGTGACGTCGACGATCCGATTCCGATCCGGATCGATGCGGGTCAGGGTGTTGTGCTGCTTCTCCGCCACCCAAACTATTCCGTCAGGGCCCGCCACGGCCTCGGCCGGCGTCCCCGGGATGGCGAACGCTGCGACGACCTGCCTAGCAGACGGATCGAAGCGGACCGCGAACCCGTCGGCGGTCGTCGTCCAGAGTGAGCCGGCGCCGGCCGAGAGAAAACCGGGCCCGTTGTGACCGATCGACGACTTCGTCAGCGTTCCGCTCCTCGGATCCAGCCGACCAAGCGACGAGCCGTTTCGCCCGAATGCGATCCAGAGCGCGCCGCCCGCCTCCGCGAGGCCGGAGGGATTTCCCCCGACGGCGTACACACGAGACACCCTGTTCCTGCGTGGGTCGACCCTTGCGACCGTCCCCCGTTCGTACGCAGACACCCAGACACTCCCCAAAGCGGCGGTGACGTGCGCCGGCCAGTTCGCCACCGGAATCCGCGCAACGATGCGTCGGCGGTGGGGGTCGATGCGGTAGAGCATGTTCGTCATGTCGCTGGCGACCCACACCGAGCCTGCGGCGACGACGATCGGACAGATCCCACGCGCGACCCGGATGCGAGCGACGACACGATTGCTTCGAGGGTCGATCCGCACCAGGCGGCCGGTGCCGTAGACGGCGACCCAGACCGAGCCGAAACCGGACGCCGCACCGCACGGCCCCGCACCGGTCACGACCCGTGCGACCGGCTGAGGAGCGGCCGAGGCCGCCAGCGTGCCGACCAGGACGACCGCGGCGACCGTCATGACCAGGGCAAGACGCATCGTCCGAGCTACACCCGACCGCCGCATCCGGTTCCATGACCTGACAAACCGACCTTCGTCCGATCGGGTAAGGACCCACATGCGCGCACGTCTCACATTGTTGCTCGCCCTGGGAGCGCCCTTCGTGCTCGCCGGCTGCGGCAAGGGCAAGTACTAGAAGTACGATCTCCGTCGTGGCTACGACGGGCTCGCTGCTTTCGCTGGACGACGTCTACCGTGCGCGCGAGCGCATCGGCGGCCGGCTGCACCGGACACCGCTGCTGACGTCGGCCACCCTCTCCAGGCAGATCGGCGCCGACGTGCGCTTCAAGGCGGAGCTCTTTCAGCGCACCGGGGCGTTCAAGCCGCGCGGCGTGCTGAACAAGCTCGCTACGCTGACCGACGAAGAGAAGAGCCGCGGCGTGATCTCCATCTCCGCAGGCAATCACGCGCAGGCGCTCGCGTATGGCTCCGCGGTCGAGGCAATCGATGCGCTTGTCGTCATGTGGCAGACCGCGAGCCCGATGAAGATCGCTGCTGCCCGCGGCTACGGCGCGACGATCGACACCGAGGCGGCTGACATCCCGGCGGCGTTCGACCGGCTCGAGGAGCTGATCGAGTCGACGGGCCGCACGCTCGTCCACCCCTACGACGATCCAATCGTCATGGCCGGCCAGGGGACGGTCGGCCTCGAGATGCTGGAGGACGCGCCTGAAGCGGACGTCGTGCTCGTCCAGGTCGGCGGAGGTGGCCTCGTGTCCGGCATCGCGACCGCAGTCAAGGCGATGAAGCCCGACGTTCGCGTGATTGCAATCGAGCCGGAACGTTCACGCGCGCTGCACGAGAGCCTGAAGGCCGGTGAGCCGGTGACGGTCGAGGCGAAGTCGATCGCGGACGGTCTCAACGGTCCCTATGCAGGCGCGAATTGCGTCCGGGTCTGCACCGAGCTCGGCGTCGAGTCGGTGCTTGTCACCGAGCAGGCGCTCGAGGAGGCTTTCAGGTTCATGTACGGGCGAATGAAGCTCGCCTGCGAGGTCGCCGGAGCGGCGACAGCGGCCGCCTTGCTGTCCGGCGCGTTCGTCCCGGAGCCCGGTCAAACCGTCGCCGCCGTCGTCTCGGGCGGCAACGTCGCAGCCAAAACAGCCGCTGCTATCCTGAACGCCGATGAAGCCTGAGATCCACCCCGACTATGTCCTTGCGACCGTGACGTGCTCCTGCGGGAACACGTTTGAGACGCGGTCCACGAAGCCCGAGCTCCACGTCGAGATCTGCTCGAACTGCCATCCGTTCTACACGGGCAAGCAGAAGCTGGTCGACACGGGCGGACGCGTCGAGCGCTTCCAGCGCCGGCTCGAGAAGGCCGGCGGCGCAAGCCGCGGCTAGAACCGCTACATGACGAACGTTGGGGGACAGGCCGTCCTCGAGGGCGTGATGATGCGCGGCCCATCAAACTGGGCTGTCGCCGTGCGTAAGCCCGACGGCGACATCGCAGAGGTTCACCAGCCGATCAAGTCTCCGATGGCGCGACACGTGATTTTCCGGTTGCCGGTGATTCGCGGCGTCGTCGCGCTCGGCGAGTCCCTCGCGATCGGGTTTCGCGCGCTTGCCATCTCCGCGAACTACCAGGCCCCGGCTGCAGAGAAAGAAGGCGAGGAAGACGAGGCGGTCGACACCGAGCTGACGCGCACGCAGTTGATCTTCGCGTTCGCGATCGCGATCGGCTTCGCGGTCGTGCTGTTCAAGGTTTCGCCGGCTCTTCTGACCGACTGGATCGGAATCAAGAGCACCGGCCAGTTCGTGATCGTCGAGGGGCTGATCCGTGTGACGATCTTCGTCTTGTACCTCTCGCTGATCTCGCTCTTCCCGGATCTGCGGCGCGTCTTCCAGTACCACGCCGCGGAGCACAAGGCGATCAACGCGTACGAAGCCGGGGAGGAGCTGAAGCCGGAGATCGTCCAGCGCTTCAGCCAGATCCATCCCAGGTGCGGCACGGCGTTCCTGCTGTGGGTGATGGTGATCGCGATCTTCGTCTTCGCGTTCTTCGGGAGGCCGGCCTGGTACTGGCTGATCGCGACGCGCATCCTGCTGCTGCCACTCATCGCCGGCCTTGCGTACGAGTTGATCCGGTTCGCCGGCAAGCACCAGGACAAGAAGATCCTGATGGCGCTGCTCGCGCCGGGCCTGTGGTTGCAGCGCCTGACGACGCGCGAGCCGTCACTCGATCAAATCGAGGTCTCGATCCGGGCACTCAAGGAAGTGCTGCAGCTCGAGACCAAGGACCCGCTCGCCCGCAAGATCGAAGTGATGGCCTAATGCCAAGAGTCCAGCGCGAAGCCAACGTCACCTGGGAAGGCAACGTCGCCCGCGGGAGCGGCGCGATCACCGCCGGCACGGGCGCGTTCGACGAACTGCCGTACTCGCTGGCAACGAGAATCGAGCGCGCCGACGGGAAGACGAGCCCCGAAGAGCTGCTCGCCGCCGCGCACGCGGCGTGCTTCGCGATGTCGGTTGCGAGCGAGCTCACGAGTGCCGGCACGCCGCCCGAACATCTCGACATCACAGCGACCGTCACGCTCGACCAGGTCGAGGATGGATCGCACCGGATCGTCTCGTCAGAGCTGCTCGCGCGCGCGCGTGTAACAGGAATCGATGCTGCGGGATTCGAACGCCTCGCCCAGGCCGCCAGCGAAGGCTGCACGCTCTCGAAGCTGATCGAGGCGAGCGCGAAGGTAACTGTCAACGCCCGACTCGAGGGAGGAACCGATGGCGACTGACCGCAAAGCCGAAGTGACGTGGCAGGGCGACCTGATGAGCGGCAACGGAAGCATCGACCCCGTGACGAGTGGTGCGATCGGCGGGCTCGAAGTCAGCTGGCCCGCCCGCGCGGAAGAGCCCGGTGGCAAGACCAGCCCCGAGGAGCTGATCGCGGCCGCGCACGCAACGTGCTTCTCGATGGCGCTGTCGCACGGGCTCGCGCAGGCTGGGCATCCGCCCGAGGAGCTGAAGACCTCCGCGACCGTGACGTTCCAGCCCGGCGAGGGAATCACGAAGATCGCGCTTGACGTCGCCGGCCGCGTGCCCGGAATCGACGCGGGTGCGTTCCAGCAGGCAGCGGACGGAGCCAAGCAGAACTGTCCGGTGTCGAAGGCGCTCACGGGCGTCCCGGAAATCAGCCTGACCGCACGCCTAGAGAGCTAACGTAGACCGGCGATGGCCGGCAACATCGAACCACTGCTCGACGAGCTCGACCGCTCGTACCAGGAAGCGCAGGAGCGCATGTCCGACCCTGCCGTCTACAACGACCGCCGTGAAGCGGCAGACGCCGGGAGAAAGCTGAAGGAGCTCGAGGGACCCCATCGCCTCGCGCAGCGGTGGCGGGAGGCACGCGCCGATCTCGACGACGCACGCGCCGACGGCGACCTGCGGGAGCTCATCCCCGAGCTCGAGGAACGGCTCGTGTCGCTCGAGGAAGAGCTGAAGCTCGCGCTCGTGGAGACCGACCCCGCGGACAGCAAGGACGTGATCATCGAGATCCGCCAGGGCGTGGGCGGCGACGAGGCGGCGTTGTGGGCAGGAGACCTGCACCGCGCACTCACTCGTTACGCGGAGCGACGCGGCTTCAAGGTCGATCCGATCGGCTCGAGCCCGAACGAGACGGGCGGCTACAAGGAGGTCACGTTCGGAATCAAAGGCGAGGGCGCGTACTCGGTGTTCAAGTGGGAGGGCGGGACGCACCGGGTCCAGCGCGTGCCTGAGACGGAGTCGCAGGGACGCGTGCACACCTCGACCGCCACTGTCGCCGTGATGCCTGAGGCCGAGGAGGTCGAGGTCGAGATCGATCCGAACGACCTCAAGATCGACGTCTACCGTTCGACCGGGCCCGGCGGTCAGAGCGTGAACACCACTGACTCCGCCGTGCGCATCACGCATCTGCCGACTGGGCTCGTCGTCGCGATGCAGGACGAGAAGAGCCAGCTGCAAAACCGGCAGAAGGCGCTTCGTGTCTTGCGCGCACGCCTCTTCGAGCTCGAGCGCGAGAAGCAGCGGGCCGAGCTCGACGCGACCCGACGCTCGCAGATCGGGTCCGGCGAACGGGCGGAGAAGATCCGGACGTACAACTATCCCGAGAACCGCATCACCGATCACCGCATCAAGCTCACGGTGCACCAGCTCGATCGCGTCTTGCAGGGCGAGCTGGACGAGTTCACCGAAGCGCTCGGCGCCGAAGAGCGCAAGCGCGCGCTCGGCGAGTGACCGTCGCAGAAGCGCTTCGACTCGCGGAGGAGCGCCTCGGCGCGGCCGGCGTCGACACCCCGCACGTCGATGCGGAGCTGCTCGTTGCGCATGTCCTCGGCGTCACCCGGTCGCAACTCCACGTCGAACGCGAACGCGAGGTGCCGGGCGGCCTGCACGAGTTGGTCGAGCGGCGCGCGCGGCGCGAGCCGCTCGCGTACGTCCTCGGGCACTGGGGGTTCAGGCACCTCACCTTGAAGACCGACGCACGTGCGCTCGTGCCCAGACCCGAGACGGAGATCGTCGTCGAGCGCTGTCTCGCACTCCTCGCCGGCGAGCCGGCACCCCGGGTGCTCGATCTCGGCACGGGGTCCGGTGCGATCGCGCTCGCGATTGCCGACGAGCATCCGGGTGCGCGCGTTACGGCTGTCGACTCCTCGCCGGAGGCGCTTGCCCTCGCGCGCGAGAACTCCGAAGCACTCGACCTCGCCATCGATCTGCACGAGGCAGGGCTCGAAGCGGTCGAGGAGGGGTGGGACCTCGTTGTTTCGAACCCGCCGTACGTCGCTCCGTCGGAATGGGATTCGCTCCAGCCCGAGATCCGTGACTGGGAGCCGCGGGCCGCACTCGTCGGCGAGGGTCTGCACGAGGAGATCGCCCGCCGCGCACATACGCTGCGGCTCGTGCTCGAGATAGGCGACGACCAGGCGGAAACCGTCGCCGAGTCGCTCGAGTCGCTCGGCTATTCGAGCGTTACGATCACCTTCGACCTGAACGACCGCGAACGCGTGGTGGAGGGCAGCCGTTGAACGGGAGCATCACGACGAGCGACGGCCGAAAGCTCGCGTTCAGACGCGACGGAAGCGGTCAACTGCTTCTGTGTCATCCGGGCGGGCCCGGCTTCTCCGGCGCGACCCTCGGCGACCTCGGCGGCCTCGCGCAGGACGTCGAGCTCCTGGTGATCGACCCGCGCGGCACGGGTGCATCCGATCCTCCGCCGGACGACCGGGCCTACCGCCAAGAGGACTACGTCGCCGATCTCGAGGAGCTGCGACAAGAGCTCGGCGCCGAGCAGATCGACCTGCTCGGCCATTCGCACGGCGGCTTCGTCGCGATGGCCTATGCCGCCGCTCATCCGAAACGTGTGCGGCGACTGGTGCTCGTGGCCACGGCGCCGAGGTTCGCGCGGGAATACGACGAGCGCGTGCGAGCGCTCTGGGAGGCAAGCGACGATCCCGCGATCGCGGTCGCGCTCGACGCGCGCCTGAAACGTATGGCAAGGAGTCACGAGGAAGACGACGAGCGGATGAGGCTGAGGATGCTCGAGCTGCGGCTGTACTTTCGCCGTGCGGAAGGCGTCGAGTGGCTCGGCGGCGTCTTCGGTCAGGAGCCGCCGAACCTCGCCGCCCTCATGCTCTTCAACGCCGAGACCGCACCGCAGTACGACAATCGCGCAGGACTGCCGCTGATCGAGGCGCCGACGCTCGTGATCAGCGGGGAGCTCGACTTCTTCGACCCGCCGGCGAATGCAGAGATCCTCGAGCTCGTACCTGACGCCCGCAGCGTCGTCCTTTCGGACGCCGGTCACTTCGTGTGGTTTGACGACCCCGATCGCTTCCGAGCGGAGGTGACTCGATTCCTGGCCGGGTAGTCGAGGAGGCGGTCCGAGCGGTACGCGCGGGCGAGCCGGTCGTCCTCCCGTTCGACACGGTCTACGGTCTCGCCGCCGATCCGGTGAACGAAGACGCAGTGCAGCGGCTCTACGAGCTCAAGGGGCGAGGCGCAGAGCAACCGAGCGCACTCGTGGCCGCCGGTGTCGACCAGCTGCTCGATTGCGTACCCGAGCTGCGCGGCGCCGACGAGCTGCTGTTGCGCAGGCTGCTGCCCGGGCCGCTCACCCTGGTCCTGCGGAATCCCGCGCGTCGCCTGGTCTGGCTGAGCGGCCGTCACCCCGAGACGATCGGTGTGCGCGTCCCAGACCTTCGCGGCGCGGGCGCCGAGGTGCTGCAAGCGGTCGCAGTCCTCGTCGCGACGAGCGCGAACCGTCCCGGCGAGGCCGACCCCAAGCGGCTGGACGAGGTGCCGGAGGAGATCCGCCGTGATGCCGGAGCAGTCGTCGACGGCGGCGAGCTCGCCGGTACGCCTTCCACCGTGATCGATCTCACCGGCCCCGAGCCGCGCATCCTCCGGGAGGGAGCCATGCCCGCGGCCGAGGCTCTGCGCCGACTGGGTGCGGCAGTACGATCAGGTTGAACCCCGGGGAAGGAGAGAGATGGCCGTCGCGCAGCAGACCTTTCAGCAGCTGACCACAGCCGGCCTCGAGCAGCTGGACCCGGAGATCGCAGAGCTTCTCGGTCGCGAGGTCGAGCGACAGCGGAACCAGATCGAGCTGATTGCGTCGGAGAACTTCACGTGGCCGGCAATCATGGAGGCGATCGGCTCGACGCCGACGAACAAGTACGCGGAGGGCTATCCGGGCAAGCGCTACTACGGCGGCTGCGAGGTCGTCGACGAGATCGAACAGCTCGCGATCGACCGCGCGAAGGAGCTCTTCGGCGCCGACCACGCGAACGTCCAGCCGCACGCCGGCGCGCAGACGAACATGGCCGTCTACCTGGCGGCGCTCCAGCCGGGGGACACGATCCTCTCGCTCGAGCTCGCCCACGGGGGCCACCTGACGCACGGGCTCAAGGTCAACTTCTCGGGGCGGCTCTACACGATCGCGCACTACGGGGTGTCGCGTGAGACGAACGTCGTCGACTACGACGAGGTGCTGCAGAAGGCCCGCGAGTCCAAGCCGCAGCTGATCGTCTGCGGCGGCTCCGCCTATCCGCGCACCGTCGACACGGCGAAGTTCCGCGAGATCGCGGACGACGTCGGCGCGCTCCTGCTGTGCGACATGGCGCACTTCGCCGGCCTCGTCGCCGCCGGCTTGCAGCCGAACCCGGTCGAGCATTGCGACTTCGTCACCTCGACGACGCACAAGACGCTCGCGGGGCCCCGCTCCGGCTTCATCCTCTGCCGGGAAGAGCATGCGCAGGCAATCGACCGCGCGATCTTTCCGGGACTGCAGGGCGGGCCGCTCGAGCACACCATCGCCGCGAAGGCGACGTGCTTCAAGATTGCCGCCGGCGAGGCGTTCCGCGACTATCAGACGCAGGTCCGCCGCAATGCCGACACGCTCGCAGAGACGCTGATGGCCGGCGGGCTCGACGTGCTCACCGGAGGGACCGACACGCACCTGCTGCAGCTCGACCTCCGCTCGACCGACTGGACCGGCAAGGACGCCGAGGAGCGGCTGCACGAGGTGAAGCTGACCGTGAACCGCAACACGGTTCCGTTCGACGAGCGCAAGCCGACGATCGCGAGCGGCGTGCGCATCGGCAGCCCGGCAGCAACGATGCGTGGCATGGATGCCGACGACTTCCGCGAGATCGGTCGCATCATCGTCGAAGCACTCGGCGACTCACCTGACCTCGACGCTCTCTGCGCCCGAACCGAGGCCCTCTGCGCCAAACGGCCGCTCTATCCCGGCTTCCGCGGCTGGACGACCTACGTCGCGTAGTGACCGTGGCCGAGACGAACACCGCGCAGGTCATCGAGGTCAAGCACCCGCTCGTCCAGCACAAGCTCTCGTACCTGCGGGACAAGGACACACCGACCGTCCACTTCCGCAAGCTTGTCAACGAGGTCACGCTGCTCCTGACCTACGAGGCGACGAAGGACTTGCCGACTGAAGACGTCGACGTCGAGACCCCGTTGGAGCGCGGGATGTTCCCGCGGATCAGTGGCAAGAAGGTGGCCGTGTGCCCGATTTTGCGCGCTGGGGTCGGGATGCTCGACGGCGTGCTCTCGCTGATTTCGAGCGCACGCGTCGGGTTCATCGGTATGTACCGCGACGAGGAGACCCTCGAGCCGGTCGAGTACTACGCGAAGCTGCCGGCCGACGTCGCCGAGCGCGACGTGATCCTGCTCGACCCGATGCTCGCAACCGGTAACTCGACCGCCGCGGCGATCAGAACCGTGAAGAACGCGGGCGCGACCTCGGTGCGCCTGATCGCGATCATCGCAGCACCCGAGGGGATCGAGAAGATCACGCGCGACCATCCCGATGTCCAGATCGTCGTCGCCGCAATCGATCGCGGGCTCAATGAGAAAGGCTTCATCGTTCCGGGGCTCGGCGACGCCGGCGATCGGCTCTACGGCACCAAGTAGCGTGGGCGTCCTCGGGGAGCTGCAGAACCGCCGCCGCGCGCGGCGCTGGCAGCGCTGGACCGAGACCGACCCCGAAGCCGACTACACGCGCCGCGCAGGGATCGGAGCGGCGAT
>DATHGN010000003.1:0-36220 GCA_035317565.1 Gaiellaceae bacterium
CAGGTACCGCTCGACGTTTTCTGGCTGCGGGTTGTCCGACAGCGCCCGCACCGCCTCGACAAACCGGCGGACCGCTCGGAGCTCAGAAGCTCGGAACGCGAGATCGGAGTGTTCGAGCCGCATCTGCACACCTTCGCGCGCGCGGAGCCTCACGTCTTCCCGGGAACCGCCCAACCGCACTAGCGGCTGCCCGCCAGTCGGCCCTGCGGAAAGCGAGCGGTGTGAATGGACGCTGGCAAGGACGCCGTGCGCACTACGACACCGCAATCGTTGTTGGGAGTTCAACAACGGAAGGAGTCCTTGAACCATGTCATTCACAAGCAAGATCAGACCCCGGGCGTATCGATTGGGTGCGCTTGTAGTTGTCGGCGCCGCGGTCGCGACGGCTGCGGTTGTTGCTTGGACAGGCGGCTCATCGGCGGCCGACGATGCCTCAGGCCAGCCGCCACCGGAGTGGGCCTCGAATGTCGGTTCCTGGCCGGCGCATAACTACGACCTGGCGAACACGCGCGACACGATTCAGTCGCCGATCAACTCGCAGAACGTCGCCAGCCTGAAGGTGAAGTGGCGTTTCGCGATCAAGGGCACGAGCGCCTTCGGCGCGATCGCAACGTCTCCGATCGCCATCAACGGCGCGGTCTACTTCCAGGATCTGAACTCGAACGTATACGCGCTCGATCGCGATACGGGGAAGCTCGTCTGGGAGCACAAGTTCAACAAGCCGGACGAAGGCCCGAACGGCGTTTCCTACGGCTACGGCCGGCTTTACGGAGCGACCTCATCGGACGCGTTCGCCCTCGACCCCCAGACCGGGAAGCAGATCTGGACACACAAGCTGCCCCGCAACAAGAACGAGGGCATCGACATGACTCCTCAGGTGTACGACAACACGGTCGTCTTCAGCACCGTGCCGGGCAACCCCTCGTCGTTCTACGCCGGTAACGGGGACGGCATCGTCTGGGCACTTGACGCCGCCACGGGCAAGACGAAGTGGAAGTTCAACACGATCTCCGACGGCGCCAAGCTGTTCGGCAATCCCAAGGTCAACAGCGGCGGCGGCCTCTGGTACCCGCCTTCGGTCGACAGCCAGGGTCGCGTCTTCATCTCCGTCGCCAACCCCGGTCCGCTCTACGGGACTCCAAAGTTCCCCGGCGGGTCGAGCAGGCCCGGGCCCAACCTCTACACGAACTCGATCATCGCGCTGAACGGGCAGACCGGAAAGCTCATCTGGTACCGGCAGGCCGTCCCGCACGACGTTCGTGACTACGACCTGATGATCCCGGCGATCGTCACGACCGTACCGATCCAGGGCGTCCAGACCGAGATCGTCCTGGTGGCAGGGAAGATGGGCAAGGCCTACGCCTACCGGGCCGACGACGGCAAGCAGCTCTGGACGCGTTCGGTCGGCACACACCTACACGACACCGGACCGCTGCCCCGAAAGCCGTACAGGATCCTTCCCGGCGACCTCGGTGGTGTCGAAACGCCGATGGCCCTTGCGGACAATCGTCTCTTCGTTCCCTGGCTCGATCTCGCGGCCACCGCAGGGGCGACCGGACAGCAGGGCGGCTTCGACTTCCGCGGCGGCCGGGGCGGCCTTACCGCCATCGACGCGGCCACGGGAAAGGTCGACTGGCAGCAGAAGCTGCCGTCGATGGACTTCGGCGCGGCCACGGTCGCGAACGACGTCGTCTTCACGAGCGACTACGCCGGCACGATCTACGCCTTCGACACGCAGACGGGCAAGAAGCTCTGGACTGCCAAGGCACCTGCCGGCATCAACGCCTTCCCGTCGATCGACGGCGACACGCTGCTCGTCGGCGCCGGGGCGACTGGCTTCTTCAAGAAGCCTCAGTTCCAGCTGATCGCCTACTCGCTCCCATAAGCAACCACCATCGCAAGGAGATGTTGCAATGAAAAAGCTCACCATCAGTGTTCTCGCCGCGAGCGCGATCGCCTCGCTCGCGCTCGTCCAGCTCGCCTCCGCGCACGTCGACCGACCGACAGTCGCGACAGCGACGACAGTCCAGGTCAAGGGCGGCGAGTTCTTCTTCAAGCTCTCGACGAAGTCAGCCGCGAGGCCCGGGAAGGTCACGTTCGTCTTCAAGAACACCGGCCACGTCCTGCACGACTTCAGCATCCACGGCAAGAAGACACCGCTGATCCAGCCCGGCAAGACGGCGAAGCTCGTCGTCAGCTTCACGAAGAAAGGCAAGTACGGCTACCTGTGCACCGTCCCCGGACATGCCCAAGCAGGAATGAAGGGGACGTTCACCGTCCGCTGACCATCACCAACACGACCAGGAGGAGACAGTGAAACCGAATCATCGAACGAACGAACTGCTAGCAGTAGTGCAACACCCGCGGATGATCGTCGCGGCAGCAGTCTTCGCGACACTCGCCGCTGCGAGCTTCGCCCTCCATCCGCCTGCGACGCACGCCGCACAAACGAAGGGGGCCGTCGTCTCGACGGCGAAGACCAGCCTCGGCCGGATCATCGTCAAGTCGAACGGTCGCACGCTCTATCTGTTCGGGAAGGACCGCAACGGCAAAAGCGCGTGCTCCGGACAGTGCGCAACCTTCTGGCCACCGCTGATCACGAGCGGGAAGCCGCGCGTCACCAGCGGCGCGAAAGCATCGCTGGTCGGGACGACGAGGCGCACCGACGGACGCCTCCAGGTGACGTACAACCATCACCCGCTCTACACGTTCGTCAAAGACACGAAGGCGGGCCAGACGAACGGTGAGGGCGTGAACGCCTTCGGAGCCGTCTGGGATGCGGTGTCGCCGGCCGGAGCAAAGATCGTGAAGCCGAACGCCCCGTCCCAAGGCGGCGGCGGAGCCTACGGACCCTAGAGAGCCCGTATCCGACGTGAGGGGTCGCCCGCAAAGCGAGCGGCCCCTTACGCATCCCAGGCCGGCGTCGGCCTCCTCTGCGCTCGATATGTGGGGTCGGCCGGTGGTCAGTGCCTCCGACCCAGACTTCGAATTGCATTCCGGTTCTCAGGCAACTCGCGAACTGCTGGCCGGTGTGCTGCTCGAGGCAACGTCCAGATGGAGTGGGCCCGCCTGGACTCGAACCAGGGACCGACGGATTATGAGTCCGCTGCTCTAACCAGCTGAGCTACGGGCCCCTCTTTGCGGGACACCGTACCGCGCAAACCGAACGGCATCCTGGCCTCGTACAGACTGGCATGCCTCGGTTCCTGATTCTCGCTCCGCTATCGCTCCTGCTTGCTGCCTGTGGAGGAACCTCTGACAAGTCCAGCAGTAGCACCGGCGGCCCGGTTCTGCAGACGATCCAGATCTCGGAGAAGGAGTACTCGCTCACTCCGAGCAAGATCACGGTCGCCAAGACGGGCACCTACGAGCTGAAGGCGACGAACGACGGGACTATCACCCACGCTCTCGAGATCGAAGGGAACGGGGTCGAGGAAAAGACCGGCGACGTTGCGCCTGGCTCGACTTCGACGCTCCGGGTGAACCTCTCCAAGGATGGGTCCTACGAGATCTACTGCCCGATCGACGGCCACCGGGGCCAGGGCATGGCGGGGACACTGGCCGTGGGGAGCGGCTCCAGTTCGGGGGGCATGACCACGGGAGCGACCACCACTAGCGGGAGCCCCGGGTACTAGACGGTTCCGATTTGGACGCCGGGCGCCGGAACGTTCAAGATAGGGGGCCGTGAAGGTCTTCCAGCGCCAGACCGAACTACGGACCTCGGGAGGCCTCTCGGTTCGGGACATCACGGACGAGGTCAACGAGGCGGTTCAGGAAAGCGGCATCACCGAGGGAATCGCCTGCATCTACTCCCCGCACACGACCTGCTGCGTCCGGGTCAATGAATTCGAGACCGGCTTCATCGAGGACTTCTCCGAGCTCTTGCGGCGGCTCGTTCCGAGCGAGACCTACTACGCGCACGACGACTGGTACAAACGCACCGAGAACATCTGCCCTGAGGACATGGACTTCGGCAACGGTCACTCCCACTGCATGGCGATGCTGCTTGGCACGGCCGGCGAATCCGTCCCGGTGCGTGACGGCGAGCTCTGCCTCGGCACGTGGCAGCGCGTGCTCTTTATCGAACTCGACCGCGAACGCGACCGGCGCTGGCTCGTTCAGGTAGTCGGCAACTAGCGACGGACGCCGTCGTCATCGGCTCCGGGCCGAACGGGCTCGCAGCCGCGATCACGCTTGCACAGGCGGGACGATCGGTTCGCATCTTCGAAGGTCAGCCGACGATCGGCGGCGGCACTCGCACTGCTGAACTGACGCTGCCGGGGTTCCGGCACGATGTCTGCTCGGCGATCCACCCGCTGATCCCAGCTTCGCCGTTCTTCCGTCGGCTCGATCTCGACCTGGCAATGGTGGAGTCTCCAGCCGCGCTGGCACACCCGCTGGACGATGGCTCTGCGGTCGTGGTGCACCGCTCGCTCGAGGCGACTACGAGTGGCCTCGGTGTGGATGGAGACGCTTATCGAAAGCTCCTCGCCGGGCCGATTGCTGCCTGGCCCGCGCTCGAAGGAGAGCTGCTTGCGCCACTCGTGCACGTCCCGCGTCATCCCGTGTCGCTCGCGCAATTCGGAGTGACCGCGCTGAGGTCTGTGCGCGGCGTGGCGACAACTCGCTTTCGAACCGATGCTGCGCAAGCGCTCTTCGCCGGCATCGGCGCACACGCCGTCCTTCCCCTCGAGCAGCGTGCGTCCGCGTCGTTCGCGCTCGTGTTGCTCGTACTGGCGCATGTCGGCGGGTGGCCGTTCGCGAGAGGCGGCTCGCAGTCGATCGCCGATGCACTGTCGGATCGTCTACGCGTACTCGGCGGTGAGATCGAAACAGGACACCGAGTGAGCTCGCTACGGGAGCTGCCGCACTCCGACCTCGTGCTCTGCGACGTGGCGCCACGCGGGCTCCTCGACATCACCGGGGACCAACTGCCAACCCGCTACCACCGGCGCCTCCAGAAGTGGCGCCACGGTCCGGGGGTGTTCAAGGTCGACTACGCGCTGGACGGGCCGATTCCCTGGACGGCGTCCGAGGTCGGACAGGCCGCCACGGTCCACCTGGGCGGCACACTCGGCGAGATCGCGGAATCCGAACGCGCCGCGTGGACCGGCCGGCACGCAGAACGTCCCTTCGTGCTCCTCGCGCAGCACAGCCTCTTCGACGAGACGCGCGCACCGAAGGACAAACACACGGCCTGGGCTTATTGCCACGTCCCGAACGGGTCGACCTTCGACATGCGCGCACGGATCGAGGCGCAGATCGAGCGCTTCGCACCGGGGTTCGGAGAACGCGTGCTCGCCTGCGCGACGCGCAACAGCGCGGACCTCGAGCGGGAGAATCCGAACCTCGTCGGCGGCGACATCGGCGGCGGAGCCAACACGCTCGGACAGCTGATCGTGCGGCCGGCGCCGCGGCTCGTCCCTTACTCGACACCGCTTCGCGGCCTGTACCTCTGCTCGTCGTCTACCCCACCCGGCGGCGGTGTACATGGGCTCTGCGGCCACCTGGCGGCGAAAGCGGCCTTGCAGCGCACCTGATTTTCGGCGATCCCCCGTTCGAGGGTCGCGCCCACTCCTCACCGGACGAAAGTACAAGAGGCGCCGCGGCACGCCGCCCAGCACTATGACCGCCAGAGCCCACCTCAATCGCCTCTTCCTGATCGGTTTCGCGACGGTCGCGGTCCTCAGCGCCTTCACCGGCGCCGCAAGCGGCAAGGCCGAGGGCGTCCGATTTACCGCGGGCAATGCGCGAGTCGTGCAAGGGAACGAGGCCACCCTCGCCGTCTCCGTCTCTCCGACGGGAGCGCGCTGCTCGCTCGCGGTTCGCTACAAGAGCGGCGCGGCGCAGAAGGGGCTTCGTCCCGTCGTCGCGAGGAGCGGACAGGCATCGTGGACCTGGAAGGTCCCGCGCCTGGTGCAGCCCGGTGTCGCGCACGCGACCGCAACGTGTAGCGGGGCCGGCCGGGCGACGAAGACCTTCACGGTGATCGGACAGATCATTCCACCGAAGATTCAGATGGTGAAGTCCGGCTGGACGGTGCGCAACTATCCGTACGGCGGCAGCGGTGTCAGCTACGGCGTGATTCTCGCGAACGAGTCCAAGACGCGTGACGCGATGGACGTCAAGGTGCTCGTCAACTTCGTGATGGACGACAACCGGCTGATCGGATCGGCGACAACGCGCATCCGCGACATGGCCGCCGGCTCCGAGCATGCTTTCGGCGGCGAGCTGACCTTTCCCGGAGGCGCGCCGATCGCGCGGCTCGAGGTGGTCGTCGAGGTGGGTGGCGGCGGCCCTGCCACGCGGACGAAGCCGGGGCTGTCGGCAGTGCGCGTCATGCCCAACCCTCACGAGCCGGCCTGGTGCGGCTCCATCGAAGGCGAGCTCCAGAACGCAAGTCCGACGAAGACCGTTCAGAGCGTCCAGCTCTCGGGAGTCGTGCTCGACAGCGCCGGGAACATCATCGGCGGCGGCAGCGGCTACAGCTTCGGGACGCTTCCTCCGGCGGCCCGCATGTTCTTCAAGATCATCACCGGCATGCGCCCGATTCCGGTGAGCAAGGCAGCGACCGCACTCGTGTCGGTCGTGCCCACCTACCAGCGGTAGCCGCCTCTCGCGCGAGCGTGACATGCTCGCCGCATCGCCAAGCGACTCCTCGATGTGAGCCTCGCAGCAGCGCTGCTCGCGCTGCTCTCTCCCCTCCTGCTCGCGCTGCTTCTCGCAATGACCGCGGACATGGCTTGCTCGCGGCGCGATCGAGGCGGCTTCCTGTATCGCGAGCCACGGATCTCCCAGGGCCGAACGTTCGGCTTGCTGAAGTTCCGGACCCTCCGGCGAGCGGCACTCGAGCAGATGCGCCGAGAAGGCGGACACGCCCGGCTGTCCGAAGCGGACTCGAACAACCTGACCTGGGCCGGTCGTCGTCTGCTCAAGCCGTGGTATCTCGATGAACTCCCGCAGCTCCTGAACGTCCTCCGCGGAGACCTCAGTCTCGTCGGCCCGCGACCCTGGCCCCCAGACATGGTCCGGCGCCAGGTCGCCGAGGGCCGGGACTACCGGAACCGCGTCCCGGCCGGCCTCACCGGCCCAGCCCAGGTCACAAAAGGCGCCGGTATCCCGTATGAAGACCTCGATTCCGCGTATGTCGAGGCCTCTGGCACGCTCTCGAGCTGGGCTCTTGTGCGCTACGACCTGAAAATCCTGCGCCAAACCGTCCTTGTCGTCGCCCGTGGAGAAGGACTGAACTATTGAGGCCTCGCTGCCGATAAGGACAGCGTGGAGAGTGCATCAATCCAGTTCCCTTGGCGTCAGCTCGGCGAGATTCTCGTCGCCGAAGAGCTGCTGACCGAGGACGAGCTCGAGCAGGCACTCGCCGAGCAGGCGAAGTCCGGTCGGCTGCTCGGCCAGATCCTCGTCAGCAACAGCTACCTCTCCGCGTTCTCGCTCGCACGCGTTCTTTCCGAGCAGCACGGCGTCCGGCTTTCGCCCAAGGAGGGTGCGCCCGCGCCACTGGCTCCGGTCGCCTCGGAGCCCGAGAAGGCGTGGCGTCCACTCGGCAAGCTCCTCGTCGACATGGAGTTCTTGACGGAGTCGCAGCTCGAGCGCGCGCTCGCAGCGCAGCGTGAAGAGGGCGGCCGTCTGGGTGAGATCCTCGTCTCGCGCGGTTTGCTCTCCGGCGCGGAGCTCGCGCAGGCGCTCGCCGAGCAGCACGGTGTCGAGCTGGCCGCGCAGGACGAAGCCGAGTTGCACACGGTTGTCCGCCCGGCGACGGCGGAAGAGCCGGTCTACAAGCTCTTCGAGGTCATCTTCGAGCCCGGGTACCAGCGACGCACGGAGCTCTTCGAGAGCGCGAACTTTCTCGAGACCGCCGACCACGCTTTCGAATTCGTCGCGGAGCATGATCCCGCCGCACTCGAGATCCACCGGACCCATGGCGCTGCGCAGGAGACCGTCTGGAACTACAGCGCGAGCCGGGCGGCTGCGGTCAAAGCAGATCGCAAGGAGCTCGTCGAGACGTTCGGCTTCGACCCGACCGCCTGGGGCAAGTAGCCGGGGCCGCTACTCGGGCGTCACGTAGGCGCCCGTGAGCCCGCCGTCCACGACGAACGTGGCGGCGTTTACGTAGGACGACTCGTCGCTCGCGAGGAAGAGCGCAGCATTGACGATCTCGCGCGGCTTCGCGAGACGTCCCATCGGGATGTGCACGAGCCTTCGCTCCGCTGCCGCCGGATCGTCACCCCAGATCGAGAGCAGAAGCGGTGTCTCGACCGGGCCCGGGCAGAGTGCGTTCACGCGCAGGCCCTGCCTGGCGAATTGCACGCCGAGCTCGCGTGTCATTGCGAGGACGGCGCCCTTCGAGGCGGTGTACGAGATCTGCGATGTCGCTGCACCGAGCAGTGCGACGAAGGAGGCGACGTTGATGACCGAGCCTCCACCCCGTTCGAGCAGATGGGGGATCCCGTACTTGCAGCAGAGATAGACACCGCGTGTGTTCACGTCCTGTACTCGGTCCCAGGCGTCAGGTTCGGTCTCGAGGATGGAGGCGTCGTCCGAAGGAGAGATGCCGGCGTTGTTGTAGAGGACGTCGATGCCGCCGTAGCGTTTCGCCGTAGCTGCGTACATTGCTTCGACGCTCGCCGGGTCCGCGACGTCTACCTGGACGGCGAAGGCGTCACGTGCGTCGGCGGCAGTTTGCGCGGCCGCTTCTTCGTTGACGTCGGCTGCGCAGACCTGCGCGCCTTCTGCCGAGAAGAGTAGTGCGGCTTCGCGGCCCATGCCGCCGCCGGCACCGGTGATCACGGCGACCTTGCCGTCGAGCCGCCCCATCAGCCGGTCGCCACGAAGACGTTCTTCACGTCGGAGTAGCCGTCGAGGGCGTGCATGCCGAGCTCGCGGCCGAAGCCGGATTGCTTGACGCCGCCGAACGGAGTCGACGGGCGCACCGAGCTGTTGGAGTTGATGGAGAGAACGCCGCTCTCGAGTGCGCGCGCGACGCGGAGTGCGCGGGCGCCGTTCTCCGTCCAGATGGAGCCCGACAGGCCATACGGCGTGTCGTTGGCGATTCGGATCGCGTCCTCTTCGTCGGCGAAGGGGATGAGTGCCGCGACCGGGCCGAAGACTTCTTCGCGCGCGACGCGGTCGCCGTTCGACGCTTCGACGAGCGTGCAGGGGTACCAGAAGCCGGGGGCGCTCGGCGTTTCGCCGCGAAAGAGCGGGTCGCCGTCGACGAAGGACGCGACGGTCTCGCGATGTTGTGCGGAGATCAGCGGGCCCATCTCGGTTGCCTCGTCCGCCGGATCGCCGACCTTGACGTTGCGCGTGGCGTCGATCAGCAGCTCGGCGAAGCGGTCGTAGGCGGACTGCTCGACGAGGATGCGCGACCGCGCGCAGCAGTCCTGGCCTGCGTTGTCGAAGACGGCGTACGGCGCTGCAGCTGCCGCCTGCTCGAGGTCGGCGTCGGCGAAGACGACGTTGGCGGACTTGCCGCCGAGCTCGAGCGTGACGCGCTTGATCGTCCCGGCTGCGCCTTCCATCACGCCACGGCCCACCTCGGTCGAGCCGGTGAAGCCGATCTTGGCAACGTCGGGATGTTCGACAAGCCGCTGCCCGACGACGCGGCCCGGTCCGGCGACGACGTTGACGACTCCCTCCGGAATGCCTGCGTCGAGGATCAGCTCAGCGAGCCGCAGCGCGGACAGCGGTGTCAGCTCGGCCGGCTTCAGAACGACGGTGTTGCCGCAGGCAAGAGCAGGCCCGAGCTTCCAGCTGGAGATGTTGAGCGGAAAGTTCCAGGGGACGATCAGGCCGACAACCCCGAGCGGCTCGCGGAAGGTGAGGTCGACCCCGCCCGCGACGGGGATCGTCTCGCCGTGGTGCTTGTCGACCGCGCCGGCGTAGAAGTGGAAGACCTGGGAAACCATGGCGATCTCGGCGCGGGCCCCGGCGATTGGCTTGCCGACGTTCTGCGACTCGATGCGCGCGAGCTCTTCGGAGTGCTCTTCGACGAGGGTCGCCAGGCGGCGGAGGAGCCGCGCGCGGTCGGTCGGGGCAACAGCTCGCCAATGGGGAAAGGCCGCCTTGGCCCGTACGACAGCGGCGTCCGTCTCCTCGACGCCTGCGGGGTCGAGCTCGGCGATCGTCTCCTCGGTCGCCGGGTTGGTCACGGTGAGTGCCATCGGGGCATTTGACCACGGGCGGGCTCCTCACGTCACGGTGTCCGACACCGGGACGTGTCCTGCGGCGACAAAGTCCCGAAAGGCGGCCCGTGCCCGGGCCGGACTGGGGCCGAAGAGACCCAGGAGCTCCCCGGCCGCGAAGAAGTCCGACGGGTGCTCGAGATCCACTGTCGCGCGGTAGCTGCTCCAGCGCCACTGTTCGGGCTGCTTGCAGATTCCGGCGCGAACCGGGTTCAGCACGATGTAGCGGGTGGCCTCCAAGAGGTGCGAGTCCTTCGCGACCGGCCACCATGAGTAGTGGTTCCGGAAGAGATGACCCGTCCGCCCGTGCCTGCGGTTCATCTTGCGGGCATGCCCGGCGTTGAGGAGGCGCATCCCGGCGGCGAAGCCGGCTTCAGCCGGCCGGACGAGGAGGTGGTAGTGGTTCGTCATCAGGCAATAGGTGACGACGCGCCACTGCTGCTCCGCGACGATGCGTGAAAGCCAGCGCAGGAAGTCGAGGCAATCGAGGTCGTCGTGGAAGATCGGCTGGCCGTTGTTCCCACGCGCGGCGAGGTGGTAGTAGGCGTCGGGCTCGAAGATCCTCAGTGCACGTCCCACTCCAAACGAAGCTAGCGCGCTGCGGGACCGGAAGGGGCCAACTGGGGAGAACGCGTCACACTTTCGTCACCATGTCCGACACCGGGACGTGGATCAGTTGGCCCCGGCTCTTTGTGTGGCTCGCCGATCAGTCCGCACGGGCGGAGCGGTACTGCTCCGCTTCGCGAACCAGCTCTTCGAAGAGGCGCGCGTCCTCGCCGGCCTCCGGGTGCCACAGCACTCCGAGGGCAAAGCGACGGGTTGGATCTTCGACTGCTTCGATCGTTCCGTCTTCAGCGTGGGCTACCACGCGAAGGCCCTCTCCGACCTCTCCGAATCCTTGATGGTGGTGCGACTTCACCGGCGCACGCTCGCCCAGCACCGACGCCAGCCGCGAGCCGTCCTCGACCGAGACGTCGTGATCCGCGAACGTCCCCGGAGTGTGCTTGTGCTTCTCGTCGCCAACTACGTCCGGCAGGTGCTGAACCAGGTCTCCCCCACGCGCCACGTTCAGTACCTGGCTTCCGCGACAGATCGCCAGAACAGGCATGTCTCGTTCGAGCGCCGCTTCGAGCAGCGCGAGCTCCGCGGTGTCGCGGTTCCGCACGACACCGAGCGTCTCCGCATGAGCTTCTTGCCCGTAGAGCTCGGGATCCAGGTCGGAGCCACCGGAGAAGATCAACCCGTCGAGCGCCTCGAGCGTCTCGTCGACGCCGTCGTCACTCGGCGGCACCAGCAGCGCGCGACCACCCGCCCGCTCGACCGCGCGCACGTAGTCGGCAGGAACCAATGCGGCCTCGAGCTCCCAGTGGCTCCACTTCGCGGGAGTGACGTAGGTCGTGATGCCGATGACCGGCCTAGCCACGCTCGAACAGACGCTCCCGCTCGTAGCACGTCACGACCTCGTCGAACAGGCGCTGCTCGGTGCGAGCGTAATTCAGATAGTGATCGACGACGTCGTCGCCCAGGGCCGCCCGCGCCATCGTTCCTTCCTCGAGCGCCGCAATTGCCTCGCGCAGCGTTGACGGGAAGCGCTTCGCGTCCGATTCGTAGGCGTTCCCCTCCAAAGCGGGCGGAAGCTCGAGCCCTTGCTCGATCCCGTACAGCCCGGCGGCGATCAAAGCCGCGAAGGCAAGGTACGGATTGACGTCGCCTCCGGGAATGCGCGTCTCGATCCGCTGGGCCGGTCCGTGCCCGACGATCCGGAACCCGCACGTGCGGTTGTCGTGCCCCCAAGCCAGAGTCGTCGGCGCCCACGATCCGGCTGCGTACCGCTTGTACGAGTTGATCGTCGGCGCGAGGAAGACCGCCAGCTCCGCAGCACCCGCGATCCACCCCGCGAGGAACTGCTCGAAGACCTCGGGCCCGCCGGCGAACGCGTTCTCGCCGTCGCGCCAGAGGCTCGCGTGGATGTGGCATGAGCTGCCGATCCACGAGTGGTCGGGCTTCGCCATGAACGTGATCGAACAGCCGTTCAGATGGGCGATCTCCTTGGCACCGTTCTTGTAGACCGAGTGGTTGTCCGCCATCGTGACCGCGTCGGCAAAGCGGAAATTCACCTCCTGCTGACCCGGCCAGGCCTCGCCCTTCGAGCTCTCGACGGTGATACCGGCGCCGTACATGCCGTTCCTGATCTGGCGGAGAAGCGGCTCGTCGTAGGTCGTCGCCAGCACGTGGTAGTCGAGGATGTACGGCACCGATGGAGTGAGGTCTCGATAGTGCTTCGCGTGCGCCTCCTCGAAGCTCTCCTTGAGCAAGTAGAACTCGAGCTCGGACCCGATCATCGGCTCGTAGCCCAAGGACCGCGCCCGCTCGACCTGGGCCTTGAGCACCTGCCGCGGCGACGGCCTGACAGGCTCCCCGTCGTTCCAGGTCACGTCGCAGAGGACGAGCGCCGTGCCCTCGAGCCATGGGATGCGACGCAACGTGTCCAGGTCGGGACGCATGGCGAAGTCGCCGTAACCCTGCTCCCAGCTCGCGATCGAGTAGCCGGGAATCGGATCCATCTCCATGTCCAGCGCAAGCAGGTAGTTGCAACCCTCGACCCCGTGGTCGGCGATGTTCTCGTCGAGGAAGTACTGGGCGTGCACACGCTTGCCCATGAGCCGGCCCTGCATGTCCGTGAACGCGACGACGACGGTGTCGATCGACCCGCTCTCGACGTCGCGTTTCAGTTCGTCCAGCGTCAGCATCAGCGAAAAGCGGAGGGAGCCGGACAACTCCGGCCCCCTCCCGTTGACATCGATCCTACGCCGCTGGTGTGGTCACAGGTGGACCGGACCGCTCGCCGAATCGCTCCTCGATCCGGGCGAGGTCGTCCTCCGAGCCCTGCGAGACCGGGCCCTTGAACCACTTCTTCGCGGAGAGGACCCACCAGCCCCCGACAAGCAGCAACGTGCCGATGACCGCGATCGGCGCGTAGTTGAAGCTCAACCACGTGAACCCGCTCTTGAACGGGATCCCGGTCGGCGTGATCGGCAGGATGAACAGCACCGAGATGAACGCCACCCAGACGACGGCGATCGTCCCGATCGGCTTGTACCAGCGGCCGAGGTTCCATTCGCCCGGCTCCCACGCCTCACCCAAGCGCAGCCGCAGGTAGATCGGGATCGCATAGGCGATGTAGAGCCCGATCGTCGCGATCGACGTCACCGCCGCATAGGCGACGTAGCCCGCGCCGACACCGATGTCCTTGGAGAAGAAGGCCGGAAATGCGCAGAGGAACGCCAGCACTGCGATCGCGAGCACCGCCATGTACGGCACGCGCGCAGCGTTCAACCGACGCCAGATCCGGTGACCCGGCGTCGCTCCGTCTCGCGAGAAGGCGTACAGCATCCGCGAGGCAGAGGTGATCGACGACATCCCGCAGTAGAGCTGCGCACCGACGATGATGAACAGGAGGAACTCCGCCGCTCGTAACCCGAGCGAGTCGAGGAGGACCTGCTTCACGGCGAAGATGCCCGCTCCCGTCGTGCTGGCGAAGCTCTGGATCGCGAACGTGATGCCGAGAGCCAGGATGTAGCCGAAGATCGCCGACACGACGACCGACATCACTACGCCCCGCGCTGCAGACCGTGACGCGTCCTGCGTCTCTTCGCTCATGTGTGCCGATGCGTCGTAGCCGGTGAAGGTGTACTGCGCCTGCAGCAATCCGAGCAAGAGCACGAACCAGAGCCACTGGTGCGAGAAGCCGCTGTTGTTGATCGTCTTCGAGAACACCGTGCCGACCGACTGGTGGTGATCCGGCTTGAACGCCAGGAATCCCACGATGATCAGAACGCCGAAGACATGCCACCAGACCGAGATGTCGTTCAACAACGCTACGAGCTTGACGCTGAAGATGTTCATCAGAGCATGCAGCCCGAGGATGCAGGCGTACACGTAGATGATCTCGTGCGGCGAGGCGTGGAACGTGCCCGGCCACAGCAGGTTCAGCAGCGCGTCCGTGAAGATCGCCGCGCCGTAGTCGATCCCGGCGGTGATCGCGATCTGCCCGATCAGGTTGAACCAGCCTGTGAACCAGCCCCACACCGGGCCGCCCATCTTCGAAGCCCAGTAGTAAAGACCGCCTGCCGTCGGATACTTCGACGCGATCTCGGCCATGCCGAGGGCGACGATGATCACGAAGCCAGAGACGATCGGCCAGCCGTACGCTTCCTCGACTGGCCCTCCGTAATTGATACCCGTCGCGTAGAGCGTAAGCGTCCCGGACAGGATCGAGATGATCGTGAACGAGATCGCGAAATTCGAGAAGCCGCTCATCCCACGCCGTAGCTCCTGGGCATAGCCGAGGGCGTGGAGCATGCGCCGGTCCTTCTCGTGCGCCGAGTTATCGGCCACAGTTCCGCCTCCTAGTAGGGGTCGGAGGATTCTGCCGTGCGACGCGCCGCGGTTCAATAGGAGGCCCCTAGTGGTTGCGGAAGTCGACGATCAGCCGCGCCGGGGAGGTCGCGGTCGTGACCCGAAAGTCAACCTTGTCCGAGAGCCCGATCGCCCAGCTGAGGACTGCCTCGAAGTCGCCGGTGCGCACCAACTCCTGGACGACGGACGCTCCGACACTTGCTCCGTCGATCCGCCTCGGGCCCTTGTAGACCATCACACCCTCGGCGGTGTTGAGGTCGAAGCCCGAAGCGGGCTCCATCCGCACCACGACGACCGCGTTGCCCTTGACCGTCACGGGATTGCCGGACCCGTCCTCCTTGAGCGGTGGCTCAACGTACTCGACGCGGTAGCCCGGCAGGGCGTTCTTGAACTGAAAGACAACGCGGTCGTAGCCTTCGTGGCGCCCGACCGCGATGCGCTCCAGCAGTGCCGTCTCGCTTCCGGCCGCTGCACCCTCGACCGGGTCCGTGCCCGCGTCGGCGAGCGGGTCGATGCCGTCCGTCGTGGTGTCAGGGGTCGTGGCGGTGGTCGTCCCGGAAGTGGAGTCGCCTCCGGGAGCAGCTGTGTTGTCACCCTTCCCGCAGCCCGAAACTGCGAACAGCGCCGCCACAGCCAGCCCGAGCCAAGCGATCCTCCGGATGGGCGGAGCCTACTCGGACCTTGTTAGGGGAAGATGACCCGATGCAGGAGATCGCACCCGGGCTTCGCCGCTGGACGGCGTGGCACGACCACTGGGAAGAGGACGTCGGCGCGCTCGCCGCGGAAACGGGCGACGGCCTCGTCTTCATCGATCCGATCGACCCTCCTGTCGAGCTCGGCCCGCCGGCGCACGTGCTCGTAACCGTCTACTGGCACGGGCGGACGAGCGGTGAGCTCGGAGCGAGCGAGGTCTGGGCGTCGACCCGTTCGGCACAGCCCTTGCGAAACCGCGGCATCGAGGTGACGCATCCGTTCCGCGCCGGCGACGAGCTCCCCGGCGGGATCGTGGCGTTTCAGACCGCACGCACCGCCGAGGTCGTCTACTGGCTCCCCGAACATCGTGCGGTCGCGGCCGGAGACGTGCTGCTCGGCGCCGGTGCGAAGCCGCGCCCCACGGACGAACCGCTCCGCCTCTGTCCCGAGCGCTGGCTCGGCAAGAAGACGCACGCCGACCTGCGGGAGACACTGCGACCGCTACTCGACCTTCCAATCGAGCGTGTGCTCGTCTCACACGGGGTCCCGGTCGTCGAGGGCGGCAAGCACGCGCTTGCCGCCGTCCTCGACTAAGGCCTACGGAAGCGTTACGAACTGCGAGAGAAACGACCGGGCAGACTCGGTGTCCAACCTGTAGTCGACGTTCGTCGCCTTGCACAGGAAGTCACCGGTGATCGTCGTCCCGGCGACGATGTTCGTCTCCGTCGAGCCGGCGCCCAGGAAGTTCGGGCCTCCGGAGTCTCCGTAGCACGTGCCGCCGTCACCATGAGCCGGGTTCATCGAGATCTTCAGCCAGCTCTGGGTCGTCGTATAGAGGCCGCCCGTCGCGAAGAACCTGACATCCGCATAGTGGAAGGTCGGGCCGTGATCGATCGTCACCGACTGCGCGCCGTAACCCACCGACGTGAACCTCGTTCCAGGAGCGATCTTCTGGAGTGATCCCGCCTCCGGCAGACGCGCGGGAGCGATTCCCTTCACCGCTTTGTCCAGCACCACGACCGCGACGTCGAAGGGGTCGCTCTGTGCCCCCCTGAACCTCGGATCGGCGTTCCAGGTGCCCCAGTACGTCTTGCTCGTTCCGGCGACGTACGACGAAGCGAACGTGACGGCAACGCGGCTCACGCCCTGATCGCAGTGCGCGGCTGTCAGAAACACCGTCGGAGAGATGAGCGTGCCGGAGCACGTCGCCCACGTCCCGTCGGAGTACGCGACCGGCGCCAGCAGCGCGCCGACCTCCGGATGCCCAGACCCGTCGGGCGCTCCGTTCGTGATTGCCCCTGCGATCGAGCTGAAAGCCAGCGCGCCGAGCAGAACTGCGGCGCAGGCCGAAGCGACTCTCCCCATTCCCCGTGCTCCCTTCGGTTGACCTCGGAGAGCCTGAGAGTACTAGTACTGCTCCGCACGTCACGAGGGAAGTCCGTAGAGGCTCCCACTCGCACCGCTGAGCTATTCCTGTGGGCCAGGCTCATTCTCATCTTGCTCTCATCAAGAACAGGCAAGCTCGGAAGGTGCGCGTCCTGATCGTGGAAGACGAGTTGAAGATGGCGAGCCTGCTCCGTCGCGGCCTCGTCGAGGAGGGGCACGCCGCCGACGTGGCGACGACCGGCGAAGACGCGGTCTGGATGGCTCAATCCCACCCGTACGAGGCGATCGTCCTCGACGTCATGCTGCCCGGGCTTAGTGGCTTCGAGACGTGCCGGCAGCTCCGGAACGCCGGTGTCTGGTCTCCCGTCCTGATGCTCACTGCACGGGACGGCGTCGACGATCGCGTCGCCGGTCTCGACGTCGGCGCGGACGACTACCTGACGAAGCCGTTCTCGTTCGCCGAGCTCCTCGCGCGTCTACGTGCGCTCGTCAGGCGCGGTGGCGGCGAGCGGCCGACGGAGCTCGTTGCCGGGTCGCTCCGACTGGACCCCGCCTCGCGACGGGCCTGGCGCGGCCGGACCGAGATCAGCCTGTCTCCGAAGGAGTTCGCGCTGCTCGAGGCGTTCATGCGCCGGCCCGGGCAGGTGCTGTCGCGGCTCCAACTGCTCGAACACGCCTGGGACTTCGCCTACGAGAACCGCTCGAACGTCGTCGACGTCTACGTTCGTTATCTTCGCGAGAAGGTCGACCGGCCGTTCGATACCGAGTCCATCGAAACCGTTCGCGGCGTCGGCTACCGGCTGCGCGAAGACCCCGAGGCATGAACCGCCTACCGATCAGGGCCCGACTCACGCTCGTCTTTGCACTCGCGATGGCGGTGGTGCTCTTGCTTGCCGGCTCGCTCGTCTACGTGCGCGTGGCGAGCAACCTCAACGACGCGCTCGACGAGCAACTCCGCTCACGTGCTCAGGACGTCTCAGCGCTCGTCCGCCGCGACGGCTCGCTGAAGTCGACGAGCGGCACGCTTGTGGAGCACGGAGAGTCCTTCGCCGAGCTGCTGAGCTCGAGCGGAGGCGTTCTCGATTCGACGGCACCCGGTGGAGCGAAAAGCCTGCTCTTGCCGTCGGAGCTCGACAGAGCACGGCACAACGCGATCTTCTTCAACCGCCCGTCAGTCCCCGGATTGGACGAGCCGGCGCGGCTGCTGGCGCTGCCGGTCGTCCGCGGCTCGAGCAATCTCGTCCTCATCGTCGGAGCGACACGCGAGAACCGCGCAGAGACTCTGCGCAGCCTGCGAAACGCGTTCCTCATCGGCGGGCCCCTCGCGCTGATCCTCGCATCGCTTGCCGGGTATGGGCTCGCCGGCGCAGCGTTGCGTCCGATCGAGGCGATGCGGCGACGCGCAGCGGACATCTCCGCTACGTCGCTCGACGACCGGCTGCCGGTCCCGCCCACGCAGGACGAGGTCTCCCGCCTGGGCGAGACGCTCAACGCAATGCTCGCCCGGATCGGCGACGGGCTCGCGCGGGAACGGCGTTTCGTCGCGGATGCAAGCCACGAGCTGCGAACGCCGCTCTCGTTGCTGAAGACGGAGCTCGAGCTCGCGTTGAGACACGCACGTACCACGGAAGAGCTCGAGTCGGCGATCCGGGCAGCTGCGCAGGACACCGAGCGCCTCTCGCGAATCGCCGACGACCTTCTGCTGCTCGCCCGCGCAGAGCAAGGGCGGGTGCCGATCAAGCGCGAGTCGGTCGACGTCGCCGATGTCCTGGAAACGGTGGCCGAGCGCTTCCGCCCACGCGCCCGGCTCGAGCGGCGTGACCTGTCGGTCGCGCCCGGCGATCCGCTGGTTGTGAAGGGCGACCGCGTTCTGCTCGAACAGGCGCTCGGCAACATGGTGGACAACGCATTCAGTCACGGCGCGGGCCCGATCACGCTCAGTGCGGACCGGCGAAACGGTTCGGCGGAGTTGCACGTCCGAGACGAGGGCGGCGGCTTCGCGGCCGACTTTCTCACGCGTGCATTCGAACGGTTCAGCCGCGGCCAGAAGACGTCGACAGACGGCAGCGGCCTCGGGCTCGCGATCGTCGAGACGATCGCCGATGCACATCAGGGGCACGCAGAGGCGGCGAACACGAACGGCGGCGGCGCAGACGTGTGGATCACCGTGTCGCTAGGTTGACCGCCGATCTGTTAGGTTCGTAGACAGGTCTCGTTAGGGTTCCTAACGAGAGGGGAACCGAGGGAGGCTCCGATGCGAGGGACGGCTGTCGCCTGCAGCACTCTTTCCGCCCGAGGGCTCCTTTTCTTTGGCGCGCTGCTCGTGGCGCTCGTCATCGTCGGGGATTCGAAGAGCGCGGCGACGGCTCCCAAGCCACCGCCCGTCGCGGGCCTGGCGAGCACGACCGTACTGTCGCAAGGTTGGGCGCTCCGGTCTGCGACAGGACTGACCGATTCCGGCGCGACGATCTCACGCGTCGGCTACGCCACCTCGGGTTGGTATCCCGTGACGCTGCCGTCGACAGTGCTCGCCGGCCTCGTCGCGAACAACGTCCACCAGAACATCTACTTCGGAAAGAATCTCACGTCGATCCCGGACCTGACGACGCAGAACTGGTGGTACCGCGGCGAGTTCACGGCGCCGGCCACCGCACCGGGTCAAGCGTACTGGCTCCGTTTCAAGGGAATCAGCTACCGCGCGCAGATCTGGCTGAACGGAACTCAGCTCGATGCGAACGCGATCGGCACGATGGCCGCCCACTCGTACAACGTCACGAGCCTGGTCAACGCAGGTGGCTCGAACGCCCTTGCGATCCTCGTCACCCCGCCGGCCCACGGCTGCAAGGACCTTTCCGTGTGCACGGTCGACTGGAACCCGGAAGCACCCGACATGAACGCGGGGCTCTGGGGCGCGACGAGCCTGGATACGACCGGGCCCGTCGCGCTCGCCGATCCGTACGTGAAGACCGTCCTACCGCTGCCGGCGACGAGCTCAGCCGACCTCACCGTGTACGTCGACGCCGTCAATGCGACGAACGCACCGGCGACGACCACCATCAGCGGAACGATCACCAAGGCCGGCTATCCGACGATCTCGGTCAGCCAAACCGTGGCGCTGAACGCGAACGAGCGCCGGGAGATCGTCTTCGACCCCGCCGCCTATCCACAGCTTCATGTCTCGAGCCCGGCACTCTGGTGGCCGTATCAGTTCGGCAGCCCTGAGCTGTATCAGCTTGCGATGTCCGCCGACAGCGGTGGCACCACCTCGGACACGAAGTCGATCAACTTCGGCATCAGGCAGTTCACCGACTATCGCACCACGGTCAACGGAACGTCCTTCGTCGGCTACAAGGTGAACGGTCAAAACATCTTCATCCGCGGCGGCGGATACGTCTGGGATCTACTGCAGCGCTGGGATACCCGCACGAATACAGCGACGGTCCAGTACGTCAAGGACATGGGCCTCAACACGATCCGGCTCGAAGGGACTCTCGGCAACGAGGAGCTCTACGACCTCGCCGACAAGGCGGGTGTCCTGATCATGCCGGGCTTCGTCTGCTGCAGCACGTGGGAGAGCGACGCCAACTGGAACGCAGAGCAGCAACAGGTCGCAAACGCTTCGCTCGCCACTCAGATGCGGGCGCTGCGAGCCCACGCGAGCCCGTTCGTCTGGGCCTTCGGGAGCGATCAACCTCCGAACGCCGCCCACCTGGCCATGTACAAGAGCACGGCGACGGCGCTGCACTGGCAGAACCCGACGCTCGACAACGTCGCCACCTGGGCGAACGCGAACGCCGGCGTAAAGATGGACGGCCCGTACAAGTGGGAACCTCCTGTCCTGTGGTGGGACACGAGCAAGGCCGGCAGCGCCTTCGGCACCACCGCGGAGGAGGGCACCGAGTCGCCGCCCCCGCTGGAGAGCCTGCAGAAGTTCATCGGTCCTGCAGATCTCTGGCCGATCGGTTCCGTCTGGAACTACCACGCTGGGAAAGCGAAGAGTGTTTTCGACAACATCACCGTCTACACGAACGCGCTCACGTCTCGTTACGGCGCGGCGACGGGCGCAGCGGACTACTCGAACAAGTCCGAGCTTCAGAACTACGAGAACGCCCGTTCATTCTTCGAAGCGTGGAACTCTCACGAGTACACGCAGTCGTTCGGTGCGATCTTCTGGATGCTGAACAACGCGTGGCCGTCCGTCCATTGGAGCCTCTACGACTACTACCTGAAGCCGTCGGGCGGCTATTTCGGGACGAAGAAGGCCAACGAACCGGTGCACATCGCCTACGACTACTTCACGAAGAAGGTGTTCGTCGTCAACTCGACGCTTAACTCGCGGAGCAACCTCACGGCGACGGCCACCCTCTACAACATTCCCAATCTGAGCGTTGCCTCCACGACGCAAGCGACGCTCAACGTGCCGGCGAACGCCTCGACGCTGGCGCTGACGATCCCTGCCGTGGCCGGCCTCTCGACCACGTACTTCATCCGACTGCAGCTGAAGGACTCGTCGGGAGCCGTCGTGAGCAGCAACGTCTACTGGTATTCGACCTCGCCCGACACGTTGGCAAACAAGACCAACTGGTACATGACGGCGACGAAGAACTCCGCAAACCTGACCGGCCTCAACACCCTCGCAGCCAATTCGAGTGTCAGCGCCCTCGTCACCAGAAGCCTGGCCGCCGGCACGGAAACGGCAACCATCACGCTCCGCAACACGAGCACGACGAATGTCGCCTTCTTCGTCCGTCCGGAGATCACCGCCGGAAACGGCGGCAACGAGGTGCTGCCGGTGAACTACTCGGACAACTACGTCTCGTTGTGGCCCGGGGAATCCAGCACCATCGCCGCCACCTACCAGACAAGCGATCTGGGCGGTCAGCCGCCTTACCTGCGCGTGCGCGGCTACAACGTGCCGACGACTTCGACGGCCTTGCCGTAGCGGGGTGCTCCCACTGCTGGCCGTGCTCCGAGCCCACCCCTAAGCTTTCTGACCATGGTCGCGGCGATGACCCTCGTGACGGGCCCGGCTCCCGAGATGGCGAACATCGCCCGCATGGCGCATGACGCAATCGAAGCGTGGCTCAAGGGCTACGACGGCTACCGGGGAACGATCGTCTTCACGGACGAGGATGCCGAGCGGGCGCGGATCATTACCCTCTGGGACACCGCGGCCGCAGAAGTGAGCTCTCGCAAAGGACGAACCGAGATGCGGAACCGCGTGGTGGAGGCTGCCGGCATGTCCATCGCCGGAGTCGAGCTCTACGACGTCCCGGTGTGCGAGGTCCTGCCGGCCTGAGCTCGGAGATCTTTCTCGCGACGGACCGACTGTGGTTGCGGCGGTTCACCGAGGACGACGTCGAGAACCTCGTCGAGCTCGACGGCGATCCCGAGGTGATGCGTTTCATCAACGGCGGCCGGCCGACACCGCGCCAAGAGATCGAGAGCGACGTCCTCCCGGCGTTCCTCGACTACTACGAGCGGTTCGCCGGTTACGGCTTCTGGGCCGTGATCGAGAAGTCGACCGGCCAATTCGTCGGTTGGTTCCACTTCCGGCCGGCGAAGGACGCCCCTCCCGGCGAGGTGGAGCTCGGCTACCGGTTGCGCAAGGCCGCCTGGGGAAAGGGCTATGCGGCCGAGGGATCGCGTGCGCTGATCGAGAAGGGCTTCACCGAGCTCGGGGTCCAACGTGTTGTCGCGAGCACGATGGTCGTGAACGTCGCATCGCGCCGGGTGATGGAGAAAGCCGGCCTGAAGTTCGTCCGGATCTTCCATCAGGACTGGCCGGACAAGATCGAGGGCGACGAAGAAGGGGATGTCGAGTACGCGTTGCTGCGATCCGAATGGGAGCGTGACTAGACGGTGTCCCAGGGCACTGCTGCATAGACGGCCGCGATCGTCTCGAACCGCCCCTCACGCATCGGGACCGTAACCTCGTCGATCTGGCTGACAACCGCGACGCCGCGGGCGTTCGAGAGGAATGCTCCCTCGAACGAAGCGAGGTCCCGAAGTCGCACCGTCGCGCGCCGCGACGGCACGCCCAATCTCGCTAGCTCTCGTTCGAGGAGCTGCATCGTGATCCCGTGCAGGTGTGGCGCGTCGGGCCACGCTACACCTGAATCGTCGAGGAGGCCGATGTTCGCGATCGCGCTTTCGGACACGATTCCCTCGTCTCCGGTCAGCAACGCATCGTCGAACCCATTGCGTCGCGCGAGTCGCGAGTAGTAACCCTGACCCGTCGCAAGGTGCTTCAGGTGTGCGTCGGGTCGCTGGTAGCGCACCGACTGCAGCCTTTGCGGCGTGGACACCTCACCAGGCGGCTTGACGGTGACCATGATCGCCGGCTCCTCAGCCGACTCGAAGATGTAGACGCGCACCGATGCGTCGTCGAGGCCGCCGAGTGCGTGTCGAATGAGCGCAACGACGCGTTCGCGGTCGAGACCGGCATCGAACAACTCCGTGTTCGCCGCCTCCAGCCTGTCCAGATGAAGGGCCAGGCCACGCGTGCGGCCGCCACGGACCTGCATTGCAGTGAAGTGACCATAGGCAGACGCCGTCGACCACAGCTGTTCGACGTCGACTTCACGTCCGTCGATCTCGATGCGCATTCCGTGTCAGGTCTGCGCGTAGGGCGCGGCTGACATGTACTTGAAGCCGCTGTCGACCGCGAGCGTGACGATGACCGACTCGGGGCCGAGCTCTTCGGCTACCCGTCGAGCGCCGACGACGTTCGCCCCACTCGAGACGCCCGCGAAGATCCCCTCTTCCTGGGCGAGCCGTCGGGTCATCTCGATCGCCTCCTCGTTCTCGATCACCGCAACCTCGTCCACGCGCGAGCGATCGAAGTGCGGCGGCACCAGCCCGGTCCAGCCCTGCATCGCAAACGACCCTCTCTCGCCGCCGCCGGTGATCGCCGCAGAGGCGGCGGGCTCTAGCCCGACGATGCGGATCCCGTCACCGTGCGCCTTGAGTGCCTCCGACACGCCCATGAGCGAGCTGGCGGTCCCGATGCCGTGGCAGAAGGCGGTCACGCGCCCCGAGGTCTGCTCCCAGATCTCGCGCCCGAGGGTGTCGCGAAGGCCGGCGATGACGTACGGGTTGTTGAATTGGTCCGTCGCGTAGGCGCCGGGCTCCCGCGCGAGCTCCGCCGCACGCTTGACCATGTTTTCGATGTCCTGCGACGTGACGCGCCCAGGCCCCTCGACGGAGGGGATGACTTCGAGCTCCGCACCTAGGGCGCGCATGAGCTGCAGCCGCTCCTCGCTGAAGCAGTCGGCGATGACAATCCGCACGGGATAGCCCTTCGCACGGCAGACAAGAGCGAGCGCAGGTCCGGTGCTGCCGCCGGTGTACTCGACGACCGTCGTCCCCGGCTCGAGGAGCGCGTCGCGCTCGGCGCCTTCGACCATCGAGAGCGCCAGCCGGTCCTTCATCGAGCCCGTGGGGTTCAGATACTCGAGCTTCACCCAGAGCTCGGCGCCGTTCGCCGGCGCGAGCGCATTCAGGCGAACGAGCGGTGTGTTCCCGATCGTGGAGAGGACGCTCGTCTCGGGCACTGTTCCGATCCTAACGACGCGATACCGCCGGCTTTTCCCAGACCGAGACGTGCTTGCGACTTTCGCTCGTGAACGGTTCGCGCTTCCACCCGCTCCAGCGGTCGCGTAGCTTCATGCCGGCAAGCTCCGCCATGAGATCCAGCTCAGCGGGCCACGCGTAACGGAAGGGAACCGAGAACCGCTCCACCCTTCCGTCGACGAGCTGGAAGTGATGGGACGTGAGGCCCTGCCGCGCGACGTCGTATTCGTCGATTCCCCATCTGGTCTCGCTCACGTGAAAGGCGTGGAAGGTCTCGCCGGGCGGAAGCAGTCGCAGTCCCGGTACGCCTACCTCGATGACGAAGCAACCGCCGGGCTCGAGGTGCGCGGCGACGTTGCGGAAGCACGCGACCTGGGCCGCCTGCGTCGTCAGGTTCGAGATCGTGTTGAAGACCAGATACGCGACGCTGAACGTGCCGTCCACGGTCGTCGTCGCGAAGTCACCGATCGTGACGCCGATGTCTTGGCTGCCTTCCTTCGCTCGCAACTTCGCGACCATCGCGTTCGACATGTCGATCCCGTGCACCGACACTCCCCGTTGCGCGAGCGGGACCGCGATCCTGCCCGTCCCGATTCCGAGCTCGAGCGCACGCCCACTCCCCGCGAGCTCGGCGAGCAGGTCGACGACAGGCTCGACGACCGCCGGGTCGAACATCTCTCCGGTCGACTCGTCGTACCGCGCGGCGACGCGCTCGTCGAAGTAGCCGTTGTCGTGCACCGCCGAAATCTAGCGGACACCCGCGGCCGCACTCTCGACGGCATACTGCAAACGATGTCCTTGCTGCGTTTGACGTTCAGACGCTGGCTCATCCGAGGCCTGAGCAGGATCCACTTGGCCGTCCAACGGCTCAGCCGGGGCCGACTTCTCAGCAGGGTCGCCGGAATGCCCGTGCTCTTGCTCACGACAACGGGCCGCAGGTCCGGCAAAGCGCGCACGACACCTCTCACGTTCTTCCGCGATGGCCGCGATCTCGTGGTGATCGCGTCGAACGGCGGCGCGGATCGCGCTCCCGACTGGTCCCTCAACCTGCAGCAGGACCCGCGCGCGGTCGTGGAGATCGGTACCGACGAGCTGACCGTGGAGGCTCGGACCGCATCCCCTGAGGAGCGGGAGCGGTTATGGGTCGGGATCACGGCGACGTACCCCGGCTACGCCGCCTATCAGCGAAAGACGACGCGCCGGATCCCGGTCCTGATCCTGACACCCAAGGAGTAGCCTTCGGGCGTGACTCGCGAGTTCGATCACGGACATGAGCCGCGAGCCGAGGAGATCGCGTTGCATCAGCGGTTCCTGACGCTGCAGGGGCAGATGGAGGCGGCTCAGTCAGAAGGAAACGAAGCGGAGGTTCGACGCTTGCGTCCCCTGCTCGAACGCGCGCGGAAGCGTTGGCTCGCGGCGAACATCCGCGTCACCCGCGGCCGCTAGGTCGTCCGCGATGCTCTACACCCCTGAATCTCACGAGCCGCTCGAACCGCGGCCCTGGGATCCCGACGTGGCGCTGACCACGATCCGGGAGATCGCCGCTGACTGCGAAGCGTCGTTCGACTCTCCCTACTGGCCGGTGCATCCGCGCGACGACGACGGCACCGGGCCGTACGCGACGCTCTATGAGGGCCCGTCCGGCGTGATCTACGCGCTCGACTTGCTCGCCCGCCGCGGCCTCGTCGACACGACTCGAGACTATGTTCCGGTCCTCGAGCGACTCGTCGAGGTGTACCGCGCGAAACCTGAGTTCGAGGAGTGGAACCATCCGCCGAGCTTGTTGGGCGGAGAGACCGGGATCCTGCTCGCGCTGTACCGGTTGGCGACGTCTCCCCAGATTGCGAACCGGATCGCCGAGCTCGTCGCTGCGAACGTCGCCGATCCGCACCACGAGTTCATGTGGGGCAGCCCGGGCACGATGCTCGCGGCGCGTGCGATCGACAGGCCTGATCTCTGGCGCGAGAGCGCCGACCATCTTCGGGACGCTTGGGAGGACTCGGGCCTCTGGACACAGGGCCTCTACGGAAGACAAGAGCAGTACCTCGGTCCGGCGCACGGGTTTGCCGGCTGTGTCCTGGCGCTCGCACACGAGCCGAGTGAGGAGCTGGACCGCCGCGCAAGCGATGCTTTCAGGCACTTCGCGGTCCAGGAGGACGGGCTTGCAAACTGGCCCGGACTCGCCGGTGCAGATCTCGTCACCCGCCAAAAGGACATCCGCATGCAGTGGTGCCACGGCGCACCCGGGATGGTCGCCTCGCTTGCGGAGATCGCACCGGGGGACGACGAACACGAGCGCCTGTTGCTGTCCGGCGGCGAGCTCACATGGCGCGCGGGGCCGCTCACGAAGGGCGCGAATCTCTGTCACGGCACAGCCGGCAACGGTCTCGCCTTTCTGAAGCTGTTTCGGCGAACCGGCGACGAGCTCTGGCTCGAGCGCGCTCGAGCGTTCGCAATGCATGCCGTTGCTCAGGTCGAGCGAGAACGACGTGCACTCGGCCGCGGCCACTACTCGCTGTGGACCGGCGACCCCGGCACAGCGCTGTATCTCGCACTTTGCCTGGACAGCAGCGCGACGCTGCCTGGACTTGACGACACCGACTTCGCCTAACGCGATGTCGAGAACGGACGGGGTGCTCCGTTCTACTGATGACAATGTCGAACGCGGAAAGGAGACGGTGAGATGGCGAGATACCTGTTGGTCGTCGATTTCCAGGGAGGCGTCTGCGAGACGCCTATGGAGGAATGGGAGCCGGAGGAGATCACGGCGCATCTGGACTACTACCGCGCCTTGCACCAGGAACTGGTCAGCAGCGGGGAGCTGGTCGAATCCGAAGTCCTGACCGGGCCCGATCTGGCGAAGATCGTGACGTCCGACGGCCTGACTGCGCCGGTCGTGACCGATGGGCCGTTCCAGGAGTTCAAGGAGTGGCTCGCCGGCTATCAGATCGTCGACGTGGAGTCGGAGGCCCGCGCGATCGAGATCGCGGCCAAGATCTCAGCGGTGCCAGGCCCCGGAGGGGCTGCGACCCAGCAGCCGATCCAGGTCCGGCAGGTCATGGACCAGGCGCCGTCCGATGCTGCCGAGATGGAGGAGTGGCTTCAGCACGTGGGTGACGACCGCTGAACGTGCCCGCCCCAGTCGAGGACCTGCTGCGCGAATTGGCGCCGCAGGTCCTCGGCGTGCTCACCCGGAGATTCGGCGACTTCGATGCTGCCGAGGACGCCGTCCAGGAGGCGCTGCTGGCCGCCGCCGACCACTGGCCGCGCGAGGGTGTTCCCGCTGAGCCGCGCGGGTGGCTCATTCAGACCGGCGAGCGCCGGCTGATCGATCAGCTGCGAAGTGAGCAGTCGCGGAGGAAGCGGGAGACCCTGACGGCGCTGCAGGAGCCGCCAGCGGCTGAGGTCTCCGACCAAGACGACACGTTGATCGTGTTGTTCATGTGCTGCCATCCGGCACTGACCCCGGCCTCGGCGATCGCACTGACCTTGCGCGCGGTCGGCGGACTGACCACCGCGGAGATCGCGAGCGCGTTCCTGGTGCCCGAGGCGACTATGGCTCAGCGCATCGCGAGGGCAAAGCAGCGGATCAAGGCTTCCGGTGTGCCGTTCCAGATGCCGACACGCAACGAACAGACGGACAGACTGCGCACGGTACTGCATGTGCTGTACCTCATCTTCAACGAGGGGTATGCCGCAAGCAGCGGCAACGAGCTGCACCGCACCGAGTTGTCGGATGAGGCGATCCGACTGACCAGGTTGGTGCAGCGACTGCTTCCCGAAGACGGTGAGGTCACCGGTCTCCTTGCCCTCATGCTGCTGACTGATGCCAGACGCCGCGCGCGGACCAACGCCGCAGGCGAATTGATCCCGTTGCCGGAGCAGGATCGAGCTCTGTGGGATCAGGCGCTCATCGCCGAAGGGGTTTCGTTGATCAACCGCGCCATGAGCAAGGGGTCTGTCGGCGAGTACCAGCTCCAGGCCGCCATCGCCGCCCTTCACGACCAGGCACGACAAGCCGACGACACCGACTGGCCGCAGATCTATGCGCTGTACGGCTTGTTGGAGCAGATGACGGGCAACCCGGTCGTGACGCTCAACAGGGCCGTTGCAGCTGCCATGGCCCACGGCCCGTCGGCGGGGCTGGCGTTACTCGACGAGGTCGACGACCGGCTCGACGGTCACTACCGCCTTGACGCGGTGCGTGCGCATCTGCTCGAGATGGCCGGGGACCCCGACGCGGCGCTCGTGCACTATCGCGCAGCCGCAAGTCGTACGACGAACGTTCCAGAGCAGCACTACTTGGCGAAGCAGGTGTCGCGGATAACGTCCCGCCAGTGACGTCACTGGCGCTGAGCCGGCTACGGCTGATTCACAGCAGGCCGGACGCGGCCCGCTCCGGTACGGACGCGTCTTGGGGTCTGACCCCGAAGCCACGGCCGAAGCGGACGATTGTGGAAACGGGGGTTCCGCACCTGTGTGTGCCATTACGCGGTCAATTCCCATTGCCGCGTTCGCGGGCCGAGAGCTACTCGGGAAGCCAGCCGTCGCGATGCGCCGTCGGCTCGCGGCTCGGGACCGACGCGTACGCCACGCCCCCGTCCATCGTGTCCTCCTCCACGCTCGCTCCGTAGCGCTTCGCGACTTCGTCGACGGGGAAGCCAAGCGAGTCGGGCTCGGCTGAGTGTTCCCGAGCGCCAACTGCGATCACGAGGCACGGTCCGGTTCCTGCTCCGATGACCACGTGCTTCGTGTTCGGCGGGCAATGCACGAAGTCCCAGGCCCGCAGTGGCCGCTCCTCGCCTTCGATGACCAGAACTGCTTCGCCCGAGACGACGAGCAAGCCCTCTTGATCAGCCTCCCAGTGGTACATGGACATCGGTTCGCCCGGGTTGAGGACGAAGGGATTGACCCCGACCTGTTCGGCTTGCGGCTCGTTTTCGAAGTCGTCGAGCACGAGGGAGACGGCGCCACGGCCGTCGACGTGACGCCAGACTGCGTCGCGCATGTTGAGGACGAACCACCCCTCGCCCTTCGGGAGCAGCCCGTGCTCGGTCTGCTCCGGCTGCGACTCGGGAATCACGAACGCGGAATTTTCAAGCCGCCCAGGAGAACTCGGAGGTAGAGATACCGCTCTTGCCTTCGTACTCGATCCCGAAGGCGTTGATCTTCGAGCGGGTCGCCTCCGCGATTGTCAGGTCAGACCCCGCCGGGTGAAACATGCCCTGGAGCCGAATCGGCTGACCGTTCTCAACACCAAAGGGCACGATGTCCTCGACCTCGAAATCGATTACGTCCCCAACCCGAACGCTGTGGCGAAGGCCGTCGTCTTGCACCTCGATCGCCGCTCGTTCGACACCGAGCATCTCCCCGACCAGTGGCACCAACGCCGCCATCGGGCCGCCAAGTTGGCCGCCAAAGACCTGCGTGAGCTTGTCTGCCTGCTCGTCTGTCGCGCGCTCGTCGATGAACATCCCGAGGCGCCAATTCCCGTCCGTCATCACCTTCGGCGTGTCGGCGATTGCTGCAACGCTGAGTCCGCCAATGTCTGTGCCTTCGATCTCACCCTCGCGAATGTTGAAGACGAGCGTCACGCGACAGAAGTCGTAGGTCGCGCCATGGGAGAATGAAGCGTTACACGGGCAAATGAGATCGCACGAACACGTTTCGACGTAACTGCCCTTCAGGTTCCAGGACATCGAAAACCTCCGATCTATGAGAGCCGATTCTCAGAGCCTAGTCACGCTCAGGCGACCCTAGAACATCCAAGACCTCGACGCGAGGGTGTCGCCTACTCGACGTCCTTCAAAAAAGCGAGGACGCGTTGCTCGAGCAACATTGCGGCACTCTCGTCGTAGTCCGGCAAACTGTTGTCGGCGAACAGGTGTCCATCGCCGGGGTAGAGGAACAGCTCCGCACCATCGATCGTCTCGGTGAGCTCTCGCGCGGCGGGTAGATCCTCCAGCGCCCACTCGTCGCCTTCCATCATGTGAATCTGAAGCGGGACTCCCTGCGGCCAGGAGCCTCCGAACTCAGAGGCCGGAATGGCAGAGGAGAACAGCAGCGCGCCTTTGGCGCCCGGACGCGTCTGGGCGAGCATCTGCGCCGGCATCGCCCCGAGCGAGAACCCGGCGTAGACGAGCTCGTTCGGCAAGTCGTCGGCGGCGAGTCGACCGCGCTCGGCAATCGTCCCGAAGCCAACCTCCTGCGCGTACCCGACACCTTCGTTCAGGTCGGTGAACGTCTTACCGTCGTAGAGATCCGGGGCATGAACGACGTGCCCGGCAGCGCGCAGCTCGTCGGCGAAAGCGAGGAACCCCGCCGTCTGTCCCTGCGCGTGGTGGAAAAGGAGTACCTCAGCCATGACGCTCCTCGCTGTAGCTAGCGTAATCGGCGGGGCTCAATCTCACCGTCCGCACTCCCCACCCCGCGAACCGGGCGCGAAACGTGCCGTCGAACGTTCCCGTCGTCGAGGTGTTGCGGCAGGCGCCGTCCAATTCGGTCGACGTCTCTTGAGCCGTAAACGTGCCACTGCCCTGGATCGGGAGCGGCCCGGTGAGGTGGGCGGCGATGGTCGGTAGCTGGCCGGAGAGTGGATTGGAGCCGAGGGCATACATCACGTGATACCACGTGTAGGCCGTGGCTGCGGCAGCGCTCCGTTCCGCGACGCTGAGTGACGCCCAGCCGTTCTGGTCCGGTGACATCAGCAGCGCTGCGTCTGCACCTTGGGAGACGGAGAGCGTGCTCGAGTCCCCGCACTCGGTCGACGGTTGCGGCGTGCAGTCGACCACTCCACCGGAGTTGAAGTTCACCACGCCGGTCAGGCCGGCGCGACGGATCGTCCTGAAAAACCTGGTGCCGGTTCGAAGGACGAACGTGCCGCGCAGCCTGACCGCGACCTCGGCGAAAGCGCCGCGACAAGGCAGAGGCGGTTCGGCCGGGTGCGGCGCACTCGTCGCCACGATTTCCATGTTGATGACCAGTGTCTTGCCGAATCGCGCTTCCAAACGGCCGCGCTCGCCGTCGAAGGTGGTGGTCTGTCTGGGCGCAGCCCTGAAGGCGTGTAGCTCGTGGCCGTTCGAGAAGGACCGCGTCAGCGAGACGCCAAAGATCTCCGCGTCGCCAGGGCGATAGAAGTCGCGGCCGACTATCCGACCGTCGAGCCTCCACGGCGCGAGCTGTCTGAGTCGGGCTCGTTCCTGTTTGCTTGCCTTGACTGCGGCGGGCGCTGCGATCCGGGTAGGCGAGATGTCGAGCACGACGTGGTCGATCGCGTCGGCGCGCGCCGGAAGCGCGAACGCGATTCCAATTGCAGCGACTAGTACACCGATCTTCGCCACGGCCGCCGGATTATCGCAACAAACGCGGGAGGACGTGCATCGCCGGCACGGCAGCCACCTGGCCTTAGCCGGGGAAGCCCTGGCCACCGTGCCGGCGTGACCAAGGTATGGGGGAGCTTATTGGCCGGATTAGCGCAGATGAGTCAAGTTCGACGATTCCTGAGTGACAGATCCACTGTCGCTATGGTCAAGTGCCGTGGGGACGCTGATCGCTGAAGTCGCAGCGCTCGGTTTGGCGATCGCCTTCACAAGCCCTGTCTCCGTCGTGACGGTCATCCTCTTGCTGAGCATGTCGAACGGCCGGCGGCGCGCGCTTTCATTCGTTGCCGGATGGCTGATCGCAATTGCGGTGATCGGCGTACTCACGGTCACCGTCCTCCAAGGACAGAACTTCAGCTCGAGGCAGACGGATCCGTCGCGTGTTGCCTCGGCGCTCGAAGTCTTGCTCGGCTGCCTGCTCTTGGTGGGATCCACGGTCGCCTATCGCCGGAGAAAGGGCTCGACCCACTCGGCGCCCGCCTGGCTTGACCGGCTGGATCGGATGCACTGGTCGTTTGCCATCGGGGTGGGGTCCTTGATGCTCACGTATTCGCTCTGTGTGGTTGCCGTAGCCGAGATCCTCAAGGCGAACATCACAAGTCTCGATGCCGGTGTCGCCTTCGTCGTCTTTGCTCTGGCCTCGATCACCACGATCGCCGCTCCGATTGTCGTTGCGATCGCCGCGCCGGAACGGTCCGAGGAGACGCTCGCCAGGTGGAAGCTGTGGCTGATTGGCAACTCCCGCACGATCGTCCTTGTGATGCTGATGGTGATCGGAGCCATCCTGATCGCCAGAGGTACGTACAGTCTGACCGCTTAGGTCCGTCCCCCACCGGCGGCGATCACCCCGATTGGATGAAGGCCCCAGTCCGGGTCGGGGGCACACTGCGGAGGAGATCGGAATGAGCCGAAGCGCGCGCCCCACCGAGTCCAAGAACCTCGGCCGTTCGGCGCGACATCCCGCTGCAAGTGCTCCGGCCCCGGTCGCGCGTGCAAGACGACACGTGTACTTCAGCGCGGACGAGCGGGTCGCAAGAGGGAAGGCCGCGCGCCAGGGGGCGCCGAGGTCGAGCCATCGCACGTGGGAACCTGCGACGGATCGGCTTGATCCCGTCGCACTCCTCGAAGAGCAGTGCGAGAGCCGGGTTCCGGAGCTCGTCCCGATCCGTAACGGACGGATGCTCGCGTCGCCGTTCACGTTCTTTCGAGGAGCGGCGCTGATCATGGCAGCGGACCTGGCGTCGACCCCGCGGTCCGGCGTCAACGTGCAGCTGTGCGGCGACGCACACCTATCGAACTTCGGCGTGTTCGGATCGCCCGAGCGGCAGCTCGTGTTCGACATCAACGATTTCGACGAAACGCTTCCCGGTCCGTGGGAATGGGACGTGAAGCGACTTGCAGCAAGCTGCGAGATCCTGGGTCGCGACCGCGGCTTCGCCGCCTCCGACCGGCGAGCGATCGTCAGGGCGGGCGTCGGCGAATATCGGAACGTGATGCGGCGCGCGGCAAACATGGGGACCCTCGACGTCTGGTACGACCACCTCGACATCGAAGAGGTCCTGGACTGGGTCCACACCGAGGCCGCCGAGGGACGAATTGGCAAGAAGGAGGCGAGGGAGGCGGAAGAGGACGTCGCGAAGGCGAGGACGCGCGACAGCACGCGGGTCTTCGCGAAGCGGGCTGACGAGGTCGATGGAAAGCTGAGGATCGTCGCGGACCCCCCGCTCGTCGTGCCTTTCGACGACCTGGCCGATCCTGGGACGACTTCCGGCGAGCTGGAAAAACAGATTCGCTCGTCGGTCCAGAGATACCGACAATCCCTTTCCGACCACCACCATCCCATCGAGGAGTTCGAATACGTCCACAGCGCACGCAAGATCGTCGGCGTCGGCAGCGTCGGCACCCGCGCCTGGATCCATCTCTTCGTGGGCCGAGACGATCAAGATCCGTTGTTCCTACAGTCGAAGGAGGCACAAGCGTCGGTGTTGGAGCGATTCGTCGGCAAGAGCGAGCACGCCGAGCACGGCAGGCGGGTCGTGGTGGGTCAACGGTTGATGCAAGCGGCCAGCGACATCTTCCTCGGTTGGTTCCGTGTCAAAGTCACCGACGGCTCGCTCCGCCACTACTACGTGCGCCAGTTCCACGACTGGAAGGGCGGCGTCGACGTGGAGACCTTCCGGGTGCCGGGGGCGACGCTCTACGCACGGCTGTGCGGAGCCACGCTCGCCCGCGCGCATGCCCGCTGGGGCGACCGAATCGCGATCGCGTCGTACCTGGGCAAAGGCAACGCATTCGACAGGGCGATCGCCGACTTCGCCGCCGAGTACGCCGACCAGAACGAACGTGACTTCGACTCCTTCGTCGAAGCGGTCAAGTCCGGGCGCCTTGCGGCGCAGACCGGCGTGTAGCGACTCCGTCCTCGAGGCTGATCTCCGCGGACAGCTGATCATCCACCGGCCCTGCGAGCTCGTCGCGCACTCTCATGTCGAAGTACACATATGCCGTCGTGAGGGCGACGAACGGCAGCGTCACCGCGTAGACGATCCCGGCGACGACGTCGACTATGGGAAGCGGCGCGTTCGTCACGAGGATCAGGAGTGCGCCCAAGAGTGGCCCGGCCACGAGCGCGATCGCCGCCCCGAGAATGGTGAGTGACCCGACCTTCAACCACTTTTGCCGAACGAGGCGTCCGCTCCGTCGCAACGCCTCGAATGGGGAGAGACCCTCCAGCTCGATCACGGGGGCGATTAGCGCCCAACGAACGGCCAGCCAAACCGCGATCGGAATCAGGACCAGAGAGCCGGTGAAGAGCAAGACTGCGAGGACGGCGATCATCAGTGCGACGAACAGGGACCTGAGGCTGCCGGCCGCGAGCCGGTAGGCACGCAAGGCCCCGACCGGCCGTCCGGCATCGATCTCCACGAGTGCCCACGCCGTGGCCATCTGGACGAAGCCGAGCGCGAGCAGGGTCAGCGCGGTCCCGACGGCGACGACGAGGAGGACGAGCAGCCCTCCCCCCTCGCCTCCGGTCGAGATGCCTGCGACGCTCGATGCCCTGGTCACGACCGTCTGCAGGAGCGCGATGAGCAGTGCGATCGGTACGAAGAGCAGCCCGATTCCCACGAAGAGCGACATCCGCCGGCGGTACATGCGTCCGGCCGCGGCAATGATCTGACCCCAGGCCCGACGACGTGCCAGGTGGAGCGGCGCGGTCGGTCGCCAGGTGACGCGCGAGAGCGCGAACGCCGAGAGCGCGATGAGCGCAGTGAGCACGAGGAGGACCCCCCGCGGCTCGTGCACGAGTCGCCGCAGGAGTTCGGACCCTCCGCCGACAGCGCCGCAGAAGAAATCGGTTGACCGGGTCCCCAGCACGCCCCCTGCTGGAACTGCGTAGCTTCGGCTGCGCCAGCCCTCCGCCCACTGGACCGGCTCGGTCCACTGCCGTTTGAGGTTCGGGCCCGTCGGACCGTTGTAGAACGCCCGCTGGAGCTCGCCCCAACGACCCTCGAACCCGATCCAGGGAAACGCGGCACGTGCCTCGGTCCTGTCCGTCGGAATCGTCCGCACGACCGGCCGAATGTCAGACGTGGGCCCTCTGGTGTCGTCGCAACCAACTCCCTCCGAGGCCGCACTGCCGAGATAGAGGGCCTCACCGAAGAAGTTCGCGTGCGAACCGGCCGCGACATGCACGACCGGATGGGTGCCGTCGACGAGCTCGAGCTTGCTGTCATCCCAGCTCGCCCGCTCCGCACCCTCGTGCTGGCTGTATCCGACCTCGACCGGACGCTGGTCCAGGGCGGCCGCGGGAGTCGATGCGTCGAAGAGGAGCTGGATCATCTCCCAGTCGCCTTCGTGGAAGTTGTTCCAGTCGTTGAAGGCGTAGAACAACCAGTACTGCAACGCCAGCTTCCCCGGACGCCCCGCCTGGGTGACGACGTGCGCGTAGACGGTCGGCTTCGTCCCTGCGGAGATCGTGCGTGCCCATTGCTCGTACGTACAGCCTGGAGTGAGCGCGTCCCCCGGGAAGTCGAGGTGGTATCCGTAGAGCCCTTTCCCCACCCGAGTTGCCGTCGGCGCGATCGAGATCAGGTCGGTGCGGTTCCACGGGCCGCGCAGCGAGACCGTGTCGGCGCCGAAGAGGACGTTGACGTCGAGCGGGAGGTACGGCTCGCCGGGACCGCACTCCTTCGCCTGGGTGACGATCCGGACGACCGGCGCGAATCGCTTGGCTAGCGCGCTCTGGTCAGCGAGTCCGGCTGAAGCGGCCCCGCACCAGCACAGTGCGACCACGGCCACGGCGACCGTGGCCGTTCGGCGGCGCGACAACATCATCCGGGCGACAATACGCCTGCCGTTCCCCGACACCAATCCGGAGGTGCCCGTTGACCAGGTTCGTCGTCGACTCCAGCGCTGTGCTCCACCTGGCGAGCGCAGACATCGAGGTCCCGGCCAAGCACAAGCTGCTCGCGCCGACGCTCCTGCGTTCCCAAACGCTGTCGGACCTGCACGAGGCCGTCCAGCGGGGCGAGATCCCGGCGGACGTCGCACGCGAACACCTCGCTCGCATCG
>DATHGN010000004.1:0-9931 GCA_035317565.1 Gaiellaceae bacterium
GCCTGATGTGAAATTCCGCCGGGCCGGATGACGCACCAGACACGGCGCCGGATCAGCACGCCCGCCCGCGGCACGTAGCGCCGCTACGCACCGCGAACGACCGCACTGCCCGGCTTGGTCTGGAGCGCCCCCGACGTCGGCCGAATTTCGCATCAGCCCTCTAGGTCTCGAACGCGAGGAGGTCGTCGAGCGACTCGCGCCGGCGGATCAGCTCGGCGTCGCCGTCCGTCACGAGCACCACGGCCGGGCGCGGGACGCCGTTGTAGTTCGACGCCATTGCCAGGGTGTAGGCCCCGGTGGCGGGAACCGCAAGCAGGTCGTTCCGGCGCGGCTCCGGCAGCTCGACGCTCTCGATGAGCACGTCGCCGGACTCGCAATGCTTGCCGGCGATCCGGAACGTCGCCACCGGTTCCTCTTCGGCACGGTTCGCAAGGAGTGCCTCGTAGCGCGATCCGTAGAGCTGCGGGCGCGGGTTGTCGGACATGCCCCCGTCGATCGCCGCATAGGCCACGCCTGTCGTGCGCTTGACGACGCCGATCCGGTAGAGCGTGAGCCCGGCCTGGCCGACGAGCGAGCGGCCCGGTTCGAAGATCGCACGCGCCGGCTCGGTCCAGTGTGCACGTAGACGTGCGAGCAGCTCTCGCGCGAACTCTTCTTCCTGCGGGACGCTCTCGTTCAGAGCATGACGAACCGCGAGGCCGCCGCCGAGGTCGAAGAGGCGCGGCGCCCAGCCGAGCTCGGCCTGGCAGTTTGCCGCGACATTGGCAAGCCGCTCGACCGCGAGCAGGCTCTCCGCGCTTCGCGTCAGCTGCGAGCCGATATGCACGTGGAGCCCGGCGACGTCGAGCACCGAGGCGAGCGCGTCCCTGACCGCCGCGAGCGCGTCGTCGGCGACGAGCCCGAACTTCGATTCCGCGTGGGCGGTCTGGATCGCACGGTGCGTTTCCGCGTCGATGCCCGGAGTGAGGCGGACGAGCACGGTTCGAACGCCTGCCGCTTTCGCCCGCGCAACCTCGTCGAGCGCATCGATGACCACGAGTGCGCCGGCCTCGGCTGCTGCCTGGAGCTCTTCTTCCGACTTGTTGTTGCCGTGGAACACGATCCGCTCGCCTTGCATCCCTGCGCGCAACGCGAACTCGAGCTCGCCGCGCGTAGAGACGTCGGCCCCCAGACCCTCCGCGGCGAAAAGCCGGAGCAGCGCGACGTTGGGAAACGCCTTCGTTCCGTACACGACGAGCGCTTCGGGATCCACTCTCTTATACGCGCGCGCCCGGGCGAGAATCGTCTCCCGGCAGTACACGAGGAGCGGCGTGCCGAACTCCTCCGCGAGGGCCGACGCACGGACTGCGCCCACCACGAGCTCGCCGTTCTCGACGGCTGCCGTGTCGGGGAAGAGCTCGATCAGCCCGTTAGTCGCTCCACCACTCCTGAACCATTTCGGCGTCGCCCGGACCGGTGTTCGGGGCGCCCACGATCAGGAACACGGCACCCTCGTCGCCCGCTTCCATGCTCCGCATCGTGTCCTTGTGGACGCGAACCGCGTCCCACGGCTCGAGGTCTCGGACCTCGTCCTCGATCTTCATCCGCGCGCCGCCGCTGACGAGGACGTAGATCTCCTCCTGGTTCTTGTGCTTGTGGCCGAACGGCAGCCGGAAACCGGGGGACACGCGGCAATAGCTGATACCCGAGTGCTCGAGGCCCAGCGGGACGCGGGCCATCCGGAACTCGAGGTCCGGCGAAAGGCCGAAGTTCGGTGCCTGATCCTCGGCGTCCTTGAGGTTGAGATGGGTGTAATCGCTCATGGCCCCGACTGTAACGCTGCTAGAGTTCGAAGGCATGAAGGAGCTGCTTCTGTAGGGAAGGGAGCCACCGTGGCGAAAGCCGCGCCAGCTCCCCACGGCCTCTCACCTGAGAGGCTTTTTCGTTTCTAGAGGACGGACATGGACAGGTACGACGCGCAGACAGTCGAGACGAAGTGGCAGCGGATCTGGGACGAGAGCCGCGCCTTCGAGGTGCCGAACCCGGAGCCGGGTGCGCCTCGTAACGAGCGCAAGTCCTACGTGCTGGAGATGCTGCCGTACCCGTCCGGGACGCTGCACATCGGCCACGTCCTGGTGTACACGCTCGGCGACGTGCTCACCCACTTCTACCGGCGCACCGGTTCCGAGGTCCTGAGGCCGATGGGCTACGACTCCTTCGGGCTGCCCGCGGAGAACGCTGCGCTGAAGGAGGGCGAGCATCCTCGTGCCATCGTCGAGCGGAACATCGTGTCGATCCGGCGCACGATGAAGCGGATCGGCTGGGCGATCGACTGGTCACGCGAGCTCTCCACCCATGAGCCCGAGTACTACCGCTGGACGCAGTGGCTCTTCCTGAAGTTCTTCGAGGGCGGTCACACCTACCGGAAGGCCGCGCTGGTCAACTGGTGCCCCAACGACCAGACCGTGCTGGCGAACGAACAGGTCAAGAACGGCCGCTGCGAGCGGTGCGGCTATGAGGTCGAAGCGCGCAAGCTCGAGCAGTGGTTCTTCCGCATCACCGCCTACGCCGACAGCCTGATCGACGAGATGAAGGAGCTGGACTGGCCGGAGCGCGTCCTGACGATGCAGCGCAACTGGATCGGCCGCTCGGAAGGCGCCGAGATCCTCTTCCGCGTGGACGAGCTCGACATCGACATCCCGGTGTTCACGACTCGCCCCGACACGTTGTACGGCGCGACGTTCTTCGTCCTTGCTCCAGAGCATCCGCTCGTGGACCGGCTGGCCGACCAATCCCCCAACGGGGAGGAGATCCGGGCCTACGTCCGCAAGGCGGGCGCCCGGCCCGCCGAAGAGCGTGCCGCAGGAACCAAGACCGGCGTCTTTACCGGCTTCTTCGCGACGAACCCGGTCAACGACGCCCGGATTCCGATCTGGGTCGCGGACTACGTCCTGATGGACTACGGCACCGGCGCGATCATGGCCGTGCCCGCGCACGACGACCGCGATCGGGAGTTTGCGGAACGGTTCGACCTGCCCATCAAGCTCGTGGTCGACGACGAGGAGAAGCTCGTCGACTCGGCCCAGTTCTCCGGCCTGCCGCACGAAGAGGGGGCAAAGGCAATCGTCGAGTGGCTGGGCGGCCGGGGACGTGGACAGCCTGCAGTGAGCTACCGCCTGCGCGACTGGGGCTACTCCCGTCAGCGGTACTGGGGCTGCCCGATTCCGATCGTCTACTGCGACGACTGCGGGATCGTTCCCGTGCCGGAGGAAGAGCTGCCCGTGATCCTGCCCGAGGTCGAGGACTACAAGCCGAAGGGAATCCCGCCGCTGGCGCAGGCCGAGGATTGGGTTCGCGTTCCGTGTCCCCAGTGCGGCAAGGAAGGACGCCGCGAGGTCGAGACCATGGACACCTTCGTCGATTCGTCGTGGTACTTCCTGCGCTACTGCGATCCCCACAACGACCAGGCGCCGTACGACCGAGAGTTGGCGGACTACTGGATGCCGGTCGACCACTACACCGGTGGTCTCGACCACTCGACGGTGCACCTGATCTATGCCCGCTACTTCCAGAAGGTGTTGAACGAGCTCGATCTGAGCGTTCACCGCGAGCCGTTCAAGCGCTTCTTCGGCAACGGCTTCGTCACGCAGGGTGGTGCGAAGATCTCGAAGCGCGTGGGCGGCTCTGCGACACCCGACAAGCTGGTCGAGATGTACGGAGCCGATGCGACACGGCTCTCGATCCTGTTCATCGGTCCTGCCGACCAGGACATGGAGTGGACTGCGTCCGGAGTCGAAGGGATGCAGCGGTTCCTGCGACGGGTCTGGCGCCTGGTCGGCGAGGTGGCCGACAATGCGCCGGTCGGGGGCACACCGGACGATGGTGCACTCACGCGTCGCGTCCATCGCACGATCGCGCGAGTCACGGACGACCTCGGGCGGCGGCAACAGTTCCACACACCGATCGCCGCGGTGATGGAGCTCGTCAACGACCTGTCGAAGTCTCCGGACGATCCCGCAGCCCGATTTGCCGCGGAGACGACGGTGTCGCTGATCCAGCCGTACGCGCCGCACATCGCCGAGGAGTTGTGGGAGCGTCTGGGACACGAGCGTCTCTGGGAGGCGCCGTGGCCGCAGGCCGATCCTTCGTTCCTGGAAGACGATACGTTCGAGTTGGTCGTACAGGTCAACGGGAAGGTGCGTGACCGGTTCCGGGTTCCGGTCGACCTGCCCGAGGACGAGCTGGTCGCACGCGCGAAGGAGTCGCCGAAGGTTCAGGCGCACCTGAACGGCGGAGAGATCCGCCAGACGATCGTCGTGCCGCGCAGGCTCGTCAACCTCGTCGTCGGCTAGCTCACTCTCGCCACAAGATCGTCACGGACAGGTGACGCTTTCGTTGCCACGATTGGCGACATGCCAGAGATCGCTCTCGATCGCCGGCGTATCGTCGTCACAGGCGTGGTGCTGCTGCTGGTGTTCGTGCTGGCGGGCAGGTTCCTGCTCCGGCCCGCGAAGCCTGCGGCGGTTGCGCCGCCGCTGCGTGTCGCGTCGACCAAGACGAGCCAGCTCTCCTCGACGATGCTGTACGTCGACGTCGTCGGGGCCGTTCGGAGGCCCGGCCTGTACCGGCTGCGCGACGGGTCGCGCGTGGCCGATGCGGTCGCGCGCGCCGGCGGCCCGACGCCCAAGGCGCAGATCGAGCTGGTCAATCTCGCCGCCCGGATCGCCGACGGAGAGCAGATCGTCGTGCCCAGGCGCGGGTTGGCGGCCGCAAGCGCGCCGACGCCGGGCGGCGGCGCGGCCTCGGGCCCGGTCCATCTGAACAGCGCGACGCTCGAGCAGCTCGACGCACTGCCTGGCGTCGGCCCGGTCACCGCACAGAAGATCCTCGACTACCGCCAGAAGCACGGGGCGTTCGGGTCCGCCGACGAGCTCGATGCGATCTCGGGCATCGGGCCCGCGCGGCTCGAGACGCTCCGCGACCTGGTCGCGCCGTGAGTGAGCTCGTCGCGGCCCGCCGCTCCCCGCAGCTGCTCGCGGCTTCGCTCTGTCTCGGTCTCGCGGCCGCGAACGCGGTGCGGGTGAACGGCGGCGTCGCACTCGTCCTCGCTGGTCTGGTCGGGTTGGCCGCCTTTGGTGTCTCAGGGCCGCAGCGGTTGCTGCTCGTCGCAGGCGCACTCGCGTTGCTCGGCTGGTGCTGGGGAAGCAGCCGTCTCGACGCGCTCGATCACAGCCCGTTGAGCTCGCGAATCGACACCGCAGGACGTGTACAGCTGGTCGTCACGGGCCCTGTGCATGCCGGTAAGTACGAGATTCGTACGCCTGCCGTCGTCAAGCGGTTCGGCCGGTTGACGTTGCACGAGCCGGTCTTGCTGAAGCTGCCGCGCGGACGCGCACCTCCTCAGGGAGCGATCCTGGACGCGCTCGTGATCGTGACTGCGCCACGCGGCGCCGAGAACGGGTTCGACGAGCGAACCTGGCTGCGCCGGCACGGCGTCCACGTCGTCCTGCGTGTCGACGACTGGAGGATCGTCGGTCGTCGCGACGGAATCGGCGGCGTCGCCGACGCGGTTCGACGACGTTTGCGGGATTCGGTCGCGCGGGGGCTCCACGGTGAACGCGCCGCAGTCATCGAAGGCGTGGTGCTCGGCGAGGACAACGGTCTCTCGGACGAGTTGCGTCGCAGCTTCCGCGCGTCGGGCCTCTATCACCTGCTCGCGGTGTCCGGCCAGAATGTCGCGCTCGTCGCAGCCAGTGCGGTGCTGCTCACCTGGCTGCTCGGCCTGCCGCGCCTGCTCGGCCAGCTCGGCGCGCTCGCGGCGATCGGGGCCTACGTCCTCGCGGTCGGCGCCCAGCCCTCGGTCATCCGCGCCGGGGTCGCCGGTGCGCTCGGCTCGCTCGCCTGGCTCACCGCGCGCGCGGCCGACCGCTGGCATCTGCTGCTCGTCGGGGCGATCGTTCTGCTCGCCTGGAACCCGTACGCGCTCCTCGACGCCGGCTTTCAGTTCTCGTTTGTCGCGGTGCTCGCGATCTTCGTCCTCGTTCCGCGCTTCGAGCGCTTTCTCGAGGGATATCCGTTGGGCCCGCGGCTGCGGACCGTGGTCGCGGTGTCGGCCGCCTGCGGGCTGGCGACCGCGCCGATCGCCTGGCTGCAGTTTCATTCCCTCCAGGTCCTGACAGTGCCGGCGAACGCGCTCGCCGCGCCGGCAGTCGTGCCGCTCCTGGCTCTGGCACTCGCGGCGGCAGCGGTCGCGCCGATCTCGGGTGGCGCGGCGGCAACGCTCGCCTGGCTCAACGGCTGGTGCGCCGCGTACCTCGTCGCGGTCGCCCGGGCCGTCGGCGGCCTGCCGATCGCGCAGATCACGTCGACGCGGACCCTCGTTCTCGTGCTCGCAGGGGTCTTCCTCCTCGGCGCCTATGCTTGGCCGAGGTGGCGACGACGGAGCTCAAGCCTGTCTACCTGATCACCGGCCGAGACCGGCCGAAGATCCACCGTGCGCTTCGCCGGTTGCGCGACCGGATCGGCGAGGAGGGCGTCGAGCTCCTGTCCGCGAACGACGCGGGTGGCGACGACGCGGTGGCGGCCTGCAACTCGATGGGCCTCCTCGGCGGCGGCCGGCGCCTCGTGGTCGTCGAGGACGTGGAGCGTTGGAAGGCCGCGGACACGAAGGCGATCGCCGCGTACCTCGGCAGCCCCGCCCCGGACACCGTGCTCGCACTGGTCGCAGCGGAGTTGAAGAAGGACTCGGCACTTGCCAAGGCATGTGCAAAGGCCGGCGACCTGCTCGTCTACGACGTCCCGAAGCGACGCGTGCCCGAGTGGGTGACGAAGCAATTCTCGGACCGCGGCGTCACGATCGACCAGGAAGCCGTCCGGCTGCTCGTCGAGGTGGTCGGGGAGGATCCGGAGGAGCTCTCGAGCGAGGTGGACAAGATCGCGACGTGGGCGGGGGCGGACCCGGTCGGCGTCTCCGAGGTCGAGCAGCTTGCAGCGGGTTGCGCCGAAGTGCCGGGGTACGAGCTCACCGACGCGTGGGGCCGTCGTGACCTGGCAGCTGCCCTCACCTCGTGCCAGACACTGATCGAACGCTCGGGCGACTCCGTGTCACGCACGGTTCCATCACTCATTGGCTTGCTCGTCGCGCACGTCGGCCGGGTGCGCGACTGCCAGCGGCTCGCCGATGAAGGGTTGAGCGCTCGCGAGGCGGCGTCGCGCCTGAAGCGGCATCCGTTCTATGTCGAGAAGCTCTTCGCGCAGTCCCGCAACTACGACTCGGATGAGTTGCGCGGAGCGGTCGTGAGGCTCGCGGAGCTCGACCACGCCGTCAAGGGTGGCTCTCGGCTCGCCGTCGACCTCGAGCTCGAGCGTGCTCTGATCGACATCACGCGGCCCCGAGAGGCCGCGGTCGCGAGCTAGCGCTTCGGCGCGGAGACGAGCCGGGCGGCCTGCGCCTTGCGGCGCGCGGCGGTGTTCCGGTGCAGCGCGCCCCGGGCCGCGGAGCGATCGAGCCAGCGCACGAGGGCGCGGTGCTCGGCCTCGACCTGGTTCTTGTCCCCGGCTGCGACCGCAGCTTCGAGACGCTTCGCCAACGTCTTCGCGGTCGAGCGGTAGCGCAGGTTCTCGAGCCGCTGCCTGGCGGCTGAGCGAACGCGCTTCTTCTGTTGGTTGATGTTCGGCATCGCGTGAAAAGGCCCGCAATCCGCGGGCGCGAGGATGGTACCAAAGGCGCTCAGAGCCCCGGCTGTGCCGTTCAGCGCCCTCCCTATACTCGCCGCGTGGACGAGCACTCAGGCCGGCGGCTCGCGAGGTCGACGGCGATCTTCTCGCTCGCCACGGGCCTCTCCCGGATCGCCGGCCTCATCCGGGAGGTCGTGGCCGCGTACTACTTCGGCGCCGCCGGCAAGATCAACGCGTTCACGGTCGCCTTCCAGGTGCCGAACCTGATCCGGGCGCTCGTCGCCGACGCGGCTCTGTCGTCGGCGTTCGTCCCGGTCTTCACCGAACTACAGGAGAGGGGCGAGCGCCAGCGGGCATGGCGTGTCGCCGCGAGCCTCTTCTGGATCGTCTTGCTCGGGCTGAGCGCGCTCACCGCGATCTTCATCGTGATCGCGCCGTGGGTCATCGGGCTGTTCGGCGATCCCGGCGGGGACAAGCAGCTCGCGATTGGCCTCTCCCGCGTGCTCTTTCCCATCGTCGCGTTGCTCGGCGTGTCGGGAATCGTCGTCGGGATCCTCAACAGCTACGAGCGCTTCACGGTTCCTGCGCTCAGCCCGATCTTCTGGAACCTCGCGATCATCGTCGGGCTCGTGCTCGGTGTGCCGAACGCGCACACGATCGACGCGAAGCTCTATGTCTACGCGATCTCGATCGTGATCGGCACCGTGATCCAGGTGTTACTGCCGATGCCGTGGCTCCGCGGCCTCGACGGAAAGCTCCGCGTCCTGATCGACTGGCGGGACCCGGCGGTCTGGCGGGTGCTCAAGCTGATGCTGCCGGTCACGCTCGGCCTCGGCCTGATCAACTTCAACGCCGTCGTCGACTCGATCTTCGCGTCGCGGCTGATCGATCCCACGCTGGCGCCGACGGCGATCGACAAGGCGTTTCGCCTCTACATGCTCCCGCAGGGCATCTTCTCCGTCGCGATCACCACAGTCCTCTTTCCGTCTCTCGCACGCCTCTCGGCGCGTGGCGACCAGGCGGGGTTTCGCAACACGCTTGCGTCAGGACTGCGGCAGATCGCGTTCCTGCTCATTCCGGCAGGCGTGATCAGCGCCGTGCTGGCCGAGCCGATCACACGGCTCGTCTACCAGCGCGGTCACTTCGAGCCTGCGCAGACGCCGGTCGTCGCGGCCGCGCTCGCCGCGTTCTCGGCGGGCCTGTTCTTCAACGGGATGATGTTGCTGCTGAACCGCGGCTTCTTCAGCCTGCAGTCGAACTGGATCCCGACGTGCGTCGCGCTCGCGAATCTCTGCCTGAACGCCGCGCTCGACGCAATCTTCTACCGGTTCGGGACGTGGGGGATCCCGCTCGCGACCTCGCTCGTCAATGTTGCCGGAAGCGCGGTCCTGCTCGTGCTGATGCGCCGCCGCCTGGGTCGGCTCGGTTTCGGCCAGATCATGGACTCGGTCCTGCGAATCGTGACGGCTTCGGCCGTGCTTGCGGGAGCCGCCTACGGAACGTGGTACGAGCTCGACAGCGCTCTCGGGCGCGGGTTCCTGGGACAGCTCGTCTCGGTCGTCACCGCGCTCGTCGTCGGCACTGCCGTCTATCTGTTCACGTGCCGGGCGCTCAAGGTTCGTGAGCTCGGGCCGTTGCTAGCGTTGCGAAACCGCTTGAAGCGCGGCTAAACCATGGCCCAGGACCGCATTCGCAACTTCTCGATCATCGCCCACATCGACCACGGGAAATCCACCCTGGCCGACCGGATCCTCGAGCTCACGCACGCCGTCGCGGACCGCGACATGCGCGCGCAGGTCCTCGACTCGATGGACCTCGAGCGCGAGCGGGGCATCACGATCAAGGCGCAGGCCGTGCGGGTGGAGTGGAAGGGCCACCAGCTCAACCTGATCGACACGCCGGGCCACGTCGACTTCACCTACGAGGTTTCCCGCTCCCTGCAAGCCTGCGAGGGAGCATTGCTCGTCGTCGACGCCGCTCAGGGAATCCAGGCCCAGACACTCGCGAACGCATACCTGGCGATCGAGAACAACCTCGAGATCGTTCCCGTCGTCAACAAGATCGACCTGCCGCAGGCGGACCCCGAGGCGGCGGCGGCGGAAGTCGCCGATCTCATCGGCGACGACCCGTCGCACGTGCTGCGGATCTCGGCGAAGACCGGCGAGGGCGTCGAGGATGTGCTCGACGCGATCATCGAGCGCGTCCCGCCTCCTGCGGGTAACTCGGCTGCGCCCGCGCGTGCGTTGATCTTCGACTCCTCCTACGACCAGTACCG
>DATHGN010000005.1:0-46457 GCA_035317565.1 Gaiellaceae bacterium
TCGGACCGCCTCGCCGAAGAGATCCCCGGCGGATTCAAGCCCGACCAGTACTCGAACATGTCCAATCCCGAGGCGCACTATCTGCACACAGGTCCCGAGATCTGGGAACAGACCGGCGGTGAGATCGACGCGATCGTGATCTCCGTCGGCACCGGCGGAACGATCTCCGGCGTCGGCCGGTACTTCAAGGAGCGTGGCTCCGACGTGCTGATCGTCGGCGCCGATCCCGAAGGCTCCGTCTACACCGCGCAGGACGAGCGCGACGTGCATCCCTATCTCGTCGAGGGAATCGGCAAGGACACCTGGCCGAAGACGATGGACCGAACGGTGGTGGACGAGTGGGTGCGCGTCTCCGACCGCGACTCCTTCCTGACAGCACGCCGGCTCGCCCGCGAGGAGGGCCTGCTCGTCGGCGGCTCGGGCGGCACGACGGTGTGGGCTGCGCTCGAGATCGCGAAGCGCTTCGGCCCGGAGGCGACGATCCTCTCGATGATTCCCGACTCGGGCCGCTCGTACATGTCGAAGTTCTACGACGACAACTGGATGCTCGAGCACGGCTTCGCCGAACGGCGAGTTCCCGCCCCGACGGCCTCCGAGCTCTTGCACTCGAAACGCATCGAGGAGATCGAGGTTCCGGCGCTGATCACGATCGCAGCGCACCAGAAGGTCGGCGAGGCGATCGACGTCATGCAACAGTACTCGATCTCCCAGCTTCCGGTCGTGCGGGACGGCGACGTCCAGTCCCTCGCAGATGTGATCGGCTCGCTGCAGGATCGCGACCTGCTTGACCGCGTCTTCAAGAACCCCGACGCGCTGCACGAAGACGTCGCGACCGCGATGCAACCGCCGCTTGCGGCGGTGGAGACCGACGTCACGCTCGACGAGGTGTTCGCGACGCTGACCGGCAAGACCAACGCGGTCGTGATCGCCAGCAAAGGGAGGCCGATCGGCGTGCTGACGCGCTCCGACCTCCTCGACTACCTGGCCCACCAGCGTGGCTAGAGTGGAGGCGATGTCGACCCAGCCCCTCCAGGTCTTGCTCGAGCAAGCTTTCCCCGACGCCACGGAGCTGAGCGTCGAGGACCGCACCGGAGGCGGCGACCACTTTCAGGTGACCGTCGCGAGCCCGCGCTTCGCAGGGCTCGCGCTCATCGACCAGCATCGCCTCGTCAACGAGGCGCTCGCCGAGCCGCTGCGTGACGGCACCATCCATGAACTGCGAATCAAGACGAAAGGAAGCGAATGACCGAGCTCCGCCAGCGGATCCAGGACGTGATCGAGAACGAACCGGTAGCGGTCTTCATGAAAGGCACGCCGCAGTTCGTGATGTGCGGGAACTCGGACCGCGCGCTGCGCGCGCTGCGCGAGGCCGGAGCGCCGGTCGCCGGCATCGACGTGCTCGCCGACCCGGCGATCCGCCAGGAGCTGTCGCAGATCTCCGGCTGGCCGACGATCCCTCAGGTGTTCGTCAAAGGAGAGCTGATCGGCGGCGCCGACATCACGCAGGAGCTTGCTGCCTCCGGCGAGCTGGCCCGTGTGCTCGAGGAGAAGCTCGGCCCGGACTACCGCGCATCGGCCGGGGAGCGCACCGTCTCTCTCCTCACGCCCGCGTAGCGGAAGCCGATCGGCCGAATCGCGCCGGCGGCGATCAAGCCCGCCTCCAGAGCCTCGCTCGCGGGCCCGCGCAGCCACAGATAGAAGTACGGGCGCCACTCGAAGTCGCGTTCCTCGTAACGCGCGTCGACCTCAGCGCGCAGCGTCTCGTACGGGTGAAGGTCGCGGTGCCGCTCCCGCCACTCCCCGAGGTCGTGCGGCCCGTGCGGATCGCCGCCGGCCGCGGCGAGCAGGCGACGCTGTGACTCGTACCAGTCGATCGTCGGCTCATCCATGTGGTTCCACGCGAACTCGTCGAGCACGAGGAGCGGCGCCAGACCTGCGAGCTTGTCGAGCGCTGCGCCGAGGGGATGCACATGGTGGAGGACGCGGCCCGCAACGACCGCATCGAACGGGCCCGGGTCGTCGAGTGCTTCGAGCGTGACACGACGGTAGAGCGGACCGTCCGGCGCGTTCGGATCGATCGCCAGCACGTCATAGCCCGCTGCGCTGAGCGCGGGTGCGACGCCGCCCTCGTGGCCGCAACCGACTTCGAGGACCCGTCCCGGCGGAGGCACAAGCTGCGAAAGTGCGTACTCCTTGAAGTCCACGACCGTCAGCCTCGCACAGGCCCGGCGCATCGCGGTGCGCTCGCAGCTCCTCGACGGCAGCGCAAAGAGCGTCCTGCAAACCGTGCGACGGCTCGGGTTCTTGCAGATCGACCCGATCTCCACTGTCGCACCCCCGCAGCGGCTGGTCCTGTGGAGCCGGCTCGGTCCTTACGACCCGGGTGAGCTCGATCGCCTCCTGTGGAAGGAGCGCAAGCTCTTCGAGTGGGGCGCCTTCATCTGGCCGATCGAAGACTTCCCGCTCATCCGCGCACGCATGCGCAGGCGGCGGGGAACGTACACGTACGAGAAGCGGGGAACCGAATTCCTGCGCACGAACGCGCGTTTCAAGCGACACCTGCTGCGCGAGCTCGAAACGCGTGGACCACTGCCGTCGCGCGAGATCGAGGCCGACCTGATGGTGTCTCGGGACCCGCACGACTGGTGGGGGAGCCGCAAGGTGAGCCTTATGCTCGAGCTGCTCGAGGGCCGCGGCGTCGTCGCCGTCGCCGGCCGCCAGGGCAAGCAGCGACTCTGGGACCTGGCCGAACGCTGGTATCCGGAAGTAGAGAGCATCCCCTGGCCCGAAGCCAGACGACAACTCGAGGAGAAACGCCGGCGCTCGCTCGGCGTCAGCTACGAGAACGGCGAGTGGCACGCGCACCCCGACGCCGCGGACGGCCCGGTTCCGAGACGTGTCACGTTCCTGTCCCCCTTCGACCGACTGATCCACGACCGCGACCGCGCGGAAGCGCTCTGGGATTACCGCTACCGGCTGGAGATGTACGTGCCCAAGGCGAAGCGGGAGTACGGGTACTACGTCCTCCCCATCCTCCGCGGCGACCGCCTGATCGGCCGCATCGACCCGGTGCTGGACCGCAAGACCGGCGTCCTGAAAGTCAACTCCGTGCACTGGGAGCCGGGCGTGAAGCCGGTCTCGCTCCAGAGACCCTTGCGGGACCTCGCAAAGTTCATCGGCGCGGGTAGCATCGAGGCCTAGATGGACTTCGAAACACGCGCCATCCACGAGGGCCAGGAACCCGATCCCACGACCGGGGCGATCACGACTCCGATCTACCTGACGTCGACGTACGTGCAGGACGCGGTCGGAGAGCACAAGGGCTACGACTACTCACGAGTCGCGAATCCGACGCGAACCGCCTTGCAACAGTGCCTCGCCTCGCTCGAGTCGGCGGAATACGGCCTGGCGTATTCCTCGGGCCTCGGCGCGACGACGACGATCATGCACCTGCTCAACCCCGGCGACCGCGTCGTTCTGATCGCCGACGTGTACGGCGGGGTCTACCGCATGACGTCGCAGGTGTACGAGCCGAAGGGCTACGTCTTCGACTACCTGCCGGCCGCCGACTTCGAGGACCTCGGGTCGCATCTGGACGAACGCACGCGGCTCGTCTGGATCGAGACGCCGTCGAATCCGATGCTGAACATCGTCGACATCCGCAAGGCGGCCGATGCCGCTCACGCCGCCGGCGCGATCCTCGTCGTCGACAACACGTTCGCGACGCCGTTCCTGCAGCGACCGTTGGAGCTCGGCGCAGACATCGTCGTCCATTCGACGACGAAATATCTCGGCGGCCACTCCGACGTCGTCGGCGGGTTTGCTGCGACGAACGATCCAACCATCGCGGAAAGGCTCACGTTCCTGCAAAAGTCCCTCGGCGCTGTGCCCGGGCCGCTCGACTGCTGGCTCGTGCTCCGCGGTATCAAGACGCTGGCAGTGCGCATGCGCCAGCACTGTCACAGCGCCCATGCGATCTCGGGCTTCCTCGAACGAAACTCGCGCGTGCAACAGGTGCTCTATCCAGGACTGCCCAGGCATCCCGGCCATACGATCGCGGCGCGGCAGATGGACGACTTCGGCGGGATGATCTCCTTCCTCGCCGAATCGGACGAGGAAGCCCTGGCCATCGTCGCGCGCACGAAGCTCTTCAAGCTCGCGGAGTCACTCGGCGGAGTGGAGAGCCTGATCGAGCTCCCGGCGCGCATGACCCACGCGTCCACGGCCGAGGCGCCCTTCGCCGCGCCTCTGAATCTCATCCGCCTCTCTGTCGGGCTCGAGTCGCCGGAGGATCTCCTCGAGGATCTCGAGCTGGCGCTCACTCCGGTCGGAACCCGCACGGCGCGTTCGGTGTAACACTCCGAACCGACCGAAGGAGCGACATGAGACGCACACTTCCCGCCGTGGCGGCGCTCGCTGCGGTGCTGCTGCTTCCCGGCCCGGCGGCTGCAAAAGGACCATCCGCGGCTTCGATCTCGGGCCCTGGTCTCGACCACGCGATCAGCATTCAGGGCTACGGCGAGGGCGGTAACTCCTCACCACTCGGCATCCTCGTCGAAGAGGGTGGATTCTTCGCGCAGGCTTTCGAGCAAACACCGAGCTCGACCTCGCGCCGGAGACCTTCGACCCAGCTCGGCCCGCGCTACGTCGTGACCTACACCGTGCCGGGCGGATCGAGCGGTGACTCGACGCTGCACCAGGACCTGTATCCGTACGCCGCGAACGGGCCCGCGAGCTACATGACGCCGAACCAGACGTTCTGGGAGACCCAGAAGACTCCCGGCGGCTGGGTCCGTGGCGGCGTCCAGCTGAGGCAGATGCTCGTCAAGGCGGGCCTGCCGGTACGTGCGCCGACGAGCCAGAGGGAAGCCCATGCCGGCAGGCTCGGCGTCGCACTCGGGGCCGGCGCCGGCGTCGCCGCCGCCGCAGCGGCTTTCGCGCTGCTCTACCGCCGCCGCTCAGTCTCCGGCTGATCTTCATGGGAGGATCCGGGCTCACATGGGCCCGGATCCCCTCGACCTCATGCACCAGGGCGCAGACCGCGTCATCGCCTCGTACCTGCTCGAGACGAACGACGGCCTCGCCCTCTTCGACTGCGGGCCTTCGACCTGCCTGCCGCGGCTCAAAGCCGCGCTCCTCGAACGCGGCGTCGAGCTGGGCGACGTGCGCCATCTCCTGCTCTCGCACATCCACCTCGACCATGCCGGGGCCGCAGGCGTGCTCGTGCGAGAGCACCCCCAATTGCACGTGCACGTCTCGGAGATCGGCGCGCCGCACCTCGCCGATCCCAGCCGGCTCGAGACGAGCGCCCGGCGACTCTACGGCGATACCTTCGACACGCTCTGGGGTGAGCTTGCGCCCGTCCCGCAGGAGAACATCCGCACAGTCGCGGCTCGAGTCATTGGGCTCGATTGCTTCCCGACGCAGGGACACGCGAGTCACCACGTCTCCTATCTCGACACAGCCGGGACGCTCTATGCCGGCGACGCGGCCGGTGTCCGCATCCATCCTGAACGCACGGTTCTCCCGCCGACCCCGCCGCCGGACTTCGACCTCGACGTCTGGCTCGAGACGATCGACGAGATCGAACGGCGGCGACCGGAGCGACTGGCACTGATCCACTTCGGAGTCGTATCGGAGCCCGCCGCGCATCTGGACGAGTTGCGCAGGCGTCTCGTCGAGTGGGTACGCCTGGTGCAATCAGGTGTAACGCAAGAGCAGTTCAGCGAGTCAGTCCGAAGCGAGGTGACCGCGACCGCCGACGACGTCGAGCTGTACGCGCGTGCGATGCCGTTCTGGCAGTCCTACGCCGGGCTCAAGCGCTACACCAGGACGCATGCCGGCTAGCACAGGCCCGCTGCACGCAGCGAAGAAGGCTGGCAGGCGTTCACCGAGCAGACCTGGATCTGGTTGTTGACGGTCTGGATCGCGCTCTACTTCCTCGTGACGTACGCACCGTTCTTCGTGCTCGGCCCCTACATCGCGAAGCACTCGCTCGGTGGGCCTGGTGCCTGGGCGATCGTCGTCACCGGCGAAGGCATCGGCGCCCTTGGAGGCGCGATGCTCGGCCTGCGCATTCAGCCACGGCATCCGTGGCGGATCGTTGCACCGGTCTTCGCGCTCACCGCGGTGCAGAGCGTGCTGCTCGCAGCGCACGCGCCGGTCGCGGCGATCGGCGCGGCTGCGGTCCTCGTGGGATTCTCGTTTTCGTACGGCTCGGTGGTCTACGAGACGGGGATCCAGCAGGCCGTGCCCCGCGAGAAGCTCGGCCGGGTGAGCGCCTACAGCTGGATGGCGGCCATGACCTTCCTGCCGCTCGGCTACGCGATTGCGGGTTGGGTCGGCGCGGGCATCGGCATCTCCACGTATCTGGTCGTCGGCGCGATCTGGATCGTCGTGACGACCGTGATCGTCGTCTCCGTGCGAGACGTGCGCGACTTCCGACTCGGGCCCAGCTTGCAGGAGCGCGACCTGGCGGCCTCCGTTCCCGCCTCGTAGGCTTCAGCGATGCCGCGTGTTCCGGTTCCGCCCGAGGTCGCCGAGTTTCTCTCGCGTCCGAACCCGGCCGTGATCGCCACACTTCGCCCCGACGGTTCGCCGCACTCGGTTCCGACGTGGTACGACTGGGAGGACGGCCGCGTGCTCGTCAACATGGAAGCGACCCGGCTGCGGCTGAGCTTTCTGCGCAGAGATCCGCGTGCAGCGCTGACCGCACTCGACGAGCAGAGCTGGTACCGGCACGTCAGCCTCATCGGACGAGTCGTCTCGATCGAGGAGGACGCCGAGCTGACGGACATCGACCGTCTCTCGGTGCGCTATTCGGGACGGCCGTTCAGCCGGCGCGACGCGAAACGTGTGAGCGCCTGGCTCGAGCCGGAACGTTGGCACGGCTGGTCCGACGCGGGGCCGTGGCCCTGACCGGCTAGCCGACCGCCTGCTCATAGGCGTCGACGTAGTCGCGCACCATCCGCTGCGGTGAGAACTCCTCCTCGACGTAGCGGCGCAGTTCGTTGGGGTCGAGCTCGTCTGCTTCCGTCAGCGCGTCGGCCATCTGTCGATAGTTGTCGACGATGATGCCGCTGCGCCCGTGCTCGATCACCTCGGGGACCGCACCCCAGCTGGTCGCGATGACCGGCGTGCCGCAGGCCATCGATTCGATCATCACCAGACCGAACGGCTCTTCCCACTCGATCGGAAAGAGCGTCGCACGCGCGTTCTGAAGCAGCTCGACCTTCTCGCCGTGCGTGACCTCCCCGAGGTATTCGATGCCGCCGACGAGATGCGGCTCGACCAGGCCGTGGAAGTACTCACGCTCCTTCGGCTCCTGCATCTTGCCGGCGATCTTGAGCGGCAGTCCGGCCTCCATCGCGACGGCGATAGCACGGTGCGCGCCTTTGTCCGGACTGAGCCGGCCGAGGAACAGGAGGTAGTCCCCCCGATGCGGCTTACAGGGATAGACCGAGAAGTCGAGCGCGTTGGGACAGTTGGCGATCCAGTTCAGGTCGGGTTTGGGTTTGCGTTGGTTCATCGAGATCGAGATCAGCCCGACGTCTGGTGCGACGCGCGAAATCATCTCGTAGATCTCGCCGGGCTCTCCGTCCAGCGGTCCGTGCACCGTGTGCACGACGGGAGTCGAGGTCGTTGCGCCGAGAGTCGCGCCGAGCATTCCGGTGTGATCGTTGATGACGTCGAACTCGTCTGCGCGGCCAAACGCGGAGAGCGCGTGCTTCAACTCCCAGAACGTCCGGCCGATCTGCCGGCTCGGTGCCTCGGGAAAGACTGCTACGAGCTTTGCCCGCGTATGGGAGTCGCCGGATGCGAACAGCGTCACCTCGTGTCCTGCGTCGGCGAGCCCGTCGGCAAGGAGCGACACGATCCACTCGATCCCTCCGTAGCCGGTGGGCGGAACGGCGAACCAGGCCGGCGCGATAACGGCGATCTTCATACGTTGATCTTTACGCTTCTTCGACCCGGACGCGCCCGTCTTGGAGCCGCGCGTCCCATGCTCGCCCGAAAGCACGGATGCCGGAAAGGCGAATCGTTCCCGCCCAGGAAGGAAGCTCCATCGGCGCGACCGTCTCGAGTGCGTGACGCCGGCGGTCCGGCTGGAGGCCGAGCAACAGCTGCAGCAGCAGCACGGGAGTTCCGGCGGCCCACGCCTGCGGCCGCGCAGCTGTCGGGTAGGCAATGGGGAAAGGCGTCTCGGAGCGTCGCATGCCCGCGAAGACCTCCGGAAGTTGGTACGAGAAGTGCTGGGCGGCGGTGAGCATGCGCTGCGTGATCCGCTGCATCTCGGCCCAGCGCCCGTAGCGCGCCATCCCGGCCGCGATCAGCGAATTGTCATGCGGCCAGACGGTGCCGTTGTGGTACGAGAGCGGGTTGTAGCCGGCGTCGCCGGTGGACATCGTGCGCACGCCCCAGCCGGACCAGAGCTCGTCCCCCATCAGCTGGTCGACGATCGCGTCGATCCGGTGTGGCGGAACGATTCCGCTCCACAGGAGGTGGCCGATGTTCGAGCAGAGCGAGTCCACCTTGCGCTTGTCGCGGTCGAGCGCAAGCGCGTAGTAGCCACCGCGCTCGTCGATCCAGAACGCCTCGTCGAACCGGGTGCGCAGCTCCTCCGCCTCGCGGTCGAGCCGGGCGGCGAGCTCGCGGTCGCGCCAGACGTCGCGAGCGAGATCAGCGACGCGACGCTTCGCGTCGTAGACGTACCCCTGGACCTCGCAGGGAGCGATGGGCGCCTCAGCGAGGGTGCCGTCGTGGAAGCGCTGCGAATCCCACGAGTCCTTCCAGGACTGATTCTCGAGCCCGCGCTCGGTGCGCCGCTCGTATTCCAGGAACCCGTCTCCATCGCGATCGCCGTAGCGGTCGATCCACTCGAGCGCCGCCATAGCCGGTTGCTTGAGGTCGCGCACGAGCGACGCGTCATCTGTCCAGCGCCAGACCTCCGAGAGCAGGATGAGATACAGCGGTGTGGCGTCGAGTGTGCCGTAGTAACGCTCGTGCCAGGTGCGTGCAGCTTTCCCGTGCCGCACCTCGTGCACGATCTTCCCGGGCTCGGCGTCGATAGTCGCGTCGTCTTCCTTCGCCTGGAGCTCCGCCAGGACCTCGAGTGCGGTGCGCGCCAACTCTGGACCGAAGAGGAGCGTCTGCAGGCAGGTGATGATCGTGTCGCGCCCGAACACGGTCATGAACCAGGGCACCCCGGCGCCCGGGAGCTTTCCGATTCCGTAGCCGTCCGACTGCATGCGCAGCGACGCGAGATCGGAGACCGACTGTCCGAAGGAGTGCCCGAGTGCATCCCAGGACGCCCGGAGCTGAGGGACGCGCAACTGCCAGGCGGCAAGAGAGTCGCGAACGCGTCCCACCTCTTCGCCGAAACGCCGCTGAGCAAATCTGGTTGCAACCGGCTCGCCGTCCGGCAGAGGAATGATCTCGACGTCGAGGTTCCACCGCTGGCGCGGCTCGAGTGCGAGGTGGAACTTCACTCCAGACCCGTTCACCTCGCCTCGTTGCGAGAAGATCACCTGGGTTTTGAGCGGCAGCTCGCCGTTGTCGGAGATCAGGAACTGGTTGCTCTCGCCGTCGTACTCGATCGGCCTCAGCGAAGGCAACGGCTTTGCACGTAGCGGGTCACCGAGCGCGAAGTCGTAGTCCTTGACCGCGAAGATGTCAGCAAAGTCCGTCCCAACTTCGAGCTCCAGGTCGAACTCGATCGGCTCCATTCCCTGGTTCTGCACGGCGAACAGGTCCTGCATCCCGTCGCCGACGAAGCGTTCTCGACGGATCGAGAGTACGTCCTGCTCCAGCCCGCCGGCGAGCGGGTTCCTCATGAAGAAGGCGGCCGAGAAGTACTCGATCTTGTCCGACGAGAGGAGCAACGGCCGCTGTCCGTTGATCGTCAGCCTGAAGCGCGAGAGAAAGCGTGTGTCCTCCGCGAACAACCCTTCCCCCTCGCGCTGGAGGTCGCCGACGTCATCGCAGATGCAAAAGGTCGCGCCTTCGAGGATTCGCAGCTGCTCGGGCATCAGCTCTCGCTTCGCAGTATTCGGCCTCCGGAGGATTGTGCAAGCGCCTTGACCACGAGCTCGTCGACGTTCACGTGCGGCGGTCGAGTGACGGTGAAGAGGACGCACTCGGCAATGTCCTCGGGCTGCATCGCCTCGACACCCTGGTAGACCTTGCTCGCGGTCTCCTCGTCGCCGCGGAAACGCACGCGCGAGAAATCTGTCTCCACGAGACCGGGGTCGACCGTAGTGACGTGGATCGGCCGTCCGAGCAAATCTTCGCGCAGCGCGTACGTGAAACCGCGCACGGCGAACTTGGACGTCACGTAGAGAGAGCCCTTCTCGTACGCCTGTCTGCCCGCAACCGAGCCGAGGTTGACGATGTAGCCACCGTCACGCAGGTGTGCGAGGCAGAGGCGCGTCATGCGGATAAGACCGTTCACGTTCGTCTCGAGCACCGTCCGCTCGTCCGCTTCGTTGCTCTCGTCGAACAGTTCGCGGCCGAGCGCGAGCCCTGCAGCGTTGACGAGGATGTCGATGCCACCGAGCTCTGCGAGGGCTTCCTCGACGAAGCGCTCGCAGCTCTCCGGGTCGGTGACGTCGAGCTCGAGCGGTGTGATCGGGCTCGGAATCCGGTCGACCCGCCGGGCGCCGCCGACGACTCGTGCGCCTTCACGCGCGAGCGTCAGGGCCGTCGCCGCACCGATACCGCTCGACGCGCCGGTGACGACGGCCGACTTTCCCTCCAGGCTGGGCACCGCTGGACTCTAACGACGGAGGGGGCCGTGACGCGCCACGGCTTCACCCAGTTCGACCTTGGTCGTCGCGGGCTCGGCATGTTCGACCTGAAGCGTCGTGTGGGTGAGACCGAACCGATCGCCGAGGATCAGCTCGAGTCGACGGCGTGCGGCGTGACAGTCGGCCCCCGGTATCACCAGGACGTGCGCGGACAACGCCGGAAAGCCGCTCGTCACGGTCCACACATGGAGATCGTGGACCTCGACGACGTCGCGTTCCGCCACCAGCGCTCGCCCGATCGCCTCGGGGTCGATGTCTCCCGGCGCCCGTTCCAGGAAGATCAAGGTCGACTCGCGCAGGAGCTGGACGCTCGACCAGAGCATCAAGCCGGCCACGACGAGACTGGCGATCGGATCGAAGCGATCCCAGCCGGTGGCGAGGATCAGTCCTCCGGCCAGAGCCGCGGCGCCGAAAGCAGCGACGTCGGTGAGCACGTGCAGAAATGCACCGCGCACGTTCAGGCTCTCGCGGCTCGCCCGCGCGAGCACGAAGCTCGCCGCGATACTGACCGCCACGCCGGCGAGCGCAACGCCGAGGACCAGCCCGCCGCGCACGTCCTGCGGATCGACGAGGCGGTGCACCGCCGACCAGACGACCCAGAGCGCGATCAGGCCCAGGGTGATCCCGTTGGCCTGGGCGGCCAGGATCTCGAGCCGGGAGTAGCCGAAGGTCCAGCGACCGGCCGCCGGCCGAGCCGCCATCGCCGACGCCACTAGCGCGAACGCCAACGCGCCCGCATCGGTGAGCAGGTGGCCCGCGTCGGCGAGCAGGGCGAGCGAGTTTCCGATCAGGCCCGCGATGACCTCCCCGACCAGCAGTGCAAGGACGAGGCAGAGAGCGACGGTCAGGGCGCGGCGATCCGTGGCCAGGCGGTGTGAGTGGTCGCGGTGCGTCCGTAGAGGGTAGCCGCCTCGCCAGGCGAACCCTCTTTGCGTCTACGGCTTAGTCTTTCTGCGTGCGCTTCGCTCCTCACCGAATCCCATTGCTCGCAGCCGCGGTCGCGCTGGCGCTTCTGCCGACGGCCTGCGGCGGCTCGGGGAAAGCGTCGGCCCCTGTGGGCCCGCCGCCGGGAGCCGGGAAACAACTGTCGAACGCAGACTGGCCCCAGGTCGTGGACAACCCCGACGCGTACAGGGGCGCGACGGTCGACCTCGTCGGGCGTGTTTCCACGGTGCAGAAGTCGCGCGATGGACAGTTCCGCGGGATTCACGTCTATGCCGACGCGACGAACAGCCAACTTGAGACGACGATCATCACGCGCGCGAGTTTGCCGCTGCTGCCCGACGACTACGTTCGCGCCCGCGGCATCCTCGAGGGCACGCTGCAAAGCGGCAGCACGGCGGGCATCGACCTCCGCGGGCCTGTCGTCATCGCCTCAACTCTCCGGCCCGCGACGTTCGTCGACGCGGCCTCTCCGGCGCGGCAACGGCTCAGAGCCAAGCCGTACACGGTCTACAACGTCACCCTCACGCCCTATCGGATCGACTTCGCCGCCGACGAGACACGGGTCTTCCTGCGGATCAAGAACGCCACCGACTACACGATTCACTACAACGCCACGCAGAGCTACCTGCTGAACGACGGGATCCGCATCCGGCCGCACCCGCATCGGAGCTATCCGCAGATGCCGGCAGACCTGTTCCCCGGTAGCACGGCGACCGGAGTCACGACGTTCCGCGCGACCACCCCGGGCATGGTGTTCAAGTTCGTCACGAGGTTCAGCAGCGACGACATCAAGGTCGGCAACGTGGGCGTGACCACGCCGATCATCTGGACCTGGACGTTCTGAGCCGAGGCCTGGCGGCCTAGCGAGCTCAGAAGGTTGTGCGCCCTTCGCGGCCGGGGGGCGCCTGCCTAGCTGCAGGCGCCCCTCCGGCTGCGACTCTACGCGGCCTCGTTCACGGCTTTCTCGTAGGGAGCTTTGCCGCGCTGCGGACCGCGTTGGGTCGCAGCCGGGCCGAGGGCGCCCACACGCGCGGCGCGAACACACGCAAGACCATCAGCGGTGTACGCGCCGGGCGTAGGCGTGGCTAGGAAAGTGCCCCGGTGGACGAGCTGCTCGCGAACCTCGAGGTACGTCTCGCGAGCAAGCCCGCCCGAGCCGGGGAAACGTGGACCGCGCAGCGAATCGCTCTTGGGTAGCGATCGCGCGGCCCCCGCTCCAATCTGCGCAGAACCATGAGCCAGCAGGGTCGAGGCACAGCGCCGACCGACCCGGGACTCGGGCTCCCGGTAGGTCAGCGCTGTGTTCTCGGAGTTACTGGTCATGGGTTGCTTCTTTCTTTTTTGGTCCTTCGTGTTAAAGGATCCAGCCCGCGGACAGACCGCGGACCTTGACCTTCGCCTTCTGGGTCATGTGCTGCTCGACCCAGGCGCTGTTGTTGACGACTGCCGGGCCGCTCGTTGCCGAGCCGCCGTTGGCCGATGCACTGGCGTCGCCGCCCGTGCCTGCGCCAGCGGTGCCACCCTGGTTCGTCGTCAGCGTGGAAGCGCCACCCGTGGCCGTGCTGGAGCCGCCGAGGACTGCAGCGTCTGCGCTGGAGCCCTGGTTGCCGCCGATGGCGTCAGCGCTGTTCACGCTGTTGCCCACGGTTCCACCGTTGGCGGCGTTGCCACCGGCGGACGAGGTTGCGGAGCCCGAATTGGTGTTCGAGCCGCCTGTCGCGGCACCCGTCGTGTTGGAGCCCGACGTGTTGGTGCCGTTCTGCGTGTTGCCGCCGGTCGAGGCGGAGCCGGACTTGGCGTTGCCGCCGTCAGCCCAACCGCCGTCGCCACCGTCAGCCCAACCACCGTCAGCGCTGCCGCCCTTCGTGTTGCCGGCCGTGGTGTCGGCGCTGTTGCCGCCACCCGACGTGGCTCCACTGTTGGCATTACCGCTGTCGGCTGCTCCACCGGTGCCTGCACCGCCGTTTGAGGCGCCACTTGCACCACCGGTACCGGCACTTGCACCGCCGTTAGCCGATGAGCCGCCGTCACTGGAGCCCGTCGTCGGGGAACCACCAGCGCCACCCGACGTTGCGCCACCAGCGCCGCCGTCACCGGTGCAACCGACGCCGCTCAGTGACGTCGAGCACCCGTTTCCGCCGTTTCCGCCGTTGCCGGCGTTTCCAGCGTTACCACCGGCGCTCGAGCTCGAGCTCGAGCCGTCGGACGACCCGCCACCGTTTGCGCTGGAGGTTCCTGCGCCGCCGGGGCCGGTCGACGAGCTGCCACCGGATCCAGAACCACCGGCGTTGCCGCCGGTGCTGCCGCCGCTACCGCCGTTGGTGTCGCCAGAGGCGGTCCCACCGGTGGTCGTCGACGTTGCGGATCCGCCGCTGCCGCCATTGGCATTTGCCTTGCCGCCGTTGGCTTCAGCGTCGCCACCGATTGCCGTGCCCGACTCGGCCTTGCCGCTGTCCTGCTTCTGGACAACGGTGCCGGTGTCGTTCTGGCCGGTGTTGGCGTTGCCGCCGTCCTGCGAGATCTTGGCGTCGTCCGACGTGTTACCGCCGGAAGAGCCTCCATTCGCCTGAGGCGTGTTGTTTGCGGTGCCAGCAGTGTTGCTCTGACTGTTGGACGAGGCGCCACCACTGGTGGTGCAGTCCCCGCCCTTGTTGCACGTGTCAGCCGAGCTTGCGGCATTGCCGCTCGTGTTCTTGACGGAGTTCTTGACGTCTCCGCCGTAGCCGGAGGCCTTGCCACCAATGGCAGTTCCTCCGGTTGATGTAGCTGGACCGCTTTGAGCGTTCGCGCCGCTCTGATCCACCGATGCACCCTGGGTCCCGTTCTGCGTGACCTTCACAGTCGGGGGCTTAGGCGGGTGGATGCTTGCAAGCGCCGTCGGAACGGCGATGCAGGCAGCAAGCGCGACGGCCAAACCGGTCAGCCATCGGGTTTTTCTAGACACCTCTTTGCTCCTTTGTTTACGAACGATTTGGTGTTGCTAGCCGATCCGTCAGGTTTCCCAAGCAACCCAACGGGGTTGAGGTCAACCGAAGCGGCTACCCAGGTCGTTCGCGACGAGCAAAGTCCACCGACCGCCCAAGGGCCGGCATGGCGTATTGCAGACGCCCAACGCCGAGCGCTGCAATCATGAACAGCGCGAGGAGAGCGGCGAACGGTGTTGTTCCGAGGAGCAACACCAGCGCGCTCGAACCTGCGCCGAGAAGGTTGAAGAGTGTGTGGACGAAGCGCTCCGACGGAGTCATGGTCGGCGGGCTCGCCGTCGCGGCCCGGGGGGATCCCGGCGCAGTACCTGCGTTGTCGAAAGAGGCCGGGCCGCGTGGTGCGGTGACGATCCTGGCCGCGGACAGTCTCGAGAGCTCCACGCTGGCGCCCAGCACTCCCGACAGCGCCAGCGGCGGGGCTCCGAAGATCAGGTCGTCAGCAGGCGGTGCTTCACCGGCCTGGCCGAAGCTCGGGCTACCGCCACTCGCGACGGTGGCGGACGGAGGCGTAGCAAGCGTGCCGGTCCAGTGGGCGAGGTTGTCGATGTTCGACTGCGAGGCGCTGGACGAGGCGGACCCGCCCTGGTTCACGATCGCGATCTGCTGCGCGTGTTGATCCCACTCCACACCCTCGTCGCTCGCCTCCTGCACGGCCGTTTGCGTGATCTCGCTGTAGCTCGTCGAGATCGAGGCGGCGCTGACGCCGTTCGACTGGTCGATCGGCGGGTTCATAGCGCCGTTCCAGGGGATCTCCATCTCGATCCTGTTCCGCACGCTCGCCTGGCCGACGTGTGCCGATGCGACGTTTTGCTGCGTCGTCACCGCCTCCTGCAGGGCGTCGGCCACCTGATCGGCCCCGGCCCCCGTCTGCGTCTGGCTCAGCGCCTGGCTCGTGATGCTCTCGACGGCGGCGAAGCCCAGTGCCACTGACTCGTTCGTCTGCGTGATCTTCTGGATCCAGGCCTGGTTCCCGGAAGCCTGCGACCACAGATGAGCCAGGTTCGAGGCCTGTGCCTGGGCTGCGACCGCGTCGGAGGTGGCGGTCTGGAGGGTTCCGATCACCTGCGTCGAGGCGACCGAGTGAACGGCGCCGTCGTCGGTTCCGGTCTGGTTCTGCACGAGGGTCTGGGTCGCCGTGTCGAACGCGGCCGCCGTCGAGGCGGCGGCGACGCGGTTGACCTGCTTGATGCCCTCGATCAGGCCGGCCGTGCGGATGATCGTGTTCCGTGGGTCGACCTGGCCGGCGTCAGCAGAGGCGGTCGCGGACTGGATGCTCGTGATCCCCTGGTACTGGGTCGCGTCGCTCTCGCCGTCGCTCGAGATCGTCATCTCCTGGCTGCCGTCGAAGGTCGTGACGGCGGCAGCGGCGGCGGTCGAGTCGTTCGTCTGGGAGATCTGCGGGTTCGCGGGCGGAGGCGGCAGAAGGGCAGACGCGGGCGAGGTCGGCGCGGACGGGGAGTCTGCCGGCCACACCCAGGTCCAGTTCCACGTCCAGCTGCAGTTACAAGCCTGCTGGTAGCTCCAGGTGACCGACCATTCGCCGCGCGTCCACGTCCAGGTCCACGTCCACATGCCGGGCGTGCCCTGGGGTGCCGAGGTCGCGGCGGGAGAGTCCTCTGTCGGTGCCGTCCAGTTCCACGTCCAGTCCGGCGTCGACGTCGGCGTTGCACCCGGATCGGTGGGTGCCGATCCGGTCGTCCAGTTCCAGTTCCAGTTCCAGGGCGTGTCGGAGCTGGTCGGGATCACGACGTCCTTGGGGAGTCCCGGAACGACGATCGCGACGCTGAGATTGTCCGGGTTTGTCACCGTCTCGACCGATGTCAGACCCGTGGCACTCGCGTCGTTCAGCTGTGTGAGCAGACCGTCCGCACCCGGGCTCGCGACGCGGATCGAGACGTTGACGTTGCTGGGGGAGTCCTGGGTCGCGGACGCGATCGAGTTGTCCGCAGCCGAGCCGCCCGGTCCCGTGATGCCTTGGGGCGAGTTGGAGGGCGAAGAGATGCAGTCGGTCTCATCGGCGGAGCACTGCGCGAGGTCCTGGATGACCGAGCTCGCGTTCTCGACGTCGCCGTAGCTGTTGGGGCCGTTGGCGGGGAGGTCAGTCACCGCGGCGTCGATCAGGGCCGGATCGACCGGGGCTGCGACTGCGGTCGACATGTTGCCCTGCGTCACCGACGCGTCGCTCCCCGGGCTGCCGACGCGAATCGAGACGTTGACATTCACGGGTGTCACCTGGGTCGAGGTGGCCGTAGGCGTTGCAACCTGTGTACCCGTAGCCGGGCCGGTCGCCCCTGCCGCCGCCGTCGCCGTCGAGGTGTTCGTCTGGTGGACCGGCCCATTCTCTCCGGGGCTCAGCACACGGACGGTCGCGTTGATGTTCGCCGGATCGACCTGCGTCGAGGTTGCCGTCGCTGTTGCCGAATCCTGCGAGGCAGACGAGGTCGGAGTCGGAGCGGTGATCGTGACGGTCGGCATCGGGCTCGTGTCGTCGGCTGTGTCGTCCGGATTGGTGTCGACGACCGTCGTGCCGCCGCTGCCGTCGTCGGTTCCCGGGTCGATTTCGACGGTTACGCCCGTCGCCTGCGGGTCTTCTGGGTTGGTTTCCCCAGTTACACCCGTCGCCTGCGGGTCGGAATCTGTGTTTCCGGCAGTACTCGTGCCCGAGTTACCACCGGTCTGGGCGTCACCACACTGCCCATTGACGTACGAAGCCGACGGGCTCGTATTCGAATCCGTCGGCGATTGGCCGTCAGGTGAAGGTGTCGTGGCGGTTGAACCGAGTCCGTTTGCACAGGACTCGCTGCCAGTAGTGCCGCCGGGTGGGGAGTTGGCGACTGGAATCGTTTCACCTGAGGTCGAATCGGCTTGCGAAGGCGCCGGGGCGACGCTTCCTGGAACCGAGTCTGCGTCAGCTGATGCCCCACCGGGCGCAAGAGTTGCCGGTGCCGAACCGGAGCCTGATCCTGATCCGCCTGCTGAACCTGCACCCGCAGCGGCGGCTGCACCGTTTTCCTGCACGACTGCGCCGTTGTTGCCCGGGTTTCCGACCCGCACGTCGACGTTTACGTTCTTCGGCTTGTCCTGACTGGAATTGGCCGAAGCATTCGCATTTCCGGCGTGATCCGAGTTTCCGGGCGGATCGCCGTTTCCGGGCGCATTGGCCGAGTTGCCGGGGGAGCTGTTCTGGCCGTTTGCGTTGCCGTTCGGGGAGTCGTCGCTGTTGCCGCTGTTCTGCGCATTTGCAGCGGTGGTTACAGGTGGTGCGGGATCCGGCGTGGGCGTTACGGCCGGGGCAGCCGCGTTGCCGTTCCCATTTCCGTTCCCGTTGGCTTGCGCCGTGTCTACAGCGTTGCCAGTGGTCTGCGGTGAGGCATCTGGCGTGACGGGCGCGCCCTCTGCGACCGGGGGAGTGGTCGAAGCGCTGTCCGTCGACGCATTCGAGCTGCTGCTACCGCTTGTCGTGCCTGCTTGCGGGTCACTCGGGGTTTCTGCGGGGGAAGAAGTGGCGTTCGTGTTGGCGTTGCCATTCTCGCTGGCCGCCAGAGCAAGAGCCGGCGACGCCAGGAACGCGAGGATGCAGATCAAGAGTGCGACTAGCCGGCTGTGGATGCGGCTTGAACGCGTGGAGGTGCAGCACGTTGGCGTGCCGACCGACCCCAATCGCTCCCCATCTGAACCTAGCCGCAAAAGCTCCCCGTTTGCCTCTCTCCCCCGAGAAGGCGAGTGTTGATCTCGTCGATCGATCGTACTCTTCGACCATGGGACATTCAATAGGCCCGAGGCGGAATAACACGAACGAAACACCTGGGTGTTCGTTTAGTTGCACGACGACGCAAACACGAACGAAAAATCCGAGTGTTCGTCGCTGAGGGCGACATCGCCAACACGAACGAAACGTCCAGGTCGTCGTTGGTTACCGCGACGTCGCGAACACACGACGTCGGAGTGTGAAAGCGAAGTTTCGGCGCAGGGTTTTACGAGCTTCGGAGGAGATTTTCGAGTGGCTCAGACGGCGCGATGCGATAGGTGACGGCTGTAGCCCCGTTCTCGCAAAGCCGCTATTCACCAGGCAAGGTGACGCGTGTAGCCCAAAATTTTTCGCGGCTAGTCCGTCGCGTCGACGGTTACGGGTTAGCCGCCGCGATCTCGAGCGACTTTCTGCTCGATCAGGTCATGCCAGGGCGGACATACGCACCGGCGGTGACCGCAGCACCCCATCAGGCGGCACGGTTAGTCGTGCCGGCGCCGCGCTTTGAGCCACTCCGGGAAGAGGCTGCTGTGGCAGCCGCAGCGCGGACAACGAGGCAGGTCGTAGCGCCCGCGGTCCACGTAGACCGTCCTACAGCACACGCAGTGGAATCGCTCCTTGGTGCCCATGTCCAAGTAGACCGGGCCAGAGCTCAGAACTTGCGCACCTCGGGTGTCCTTGCGGAGGAACGGGGGATTAATCCGTCACGTCGACCGGCACCTGCAAATTGCCGCGACCTCGGGCGTACCTCTGTTCGATCGCCGTCATGCCTGGTAGGAAGTACGCACCCAAGGTGACCGCTGCACCGAGCACCGCAGCCCCGATCAGGGTCGCTCGCACGCCGACCAAAGCCGCAACGGGAGCGGTGAGCGCAAATGACAGCGGCATGAGTGCGATCGAGACCAACCAGTCGAGGCTCGAGACCCGCCCCAGCATCGACCCGGGGACATGGCGCTGCTTGATCGTCGCCCACACGATGGTGCCCGCTGCCTCGAGCGCGTTGAAGAGGAGGCAAGCGATCATCAGCTGCCACGCGGCGTTCGCAATGCCGTAACCGGCGATCGCCAGCGTCGCGAGTGTCCACGTCACATACATGACGGTCACGTCGCGCCTCGGGTGGCCCCGCTGGCCCATGAAGACCGCCGCACCGACGGCCCCGAGCCCGCCGGCGGCAACCACGAGGCCAAGCGTGCCTGCGGAAGCGTCCAGCTCGTTTTTCACGAGGTAAGGCAGTAGCACCTCGGCCGGACCGAGAAACAGGAGATATCCGAACGCCGCCGAGAGGAGTGTCCCCCACAACCACACGCGCCCGCGAACGAACCGCAGTCCCTCCTTGAGCGCCGCCGTCGCTGACGTCTGCAGCCCGCCGTCGAGCTGCCTCACCTTTGGGATGGCGAGCACGGCGGCGAGCGATGCCGCGAACGACGCTGCGTCCACCGTGAACGCGACGCCGGCCGAGGCTGCAACCAAAGCCCCGCCCGCCACCGGCCCGGCGAGCCTGAGCGCGATCGGCCGGACGAACTGGTCGAGCGCATTTGCGGCAGGCAGCTCCGACTTCGGAAGCAGATCCGGGACGATCGCTTCGAAGGCAGGCATGAAGAAAGCCGTTCCGATGCCGTAGAACGCAACGACCGCGACGAGCTGCCAGAACTGCAACGTGCCGGTGAAAATGAGAATGGCGAGCGCCCCAACCGCCACCGCGCGCAAGCCGTCCGCCCAGGCCATTACGAGCCGTCTGTCGTAACGGTCGCTGACGACGCCGCCGACGAGCAGGAATGCGATCGTCGGAACCGTCATCCCTATGCCCACGATCGAAAGCGCAGCCGGGGCGTTCCAGAGCGAGTAGGTCTCCCAGGCGATCGCGACGAGAAAGATTCCATCACCGATCAGCGAGACCGTCATTCCCATCCAGAGGACGCGAAAGTCGCGATGCCTCAGCGGGGTGAGCAGGTGACCGCGACGAAAGCCACCCGGTCGATCGAGCGAGTCGTAACTATGCTGCATTCGAGGCCGACGGCGACTCGATGTCCTCCTGGGCCGGCTCGGCAAGTGCGAGGAAGTTCGACAATGCCGCAGCGTCCATCGGACGGGCAAACAGGTAGCCCTGTCCCAACTCGCAGCCGAGCTCCTCGAGCGAGTTGGCCTGCTCTGCAAGCTCGATGCCTTCCGCGACGACCTCGAGCGAAAGACTCGTGCCGAGCGCGATGATGGCGGACGTCAACGCCTCGTTGTCCTCGGAGCCGACGAAGGAACGATCCATCTTGAGGATGTCGACCGGGAAACGGCTGAGATAGCTGAGCGAGGAGTAGCCGGTACCGAAGTCGTCCATCGCCAGACGAATGCCGAGTCCCTTGAGGTCGTGCAGCTGCTGCATGGCGAACTCGGTGTCCGTGAGCATCAGCGACTCCGTGATCTCGAGAACCAGCGAGGACGCCGGCAATCCTGTGAGGGACAGCGCGCTCCGCACATCGGCGACGAGCGTCTCCGACTGCAACTGCCTGACCGAGAGGTTCACGCTCATCGTCAGGGGCTCCTCGCGTGCGAAACGCTCCTGAAGTCGAACACCCTCGTAGCACGCGGTCTCGAGGATCCAGCGGCCCATGGGAATGATCAGGCCCGTCTCCTCGGCGACTGGGATGAACTGGACGGGAGGAATCGTCCCGCGCGTCGGATGGTTCCAACGGACGAGCGCTTCGACGCCGAGGATCTCTCTCCCGGAGAGCCGGACGACCGGCTGATAGTGCAGCTCGAGCTGGTTCAGGCTGAGCGCGTGCTGGAGGTCCGATCGAAGCTCCAGTCGCTCGACGACGCGCTCGTGCATCGTCGGCTCGAAGACGCGGTAGCTTCCCTTGCTGTCGCGCTTGGCCATGTACATCGCGACGTCGGCGTTCCGCAGCAACTCGGTCGCCTCGGGCGTCTCCAGATCCTCGCCGACCAGACAGATGCCCACGCTCGCACGGGGCACGACGTTCTTGCCGTCGATCTCGATGGGGAGCTCGAGAGCCCTGAGGATTCTCGAGGCGGCGTCGGCCGCTTCGGCCGAACCATCCACGCCGTCGAGCAGCACGGCGAACTCGTCCCCGCCGAAGCGCGCGACCGTATCGGTCGGCCGGACGGCGATCTTCAGCCTCCGCCCGACCTCTTGCAGAACCTCGTCGCCAGCCGTGTGGCCGAGGCTGTCGTTCACGGTCTTGAAGTCGTCCAGGTCGATGAACATGACCGCGATCTCGGGAACACCCCGCGTGGAACGCATCAGGGCGTGCTCGACACGGTCTGAGAACAAGGCTCGGTTGGCGAGCTTGGTCACCGGGTCGTGGAACGCCTGGTGGGCCAGCTGCTCCTCGAAGGCCTTCCGCTCGCTGACGTCGCGGCTGTTCAGCACGATGCCGTGGACGTGTTCGTCGTGCAGGAGGTCGGTGTGCTGCACCTCGAAGGTGAGAGGCGTGCCGTCCCGGTGGAGGACCGAGCACTCGATCGTGTGGCCCTCGGCTTCTCCCGGGCCGTCGAGCGCGATCAGCTGTGCCAGGAGAGGCCTGTCGCTCTCGACGAGCAGCCGGTCGAAACGCCGACCCTCGACTTCATGGGAGCGGTATCCGAGCACGCGCTCGATCGAGGGGCTTTGATAGGTGACGACGCCCTCTCCGTCGAGCACTGTGATCAGGTCGCTGGCATGGGCGACGAGCGAGCGGAAGCGCGCCTCGCCCTGGCGGCGATGGAGGTCAGCCGCGAGGGATGCGCCTTCGACGGCCAGGGAAACCTGGGTCGCGAGGGCACCGAGCGCGTCAGCGAGATCACGCGTGACGCTCTCCGGCGACGAGACAACGAGTGCACCGCGCACGTCGCCCCGGACCGTGAGCGGAGCGACCATCGTCGTCTGTCCCTCGGGGAGCCTCAGGTCGCCGCGCACGTACGCCGGCGGATCCGAATGAAGGACGCGGAGCGATCCGGAACCGTTGCTCAGCCAGTCACGCGTGCCGTCACCCACGAGACCACCGGTGGCGCCGTCGGATGAGGCCTCGACCACGGCCTGGTTCTGCGCGATGAGCACTAGGCGAACCGGTGGCTCCGCTCCCAGCAGCCGATGCACCGCGGAGATCGCGGCCGTCGCCACCTGGTCGTTGCCGGCGGCAGCAACGAGCTCGACGCCCGCTCCTCGCAGTGCGCGTTCGCGCGAGACCACGCGCGCCTCCTGACGGACCAGCCCGGCCATCCTCACGACGACCAGAAGGAAGAGGACCGCCGATGCGACGATGAGAACGAGCACGTCGGGGTTGCCGAGCGACTGGGCAAGCCGGATCCCCGGGGCGATCAGGCAAGCGGCGCCGAGCAGCGTGAGCCTCAACGGCGTCAGCGGAGTGCGCGAATCGGCAGCCGGCTCCTCGAGGGAACGCATGGACGGATGCAGCGCAGCTGCGCCCCAGAGGAGGTAGTAGAAGATCCAGCCGGCGTCGTAGATCAGCTGGTGGTTGTAGGTGTCCTTCAGGAGTGCGAAGTTGTAGGCGGAGTCCGTCGCCATCAGACAGACGATGCTGCTGACGAGCAGCCAGAACGCGGGCGAGCGCTTGCCGGCGTCGACAGCAAGACGAATGGCGGCAGCGAGCAACAGGACGTCGCCGAGCGGATAGGCGACCGACACTGCGTTCGCGAGCAGTGAAAGGTTCTCGAGATGGACGTTCGGCGCAATCAGGAAGACCCAGGAGAGCAGGCCGATCCCGATCGTCAGAATCAACGCATCAATCAGTGCGGCCCGATCAGGGCGCGGGCTTCGCCGTCTGACGAGGATGAACAGGCCGGCCATGAGCACGGGGTACACGAGGAGGTAGAGCGCGTCGCCGATCGAAGGAAAGCCGACGTCGACTCCCAGTAGCTTGGGATAGCTGTACGTGTAGAGGTCGCCGCTGAAGAAGAGGAACTGCCCCGCCGCGAACAGCCACCACGCGGCCCTGGCGGCGGGCTTGTGCATCCGAATGCCGGCGACGATCGCGAGGACCCCGGTCAAGCCGAGGAAGTTGATCAGCGGGCCGTTGCCCGAGAGCCCCGGCGCAAACAGGTAGAGACCCGAGAGGAGGCCGGTGACGGCCAGGTACCAGATCCACGCCCGCTCGCGCGACCAGCCGGGAAGGGCAGACGCCTTCATGCCGCACGCTCCTTGGGCCGCGCAGGCTGGAGGTCGAAGACGTTCACCAGGCGTCCAAGGACGTCGATCAGCTGGTCGACCTCACCGTCGGTGTTCGCATCGGTCATCTGAATGCGGAATCCCACTTCGCTCTTCGGAACGAGCGGATACGCAGCGAGCGTCACGTAGATCCCGTTGTCGAAGAGGAACCGACCGACGGCATCGATGTCCTCCTGTCGCGCGAGCGGCACCTCGATGATCGGGAAGCCCGACCGGTTGGGCGTGTGCACGCCGATCCGGTCGAGGTAGCCGAGCACCTTGGCGGTCTTCCGCCACAGGCCCGCACGGATCGCGTCGCCGCGCTTCTCGTTCACGTCGAGGCCGGCAATCACGGTGGCCAGTGACGCAACCGGAGATGGGCCCGAGTACAGATAAGGCGGCGCGGCGGTTTTCAGCAAGCGCTTCAGGTCCGGGGGGCAGGTGAGGAACGCGGCTAGAGATGAGTAGGCCTTGGACAGACCGGCGACGAGCAAGACATGGTCGTACGTCTCGCCGGCGTAGCGCACAATGCTGTTGCCCCGATTTCCGTAGACACTGAGCTCGTCGTCGCTCCGCTCGCCGATCACCCCGAAGCCGTGGGCGTCATCGACGTACAAGAGCGCGTCGTACTCCCGGGCGAGGTTCGCGAATGCAGGCAGGTCGATCGCGTTGCCCGTCATGCTGTTGACACCGTCGACGCAGATCAAGCGCGGCTGCGGTCCGCCCTCGCGGAGCAAGCGCTCGAGATCCTCCGCGTCTTCGAAGATGAACCTCTTGATCGTCGCGCCGCGGGCGGCGGCCAGCTGGCATCCTTCGTAGATCGTCTTGTGCGCGCGCGATTCGACGTAGATCGTGCCGCTCCCGGCAAGCACAGGGATCACCGACATGTGGATCAGGGTGATCGTCGGTAGGACGAGCGTGTCCGGGGCGCCGACGAGCTCGGCCAGTCGTTCCTCGATCTGCTCGTAGAGGACCGGGCTCCCGAGCAGGCGGGACCAACTCGGATGTGTCCCCCACTTCTCCAGATACGACGGAACCACGTCGATGATCTCGCGCTCGAGATCGAATCCGAGGTAATTACAGGAGGCGAAGTCGGCGAGCCACTTGTCGCCGACCCGGATCATCCGGCCATCGATCTCCTGGATGACCGCATCGGTCATCGGATTGGACCGTTCGAGCTCGGCCAGGTCGTGACAGGCGGCAAGCCACTTGTCGATCCAGGGGAGAGGGGCCGACGCAGGCCGTCGGCTCGCGGACGCGCGCGCAGTCATCCCCCAAGGCATCGACCGCAGCCGGGGGCACCTTTAGGGTCGGATCCGGCCTTCGATGCCAGGAGTCAAGGCCTCAATGGCCCGGCGGATGGGCGGTACTGAGCTCGAACCAGTGACCTCCTGCTTGGAAGGTGAGTGCCCGGAGTGGACTCCAGGCACGGACGCCGTCCTTTGAGCCTCTCTGGGCGAACGTAGGAGGCGCGGATTCCCCAGCCTCCCCACGCGCTACTCACCAACTTGGCGTCAAGCGCTCCAGAGGACCTCGCGGCCCAGTTGCCTCGATTCGGCAGGGGCTCGCTGCCGCCGTCGCCTGAACCCCCTGCGCGGAGTGACCCCGCTGGCGACTGATAAGTGTGACGGGGAGACCGTGACGCCGGCCCGTAATCGTGTAACACCAACTGGTGACATCGAAGCGATCCCGCTCCGGGGTGCGTGGACGGGCAACCGGGGCATCCTTCACTCCGGTCACGAGATCGTCCGCTTCCACGCAAGCGACCTCTGGATCACCTGCGCGCTCGAGTTCCGAGGGCGCTGGCATGAACAATGGAAGCCGCATCACTACACGTTCCTGTATTTCCACGACGAAGCGGTTTCATTTGCTGCCGGACACCGCCCGTGCGCGGAGTGCCGGCGAGATAGCTACAACGCCTATCGCGGGGCCTGGGCCGAGGGGCTCGGGGTCGATGTGCCGTCGGCGAAGTTGATGAACCGGCAATTGCATGGCGAGCGGATCGTTCGCGGGACGCACCGCCGACGTCTTCACCGGCTGCCTTGGGCCGATCTGCCTGACGGTGCCTTCGTTCTGCTTGACACGTCGCCCACCATCGTCATCGGTGACCAACTGACAGAGTGGATTCGTGAGGGATACCGAGGCCTCAGAGCTCGGCCAATACACGGGACCGTCGACGTCATCACGCCGCCCTCGACCCTTGCCGCGTTGCGCGCCGGCTACCGGGTCCAGGTCGATGCTTCTGCGCGTGGGTGAGGCAGAGGCCCTAACCCGCACTAGCTCGTTGAACCAGGCTGCCTTTCGAGTCGTTCATTCACCGCGCGGCTAGCGGACGGTCGGCGCGTCTGACAGGACGGCGCTAGTTTTCAGTCGTCGTAGCTGAGGATGAGGAATAGGAACTCCGCAACGTCATGGACGACCAGTCAGGCAGTAGAACGGTGATCCTCCTTCGGCACGGGAAGTCGAGCTGGTCGGATTCGACACTTGCCGACATCGACCGCCCGCTCGCGCCGCGAGGCAAACACGCGTCGAGGAAGCTTGCCAAGTACATGCGGCGGAAGAGGATCCAGCCCGGGCTTGTCCTCTGCTCACCGTCACTTCGCACCCGCCAGACGCTCGAGGCGGTCGAGTCTTCACTCGGCAAGCGCTGCGCGGTCGAAGTCGTGCCGCAGCTCTACGCTGCCTCGGAAGAGGAACTGCTCGAACGGCTGCAGGCTCTTCCCGAGTCCGTCAGTTCGGTGATGCTCATCGGTCACAACCCGGGGCTACATAACCTCGCGCTTGTCCTCGCTTCGCGGGGTACTGACCTCTCGCAGCTCGAGGAGAAGTTCCCGACCGGTGCGCTCGCGACGCTCGTCGTCCACAGCGAAAGCTGGACCGCTCTGGGCCCTGGCGAGGCAGAGCTCGTCGATTACGTTGTACCCAGGCAGCTGGACTGAGCTCCACCGACCCATGGGCGAGGAGGTGCGTGTGACGACCGACAAATCCGGGCGCACGAGTGCCGGCATCCTGCTCTGGCGCAGCCACAAGGGTCGCCTGGAGGTGCTCCTGGCCCATCAGGGCGGACCTTTCTGGGTCAAGAAGGACATCGGCCACTGGACCATCCCCAAGGGTGAGGTTGAGCCCGGTGAGGAGTTCGTGGCGGTGGCTCGACGAGAGTTCGCAGAAGAAACCGGACACCAAGCCCCTAACCACCCGCTCATCGATCTTGGACAGATCACACAGAAGTCGGGCAAGCTCGTGCTGGGGTGGGCAGTTCAGGGAGACCTCGACCCATCGACCGCCGTGAGCAATACCTACGACCTGGAGTGGCCGCCACATTCAGGCACCGTCCAGACATTCCCCGAGATCGACCGCGTCGAATGGTTCCAGCTCGACGAGGCACGCCGAAGGCTGAAGGCAGCGCAGGTTCCCTTCCTCGATCGGCTTCAGGCGGCCCTCGCACCCGACCGCACATAACCGATCCTTAGCGCAGGATGTTGACGGCGCGTCCCACAAGCAGCTGGACGGCGTGAGCGGCCGACTCGATGACCGTGTCGTCCGCTCGCCCGCTCAGGCCCTGCGTGCCGGAGTCACGGTTGCTGTCGTGCCCGCGTCTACATGCGGCGGCGAGCGCTGCTCACCAATCCACTCACCACGCCGCACCGTGGTGAGGTCCAGGGCGCAGATGGCGGCCTGGCGTCACCGCCGTATGCATAGGGACGCGATGTCCACGCCGTAGACGGGCTGGTAAACCTGGCATCCGATCCGGGCCGAGAAGAAGTCGAGGCTCGTGCTTGTCTCGATCGCGGCCACCGGGGCCACGTCGCGCTCGAGCTCGAGCGCGAGCCGGCTGGCCGCTCGATAGCGCTTCGCGCCCGACAGCTTCGCCACCGCCTTGAGTTTCCGATTGAACACAGGGTCGTTGAAATACGAGGCATTGAGGTTGTCCTTCGGGCCGATCGTGCTGCCGTCGAAAACGTCTCCAAGGATCAACGCTGGGTCGACCGGGAAAGACCATCCGCCGACAGCCAGGTCGAACGGCTCACCGCGTCGTCTGATGCGGGTGAAGAAATCGCCGATTGGGAATTCCTTCACCTGGACGTCGATTCCCAGCGGCTTCAGGTCACGGCGGATGATCTGCGCCTCCTGCCGCCAGAGTGAAAGGTTGGGGGTGTACAAGACCGCTGTTGCGTGTACGCGTCCGGCGATTCGCTTCGCTCGCCGGAGGTCGGGCCCGTTCAATGGATAGAGATGAAAGTCCCTCGCTCCAGTGGTCGACCGTGGAATGTAGTCGTCCGTTGGCTCGCCTGCGTTGAAGGGATTGGCCTCGACGAACCTACGTCCCTGTGCGGCGAGGGTCGGCCGGTCGATGGCGTAGTTCACCGCCCGTCGCAATCGCACGTGCGAGAAGAGAGGCCTGCTCGTGTTCATGTGCAGGAATCGCGCTCCGTTCGCCGCGCTGATGAAGTACTGCTGGTATCCCGCCTTCGCAGCTTGGCTGTCGGGACCGTACGGCGACTCCAACCTTGGTCCCGCCTTGCGCGGCACGCCGTCGGCGGCGTAGTCGGCCTTGCCGCCTTCGATCTCCTTGATTGCACGGGAGCGGTCGACCCCGATCGCGTAGACGATCTGGTCGAGACGGTGCGGGCGGTCACCGTGGTAGTTGGGATTCCGTCGCAGAACCAACTGCTGACGAGGCGTGTACGAAGCGATGTAGTAGGGACCGGCAGAGGGGATGTCGTTGATCCCGCCCGCGGCGGCCGGCGTGTCGCGTGGGACAGCGCAAGCCGAGCCCTCCGCGAGGTGAGTGAGGAACGCGCCGTCCGGCTGTGACAACCTGATCGTAAGCGTGCTTCCATGTGCAACGACCCCGGAGAGTTCGCTCCCTTTGCCGGTGACATATGCCCGGTACCCAGCGATGGCTCTGAGCTTGTTCGCCCATGGCGATTTCAACCGTGGGTTTGTCACCCGTTCGATCGTCGCCTTGAATGTCATCGCAGTGACCGCCTCATGTGACGGCGGGGAGAAGCGGAAGCCAGGGCGGATCCTGAACGTGTAGGTCGTCCCACCGGCGGTCGGAGCAGGAACCGCCTCAGCGACCTCCGGCACGATGCGCGATCCCTCGGGTGCGGGTTTGTCCGGGTACGTGAGCAAGTTCGCACACGTCGCGTAGGAAACCTGCGTAGCAGCAGTCGGGCTGAAGAACGCCGGATCGAGCGACGGGAAGTCGTCCTGAAGGGTGAAGCGTGCGGCGCCGCCCGCCGGCGGTGGCCGCGGAGGTGCCGGCGCGATCGCGACCCATACCTGGCCGGCGGCAGTCGCGAGCGCGTCGGGCGTTCCGCCGAGACGGATCGTCTTGTTCACCTTGCCGGAGTGCGGATCGAGGCGCGTGACCGTGCCGTCGCGGCCGTTCGCGACCCACAGGGCGGTCGGCATGGCGAGGACAGCCGTAGGCCCGTCGCCGACTCGCGTCGTCCCGGCGACGGCGTTCGTCTCGGTGTCGACACGTACGAGCGTGTTGTCACCGGCGTTTGCGACCCACGCGCCCGCATCGTTTACTGCGACCCCGGCCGGCCCGTGACCAACGGGGAATGTCGTCGCCACGAGCGTCGCCGGGTCGATGCGCGTGACGGTGCCGTCGGCGCTATTCGTCACCCAGACGGAGCCCGCGCCGGCAGCGATCGCCGACGGAGCGTTTCCGACGCCGACGGAGCCCACCCGCTGTGCGGAATCAGCGTTGAGTCGCAAGACGACCCCGTCCGGGCTGACAATCCAAATCGACCCGAACGCCGCGAGCGCTGACCGCACCGTTCCGCCGAAGAACCCGGCGGAGGCAGCCGGCGGCCGCGTTGAAGTGACAAGGTCGTACCTCGGATCGATCTTCGAGACGTCGCCGGTGCCATGGGCCACCCAGACGGCTGTCCTCATGGCGGCGAGCGCCGTCGGCGCGCCGCCGATCGGAATGTGTCGCACCACGCGCCGCGACGACACGTCGACGCGCGTCACACTCTGGTCGTCCAGGTTCGCTACCCACAACGCGCCTGCACCCGAAGAGATCGCAACCGGTCGAGCTCCAACCAAGATGGTGTCCCCGATCGAACCGGACGGGTCCAGGGAAACGATCGAGTTCGCTGCGACAGCTGTCTGCGCCGAGCCGCCGAGCACGAGCAGAGGTACGACGACCGCCGAGACGATGATGGCGCCCGCGGCTGAGACGAGAGCAAGGCGCCGCGAGCCGAACCGTGGCCGGGGGATCTCTTCGGCCATGCGAGACAACCGACGCGCCAGGGGCCGCACGGGCATGGTTCCCGGTTCGCGCTCGAGGACTGGGACAGGCGCGGCCTCGAATCTCGCCGCTCGAGGCCCGGGAGAAGGCGCCCCGAGCAGCTCGCCGTAGATCGACTCGGTTTCGGGGGAAGGGTAGGCGCCGAGCTCTGTCGCCAAGAGCCGCCGGCACCGCTCGTACACGCGAAGCGCCTCCGCACGGTTGCCGGCGGCCGCGTGCGCCGCCATCAGATGCCGGTACCCGGTCTCGCGGTACGGCTCGAGGGCGATCGTCTCCTCCGCCCACTTCACCGCCTCCACCTCGTCAACCGAACGAAGGGACGCCTCGGCGAGAGAACTCAGCGCACGGTGGAGGATGTCCGAGAGCTCGCGCCGCTTCGCATCGACCCACGCCCCTTCCTCCCCAGGCAAAAAAAACGGCCGAGCCAATGACACAGCCCGCGTGCCAACTTCTTTCGCGCGTTCGAGATCATCCGCGGCCAAGGCTGCCTCCGCCTCCTCGACAGCGTCAGCCGCTGCGAAGACGTCGACCCACGCACCTTCCGGCAGGTTCAGCCGGTAGCACCCGAACGCGCTCGTGAGAGCCATCGCGCCGTCGAGGCCGCACTCCGCGAGTAGACCGCGCAGCTTGCTCATGAGCACGGTCAGCGCCTTTTCCCACGTCGCAGGCGCCGCCTCCCCCCAGAGCACCTCCGCCAGCTCGTCCCGCGGCACAGCTCTGCCCCGCTCGGCCACCAGGCAGGCGAACAGGAGCCGACCCTGCCGCCCCGGGAAACGCTCCTCGCCCACGACCACGCCTTCCGCCTCGATCGCGACGCGGCCCGCAAGGAAAACCCTCAGCTCCGATCCGCTAGGCACTCTCTTGCCGACATCTTGCCTCTATCTAGGGGCGACTTCCTAGCCTCGCTGCATGGAGTCGATGGAGAAGGTGCTTCGGTGCGATTGTGGGTTCGAGGCCAGCGCCGCGCATGAGGACGGCCTCGTCGCCGAGGTCCAACGACACGCGAGGGAGGCACACGGCATGGCGCTGACGCCCGACCAGGCGCTGCTGCTCGCGTTTCGCGCCGAACTGGACGCGACGGCGCCGTCGCGCAAGCCCGGTGGCGAAGCCCTCCACGACCCCTCACAAAACGCCATATCCGACTCAGAGGAGGAGGAATGAAACACCATCGCAAGATGAATCTGAAATCGATTCCGATGCTCGGTCTCGCCGTGTGCCTTGCGGCCGGTGCGTTTCTCGCGAGTGCGACGGCGTCGCCGGTGGCGTCGAGGACGAACGCCGTCTCCGTCTGGAGTGCGAATGCCGGTGAAGCCGCGATCGCCGCGTGCATCTCTCCCGGCGACGACCCGCTTCACGAATCGCGTCTCTACGCCATGACCCACATCGCGATCCACGACGCGCTCAACGCAATCGACCGCCGCTCGCGTCCCTACGCGTTCGATGCCCGAGCGCAAGAGCGAACGTCTCCGGATGCCGCCGTCGCTGCGGCGGCGCGAGACGTGCTGGTCACGCTGCTCGCGCAGCTCGCTGTCCCGCAGTCGTGCATCGACGCGGGCGTCACGAGCGTAGATGCCGACTACGCGGCGGCGCTCGGCGCGATCCCGGACGGCCCCGCGAAGTTCCGTGGTGTCGCGCTCGGCCGCGCCGCAGCAGCAGCGATCCTCGCGCTCCGCGCTACCGACGGCTCCGACACGCCGTTGCTGGTGTTCGACTACCCAGAGGGCACCGCTCCAGGAGAGTGGCGCTTCACGCCCGGTTTCCCGCTCGCATTCGCACCAGGCTGGGCCGACGTCACGCCCTTCGTGCTAAGCGACAGCTCGCAGTTCCGTCCACGTGCGCCCTATCCGTTGACCTCGAGGAAGTACACCGACGACTTCAACGAGGTGAAGCGTCTCGGCGGCGACGGCGACACCACGCCGAGCGAACGCACCCCTGAGCAGACTCAGATCGCGTTGTTCTGGGTCGAGAGCTCGCCGCAGCAGTGGAACCGCATCGCGAGAACTGTCTCCGCTGCCAAGCACCTCGACGCCTGGGAGAGCGCGCGACTGTTCGGCCTGCTCAACATGGCGATGGCGGACGGCTACGTCGGCTCGTTCGACGCCAAGTACCAGGCGTACAGGTTCTGGCGGCCCGTCACTGCGATCCGGCTCGCAGACACGGACGGCAATCCGAACACCGCCGCCGACCCGACCTGGACGCCGCTGGTGCCGACCCCGCCCATCCCCGATCACGACTCGGCACACAGTGTAGAAGGTGGCGCAGCCGCCCAGGTCATGCAGCGCGTCCTCGGGACCGACCACGTCCGCTTCGAGACCTGCAGCCTGACGCTGCCGTCAGGGAGCACCTGCAACGACTCGTCGCCGGTGCTCCGCCGGTACACGAGCCTCTCTCAGGCAGCGGGCGAGAACGGCCTCTCGCGCATCCTCGTCGGGTTCCACTTTCGCAAGGCCGTCGAGGACGGGATCGAGCACGGCCGCAAGATCGGCGACCGCGCGGTCAACCGCTTCATGCAGCCCACAGGCGACAACAAGGACCGCGACTAGCCGGGCGCGCATCGTCAGAACGCCCGCCAACGGGGCCCTGAACCGGGCCTCGTTGCGTTTCGCCGGCGACGGCTCAGCTGCTTGTTACGGCTTTCGCGGGAACAGAGAAGTCGAACCTGTCTCCCATCCGAAAACGAAGGGCCCGCATCAGCGGCACTTCTGCGAGTGGGCGGTGACGGGATCGAACCGCCGACCTCCTGCTTGTAAGGCAGGCGCTCTCCCAGCTGAGCTAACCGCCCGAGGCGGCTCAGAGTAGCTTGCGCCGCCGGCGCCTGGGCTCTGTCAGAAACAGGTCCGCCGTCTGCTCCCGGAGGCCGGGCGGTGGCGGCATCGGTGCGAAGCTCGCGAAGATCTCGGTTGCCGAGGCAAACCGGGTGCTCATCTCACGACACGAAGCACACTCACGTACATGCCGGCCAGCGACGCGCTCGATGCTCGCGCTGTTCGCCGAGAGGTCACCGTCGAGACCTCCACAGTTGTGCCGAGACCGCGTGGCCAGCAACGCCAGTCGGACGGTGCTGTCGAACCAGTCACAGAGACGCGACAGGTTCCAGGCGACGTCGTCCCGCGGTAGCTCGAGCTGCTCAGCGAGCTCACCGACACTGAGGTCGCGACGCACATGAAGGTCGAGCAGGGAGTAGTCCTCGCGCTCGAGGGCTGTCGCCGTGTCCCAGACGAGCTCGATCAATTCCCGGTCGAACGTCAGCGACGGGTCGGAGAGCCTCTCGGCCTCGAGAGCCGTGTAGACGAGGCCCTCGCGCTCCTGGACATCCCCCCTGCGCCGCCGCGGTCGCGCAAGGACCGCATCGCGCGCAATGACGAAGAGCCAACCTCGAACGTCGTGAGGTGCCCCAAGCTCGCGAAAAATGTCCCACGCCCGGGGGAGCGCGTCACTCAGCGCGACGGCCGCAGACGCACGATCGCGAACGGATCGCAGGACGAAATCGAACAGCCCGTCGAAGTCGGGCCTGTAGAGCGACACGAAAGCGTCGCGATCCCCGGTCCGGGTCCGAGCCGCAGGCCCGTCCGGCCGGGCGGATGTGGCTGCCGCAGCCTCCATCTACCAACCTTCCGCAGGGTGTCGGAATGTAGGTCAGCCCCAAAGAATTGAAAAGGGGTGACTTCGCATCTCACTCTTCCGCTGCCGCGTGCGGCTTTGCCGCACGCGGCCGAAAACGCTCTCCGACAGGGCGGAGAACGGAAATCCCGCATCCAAAGATCCCGTCGAAGATCATCATGGCCGCGAAGCGGCCGGATCTTCGACGGCCCCGTGAGACCCGGTAGCTTGAGTCGCCGATGGGCATGCGACTCTGGCGGCTCACCCAGACCGGACAGACCGCGCTCGACGGCGCGGGTACGTTGAAACATGGCGGTCGCTACTCACCGCCGGGCGTACCGGTGGTCAACTTCGCATCGGAGGCGGGGCTCGCGGTGCTGGTGGCACTGCGATACGTGCGGGGCGATCCAGCCGACGCGCCAGATGACTACGTGCTCGGTTGGACCGAGATCGATGCGATTCCCGAGCGCGTCCGCGCCGCGGACGGCGATGATGCGATCCGCGACTGGGTGACCTGCTGGCTCGAGGAGCGCCGCAGCGTGCTGGCGGCAGTGCGCTCGCAGGTCCTCCCGGAGGCGGACGTCGTGTTGATGAACCCGCTCCATCACGAGGCCGCCCGAGTGCGGCCGCTCGTCACCCGGCCGTTCAGCTTCGCCGAGTGCCTCCACACTCCGCCGATGCTGGCGCGCTACTCCGGGGAGACCCGCGCTCCGAGATAGCTCTTTCGCCGCCGCGTGCGGCTTTGCCGGACGCGGCCGAAAACGCTCCGACGGTAGGACCTATACAGAGGTCGCGGCGAAGTCATCATGGCCCGGCGGCAGCCGGGCCGGACTTCGCCGCGTGATGCCCCCAGCGGGATTCGAACCCGCGCTACCACCTTGAAAGGGTGGCGACCTAGGCCGCTAGTCGATGGGGGCGGCGGGCCCAGAATAGCCGTGGCGCGCGTCTACACTGACCCGTCGGGGCCGGTAGCTCAGTTGGTAGAGCAGGGGACTTTTAATCCCAAGGTCGCAGGTTCGATCCCTGCCCGGCCCATGGAGGCCGGCGGTCACAATTAGAACCTCTAATCGACCGTCACGGCTCCGAATTGGGAAGTGCCCGGTAGACCTGAGAGCCTTCCGAGCTTCGAGCGGGGCAGGCTCTCGAATCTCGCGCGCGGGGCGACGCCGCAGTCGTCCCTCGCGTTCCCCCCAAACAGAAGCCTGCCCCGCCCGTTGCTCGCCGAAGTTGCCTTAGCGTCGGGTCACGACGCTGCCCGGCTCGCGCCTCTTCGGCGCGCGCGCGGTGACGGGTCCTTCGAGATCGCAGAGACCCCCGCCGCCATTCTTTCTCCGTTCTCCTCGACGACCTCGAACTGCACGACCAGATGCGCACAGCGTCCGACGGGAACTTCTCCCGGCGAGAAGCCGTCACGATGGACGTAGAGCCGCTCGCCCTCATCGGTCAGGATGAAGCCGTGTTCCTTCTGCTCGTTGAACCACAGCATCTTCCCCTGCATTGTGGTCAGCCTTTCGTTGAAGTCGATGCCTGCAAGAAAAGAGATGCGCGCACGTGGCGCGCATCTCCTCACGCGTACTAAGCCACTTGGACGACGTTCTTCGCCTCGGGGCCCTTAGGGCCTTCGGCGGCTTCGAACTCGACCTTCGCACCCTCGGTCAGTGACTTGAAGCCGTCACCTGCGATGGCGCTGTGGTGGACGAACAGATCCTTACCGGCGTCCTCGGGGGAAATAAATCCGTACCCCTTGGAGTCGTTGAACCACTTGACAGTTCCAGTTGCCATAGAAAAAACACCTCCTCTACCAATTCACGAACGGTAGTGGAGGCGCGATTGCCAACCAGTTACTCGCTCTATACAAGCCAGTTTAGCAGCTAGTCGGTCTAACCGGCCCGTACGACGAAGAACGCGATCGCCACGTACTGGCAAGAGACGCCCACGATCGTCAACGCGTGAAAGAGCTCGTGATAGCCGAAAACGGCCGGTAGGGGATCCGGCCGACGGCGTGCATAGACGATCGCGCCGGCGGTATAGGCGAGGCCGCCGACGATGAGCAGGGTCACCGCCGCCGGATGCAGATGTTCGATCATTTGCGGAAGCACCACGACTGCCACCCAGCCGAGCGCGATGCCGATTGCAGCAGCAAGCCATTTAGGCGCGGCAACCCACACGAACTTGAGCAGAGTCGCTGCAATCGCACCGGCCCAGACGATCGTGAGCACGACCGGGCGCCAGGCCCCCTCCAACACGAGCAGCGCCACAGGCGTGTACGTGCCCGCGATCAGGAAGTAGACGCCGGCATGATCGATACGGCGTAACCAGAGACGCGCTCGCGGCTTCCACGTCACGCGGTGATAGAGCGCACTGGCTCCGAAGCACGCGACGACTGACGCTGCAAAGACTGCGGCGGAGACACGTGCGCGTCCCGCGTGCGCGCCGACGATCAAGATCGGTGCGATCACGACCGCAATGAAGAAGGCGATTTGATGGAGAACGCCGCGCAACTTCGGCTTCTCGGGCTCGACGTCGCTCAGCAACTCGATGCTCTGCGTACTAATGGTTCACGGGCCGAGCTGTTGTTCTTGTTCTTGTCCTTCTACCTGGTCGTCCTGTCCCTCTGGAAGATCGCCGTCGAGCACGGGCTCTGCCTCTCCCGCGAGTCGTTCGGCTGCCGCGTTCTGCTTCTTCTCCTGCTTGAGAGCGCGCTTTTCCTTGACCCTCCGCTCTCGTTCCATCTTCGCAAACGTCTGCTGTCTCTTAGAGCCCATCTAGCTCCTTTCACGGCGGTGATGAAAGGAATGTCTAGGGACCGCCGGACGTCACCATAGCCTGAACGGCGCGCGCGCGGCGACTTCAGCTCTACGAGAACGGGCCGCCGTCGAAGTGGCGGAAGCCCTCGCCGTGTCGCCCGAACCGCGGCCCGGCATCGCCGGTCGAGTTCAGCAGGTCGGTGATCCGCTGCTTCAACCGGGTCAGCATCGCGTCTGCTTGGGCTTGGGTGATTCGTTTGGCCGAGACGGCCGTGTCGAGCTTCTGCTTCGCGTCGGAGACGAGTGCGGCGACGAGGCCGTCGGCCGTCTTGCCGTGGTCCTTCGCCACCTGTGCAAGGCTCTTACCGCTCTCGAGCTGCGTTCGAAGCTCGGTCTCTGTCACGCCGATGTATCCCGCCGCGGCCTCGAGACCGCCGAAGAAGCCGAAGTGGTGACCGCCCGCCCGGTGAAGGCCGCCGATCAACGGGAAGTCACCCGACTCGAGACGCTGCTTGAGGGCTGCGCCTTGTTCCTTCGTCAATCGCCCGGTGGCGACCGCTGCATCCACTTGGTTGGCAAGCGCTTGCTTGAGTGCGCCGCTCAGCTTGCTCGACGGGATGCCGAGTTGTTTCGCTGCATCGTCGATGACCGCTTTGCTTTCCTGGCTCGGAGAGCCGGCACCGGATGCGGCGACGGCAACTCCGCCGCCTGCGGCGGCAAGCAGCGTCGCCGCGCCGATGAAGATCGTTTGCTTTCGGGTGAGTTTCATGGTCCGAAGGGAACCAGTCAGCCTTAAGAGCCCGCTAAGAAGTTCCTAAGAACTGCCGTTCAAGCGGAGAGTCATGCGAGTGCCGCCGCCGTCGGCCGCTTCGGCGACGACCTCCCCGCCGTGCGCAACGGCGACCTGCCGGACGATCGCAAGTCCGAGGCCCGAGCCCGGCCGGCCACGGGCGGAGGGAGACCGATAGAAACGGTCGAAGACGTGAGGGAGGTCTTCCTCGTCGATGCCGGGCCCGTGGTCACGCACACTCAGCGCGCCGTCGCGCACCGCGACCTCGACGTCGCCGTTCGGCGGGCTCCACTTCGCCGCATTGTCGAGCAGATTGGCGACTGCGCGCTCGATCGTCGACGGCACTCCCTGCACGGTCGACTCCTGCAGATCGGTTGTGAAGGTGACGGCGGGACGGTTCCGCCTCGCGCGCTCCACCGCCTCGGAGGCGACGAGATCGAGCCGCACCTCTTCCGCTTCCAGGGTCTGCTGCTCGCCACGTGCAAGGTCGATCAAGCCGGAGATCAGCGTCGTCATCTCGGTCAGCTGGTCGACGACGTCGGCAAGCAGCCGCTCTCGTTCTCCGCTCGGCAGCTTCCGCTCACTCGCGAGCACCTCGATGTTCGTCCTGAGGCTGGTCAGCGGTGTCCGCAGCTCGTGCGACGCGTCTGCGACGAGCTGGCGCTGAGCGCGCGATGACTCCTCGAGCGCACCGAGCATGGTGTTGAAGCTCCCGGCAAGCCTGCTGAGCTCGTCACGGCCGGTTACTTCGATTCGGTCCGACAGGTCTCCCGTCTCGGTCACGTTCTCCGTCGCCGTGGTGAGCCGCCGAACGGGGGCGAGTGCGGCTCTCGACACCGCCAGCCCGAGTGCGGCCGCGATCGCAATTCCGCCACCAGCAATCAGGATGAGCAGGTTCTTGATGCGACCGAGCGAATGGTCGACCTCGGTCAAAGAGCGGGCGACCTGGACTGCGCCTCCTGGACCGAAGGGAAACGTCAACATCCGAAGATGTACTCCGCGTACGTATGCGTCGCTGAAGAACGCGCCACGCTCGCCTCGAGCAACAGCGGTGACGTCGTTGTTTACCGGCAGCGACACCGATTTCGACGCGCCCCGAGTGAAATAGATCTTCCCGTTTGCGTCGACGCCTTGCGGATAGACCGTCGCGCCGCCGAGCTCGCTGATCGGAGCCCCGAAGTGCTCGAAGTCGTGGACAGGGGAACCGAGTACCTGCGCGGCGTTCGTCCTGAGCGAATCGTCGACGGTGGACCGCAACTGGTCGCGGACGACGAAATAGATCACGAACGACGCGGTCAGCACCGCGAGCGCAACGGCGGCAGCGGCAACCAGCGCGAGACGGGCGCGGAAACTCACGGCTCTCGCAGCGCGTACCCGACCCCGCGCACCGTTTGGATCAGACGAGGCTTCCCGCCCTCTTCGGTCTTGCGGCGCAGATAACCGATGTAGACGTCGAGCGAGTTCGAGGCGAAGCCGAAGTCGTAGCCCCAGACACGTTCGAAGATGATCGACCGCGTCAGCACCTGACGTGGGTTCGTCAAGAAGAGCTCGAGCAAGGCGAACTCGGTGCGGGTGAGCTCGATCAGCTCGCCGCCACGACGAACCTCACGAGTTCCCGGGTCGAGCTCGAGGTCCGCAAAGCGAAGGGCCTCGTCGGTCGTCGGAGACGTCCGGCGCAGGAGCGCGCGCACGCGGGCGACGAGCTCTTCGAGCGCGAACGGCTTCGTCACGTAGTCATCCGCCCCCGCGTCGAGTCCCGCGACACGGTTCTCGATCTCGTCCCGTGCCGTGAGCATCAGGACCGGGACGTGGTTACCGCTGCGGCGCAAACGCCGGCAGACTTCGAGCCCGTCGACCACGGGCATGAGCACGTCGAGAATGACGGCGTCTGGCTGAACGTCGCCGTTTGCCTGGAGGCAGTCAAGAGCCTCGTTGCCGTCGGCGGCGAGCTCGATCTCGTACCCCTCGAGCTCGAGAGCGCGCCGCAGGGATTCCCGTACGGCCCGTTCGTCGTCTACGACCAGGATCTTCACGGGCCCTATTGTGCTCGCTGAAGCTGAGAGAGAGCTAAGAGGTCGGTGCTAAGGCTTCGAGACCGTGAGTTGGACGCGGCCGCGGCCGCTCAGCGCGTTCACCCGCACCCGGTAGCTCCGCGCGCCGCAGACCGTCGTGCCTCGGGAGACGATCCGGGCCGACACGGTGTGGGCGACACGCTTGGCCCCGGCGTACACGTCGAGCCCGAGGCGCATTCCCGCCGACGGCCGGAGCGTCACCTTCAGCGACCCATCGAGCGGTGTGGCGATCGTGAACGTGCGCTTCCGAGTCGCCCGCGTGAACGTGGCCGTCTGTGTGGTCACGGTGTCGTGCGTCCACGGATTCGTCACGTCCTGTTCTGCGGCGGCGAGGTCGGCGGCCGTGGGATACATCGCTTCGGAGACGATCTCCCACGGCGTCTCGGCGCGACCGGCTTTACGCTCGTTGAGCACCCGGTAGGTCTCCGCCCAGCCCTCACCGGGATTCTCGGTGTACTGGACCGGATCCTCGGCTCCGGGCACGAGCACGCCGCTCTTTGCCTTGGCGCACACCTGCATCGCGGAGGCCCAACGCTTCGGGCCCCAGTCCAGCGCCAGCCAGGGGGCATCCGAGCGGTTGGCCGCAACGTGGTGTCCGTACTCGTGCGTGATGACCGCCTCTGCGGAGAGGTCGGTGCCCGGGTCCTCACCCGGTGTGTAGAGGAAGGCGCCTTGCGCGCTGTAGCAGGCGACTGCATCGCTTCCGCACGTGCGCGCGATCTGCGAGGGAGTCGCGATCAGCACCGTGACGGTCGAGAGCTCGGAACCGTGGACGAGCGTGCCGAGAAAGTCGGCCCAGCGCTGGCCGAGAGCAGGATCGACCGGGTAGCTGTTCGAGGCGTACACCGTCACGGATTCACCTGTCGCAATCCGGTACTGCCCACCCCAGAACCCGTTGGGAACCGCGGTCAGCGCAACCTGCTTGTCGGTGATCGGACGGAAAGCCCGCGCGATCTGATCGACCTGAGGAGACTGGAGACTTCGCTGCGGTTTCGACTGTGCCGCCGCCGCCGTCACAAGGGCGGTCGCGACGGTGGCGGCGCACAGGACCAGCACACGGGCGGAGGGGGAACGTGCCGCCCGTCTGAGACTTCGCGAATGGAGGGTCGTTTTGGGTTCCATGTCTCGCGAGGTCACTGCGTCGAAGTTGCCACTAAGCCCTAAGACCGTCTTAAGACGGTCGTAAGGAGTTTGTGAGATCCAGTCTTAGCGAGTTCTTACTCGTTCCTCAGCCGGATCTTAGACACAGCTGGTCAGATGGCCGGCATGACACCAACACCCCGAACGACTCGCACCTTCTCCCTGGCGGCCGCAGTCGTCGCCGGCGCCCTGATCGGCGCCGGCGGCGGTGCGGCGACCTACGCCGTCCTCAAGCCAGCCGACAGCAAGACGGTCGTGCGGCAAGTCACTGTCGCGGACTCCCAGCCCGCATCGACCGGCAGCGGCCTGTCCGTTTCGTCGATCTACCAACTCGCACGGAAAGGCGTCGTCGAGGTCAGCTCCGCTCAGGGGCAGGGCTCGGGCTTCGTCTACGACGCGAACGGCCATGTCCTCACCAATCAACACGTCGTGTCCGGCGCGAGCTCGCTGACGGTGAAGCTCTGGAACGGCAAGACGTACGGCGCCCACGTCGTCGGGACCGATGCATCCACCGACCTCGCAGTGCTCAAGATTTCCGCGCCGGCGTCCGAGCTCTTCCCGCTCACGCTCGGCGACTCGGGCAAGCTCGTCGTCGGCGACAACGTCGTCGCGATCGGGAGCCCGTTCGGTTTGGAGGAGACGGTCACATCCGGAATCGTCAGCGCCCTTCACCGCGAGATGAGATCACCCAACGGCTTCGCGATCGACGACTCGATCCAGACCGACGCAGCGATCAATCACGGCAACTCCGGTGGCCCGCTGCTCAACGCACAGGGCAAGGTCGTCGGCATCAACTCGCAGATCGAGAGTGACTCCGGAGGCAGCGACGGCGTCGGCTTCGCGATTCCCTCCAACACGGTCCGCTCGATCGCCTCGCAGCTGATCTCGAACGGAAAGGCGCAGCACGCCTTCCTCGGAGTGCTCCTCCGCGACTCCTCCACAGGCCGAGGCGCGACGATCGCTCAGGTGCGCGCAGGCACGCCGGCCGCAGCAGCAGGGTTGCGCGCCGGAGACAGCGTGACCGCGGTCGCCGGTCGGTCGATCGCCTCTGCGAGCGAGCTCCGGGCCGCGATCAACGCACATCGCCCGGGCGACCGAGTCTCGCTCACCTATACGCGCGGCGGCAAGAGCCACACGGTAAGCGTCAAGCTCGCCAGTCGCCCGAGCTGAGCGTCGGCTAAGACGGGCTCTGGTACGTCTTCGACATCGCCTGCAGCAACTTCCAGGCGATCGAGCCGTGCGTCTCGACGAGGGGCCGGAACTCCCAGGAGGTCAGGCCGTAGCAGCGCAGCTCGGTGTCGGCAGTGATCGTCGCAGTGCGGGCGCTCTCGTTCAGCAGCGCCACCTCGCCGAAGTAGTCACCCGGGCCGAGGCGGCGGCGCTCGTCTCCCCCGACGGTCACGGTCGCCTCGCCGTCCTCGATGACGAAGAACCCGACGCCGGTCTGGCCCTCGGACGTCACCGTGTCGCCGGCATTGAACGTGCGCTGCTTCATGGACGAGGCAATCCGATCCAGCTCCTTCCCGTCCAGGTCGGAGAAGATCGGAACCCGCTTGAGGAGATTGGCGGCGCCCTCTGGCACGTGAGGACTATGCCACACTGAGCGAGTGAAGCTGACGGTCGTCGGTTGCTCTCCTGCCTGGCCCAACCCAGGCGGCGCGCAGTCCGGATACCTCGTCGAGGGGTCGGGGCGGGTCTTGCTGGACTGCGGTCCGGGCGTTCTGCCCCGCCTGCGCGAGCAGGAAGGCTGGCCTCATGTCGACGCGATCGTGATCACGCACTTCCACCTCGACCACTGGGGCGACCTGGTGCCCTGGACCTTCGGCTCGATGTTCGGCCCGGGGCGCGAGCTGCCGGCCCCGCAGCTCTGGCTCCCGCCGGGCGGCCGGACGCAGCTCGGGGATTTCGGCGAGCGGCTGGGCTTTGCAGGCATGTTCGACGCGTTCGAGCTCCGCGAGTACGTGGAGGGCGAGTCCTTCGAGGCGGACGGCCTCACGATCACGCCCGTACGCGTCCCGCACTACCAGCTGCAGACCTACGCCCTCCGCGTCAGCGACGGCAAGGCGACCCTCGCCTACTCCGGTGACTCGGCGCCGAGCCCGCACCTGGCCGAGGTCGGCCGCGACGCAGATCTCTTCCTCTGCGAGGCGACCCTGAAGGAGAGCAATGAAGGCCCCGACGGTCTCCGCGGGCACCTATCTGCCGAAGAGGCGATCGCCGCGTTCGAGGATTCCGGCGCGCGGCGCCTCGTGATCATCCATCGACCGTCCGAGCTGCCGCTCCCCGAGGGAATCGAGCGCGCCGCCGACGGTGACGTGTACACGCTCTAGCCGGGCAGCCTGAAGGCGAGCTCGCCGAGACGGCGATAGCCCTCGACCGACGGGTGGTCGCCGTCGGAGGTCCACTCCTCACGCATGCGCCCGGGCCGGTGGGGATCTTCGAGGGTGTCGTGGAACGAGAGCAAGGTGACGTCCTCCGTGCGCGCAATCTCCGAGATCAGGTCGTTGAGCCGTCGGATCTTCAGCTTCGCGTCGGGCCAGCCGTTGTTCCAGGGGAGGAGGTCGACGAGGAGGACCCGCAGTCCCAGCTCCTTACCGCGCCGGACCATCGTGCGCAGGTTCTCTGCGGCGGCAGCGACCGAGCGGCCCTTGGCGATGTCGTTGATCCCGCCCTGCACGACGAGCACGTCCGCGCCGTCGGCGCACTCGTCGAGGCGCGCCCTGATCTCGTCGGTTCGCTGACCATGGATCCCGCAGTTGCGAAACTCGAGCCGAGCGTCCGCTCGCGCCGCCCAGTGTTCCCACTGGCTCGTCTCGTCGCCGCCCTTGCGAGAGTCGTAGCCGGGCGAGCCCTCCGAGATCGAGTCGCCGAGGGCGACGACGACGATCAGCTCAGCTGCGTGGATCCGTCTGCTCCGCGACCTGTTCGGGCACTCCGTGGTCCTTCTCGACGACGTCGTAGCCCTTGCGCTTGCCGACGACGGTCTCGACCCCGGGAGTCTCGTGGCCGGGATGCACCGCGAACTGGCGAGGGTCGGAGCGGAGCTGCTCGTACTCGGCGTGGCTCATCGTGATGCGTTGGACACACGCAGCGTCACCGCATTCGCAGACGAGATCGAGCGGCTCCGACTTCAGGTCGAACGTTTCGACGAGGCTTTCGATGCGCTCGTTGACCTCTCGGAACACCGCCTCGTTCAGCCCGATCTGTTTCTCGCGGGCGCTCATGAAACGTCCTTCTCGACGACGACGTATCCATCCGCCCGAGCCACAACCTCCCCGAGCGGCTCCTCGGCCTGTTCGTGCCCTGTGACCGTGAAGAAGTAGTTCGAATTCGCACGCACCGCTTCGTATTCGCTCGGAATCATGCGCACGATTGTGGTGCAGTCCAGGTCCGGGCACTCACAGAGGAACGGGATCCGCTCCATCGGCTCGTCGTATTCGGACGCCTTGGCACGGATCATTTCATTTGCAGCGCGAAAGGTCAGATTGTTCTGCACGATTCGTTCCTCGGTCTCGCTCATGGGCTGCGCCTCTATTTGCTCGGCGCGTGCGTAGCTAAACGTTGCGCGGCTTCAGGGCATCCGGCAGGACTTCGACCAACTCGGCCGGGAACTCCTTACCCGGACGGATCTCGCGAACGAGGTCGTGGAGCTTCATGCGATGCGTGCGCGCCGCGCGCCTGATTATCTGAAAGGCCTCCTCGGGCTGCAGGCCGTATCGCTCGGCCACGACTCCCTTGGCCTGCTCGATCGCGACCCTGGACTGGAGCGCGTGCTCGAGCTGTGCGCGCCGCTCATAGGTCGCCTGGGTGACCGCGAGGAGCCTGCCGATCGCTGCAGATGCCTCCTCGCTCGTGCCGTCGCCGAGAGTCTCGATCGCCTGCATTTGGGCCCGATCCTGCAAGGCGACGATTTTAGCCGCGATTCCGACCGGGCGAAGCGAGCGCTAAACTGAAGATCAGACCGAGGGCGATCTCGCACTCCTGATGGACATTTCCCCCGGCCGAAGTTCCTTCGGCTACCAAAGGGGAAGTGATGTCCAGACAGCAGGAAGAACGAGAGCGCAGAGCAGCGCAGAATCAGCTGCTCTTTCGGGCAGTCAACGAACAGATCGTCGGGATGACGGAGAACTTCCGTTCGGACCTCTCGGACATCAACCTCGTCTGCGAGTGCTGGTCCCCTTCGTGCACCGGGACGATTCGGTGCCGGCTCGAGGAGTTCGAGCTGCTCGACCGGACCGGGAACATGTTCATCGTCCTCCCGGGCCATGAGGACTTGCTGGTGGAGGACGTCGTCGACGCCTCCAACGGCTACGTCGTCGTTCGCAAGCGCGACCTGGCGGCTCGAATCGTGGAGCAAGCCGAGGCGCGCTAGCGACGCGGCTTCAAATCGACGACGAGCTCGCAGTCGAGCGCGTCGGCGATTCGAAGCAGCGTGTCGATGCGCGGAGGCCTGCCGCCACGTTCGAGTCGGGCGATCGCGGACTGCGTCGTGCCGACCAGCTCGGCCAGCTCGCGCTGCGATAGTCCGCGTTGCTGGCGCAAATCCGCCACCTGATCCGCCACTGCAGCGAAGAACCAGCCGCGGTCGGCTGTCCGAATCCGTTCCTGCAGGCGCTCGAGGGCGCCCTTGCTGGTACTGCGCGGCATCGCAGGGATGCTATGTCATGCGCTCGTGGCGGGCGAGAGCTAAGCCAGGAGCGTGCGGTGCCGTTGTAGAGCCGCCAGCACGACGTCTACGTCTTCGACGGTGTTGTAACAGTGTGCCGAGATGCGCAGGTTGTCGTCGCGGTCCGACGTGACGATGCCTTCCTCGCCGAGCTTCGAGACGAGCGCCATCGCATCGGTGGACTTGACGCAGACCAGCGCCCCACGTCGTTCGGGAGCGCGCGGCGTCACCACCTGTGCTCCGAGCTCGTCAAGGCCGTCGATGAGGTGGGCGTTGAGGCGCAGCACGTGCTCGCGCGTCTCTGCGACACCGATCTCCTGCATCAGCTCGATGCCTGCGATGCCCGCGTAGATCGCGGGGATCGGCGGCGTGCCCGATTGGAAGCGCGCGGCGGTGTGCGCCGGCGAATAGTCGGTGTGATCCATGGCGAAGATGTTCTCGTCGGCGAACCAGCCGGTCTGCGTCGGCCGCACGCGTTCGATGAGGTCCCGGCGGCAGTAGAAGAATCCGAGCCCTGCAGACCCGAGCAGATACTTGAGCACACCTGCGCCGAGGAAATCGACGCCGAGCTCGGCAACGTCGACCGGAAGCGAGCCGATCGCCTGGAAGGCGTCGAGCAGGACGAGCGCTCCGCGTTCGTGCGCGAGCTCGACGACGGCGGGCACGTCCAGCATCGCGCCGTTCCTGTAACAGACGTGCGTAAGAGCGACGATCAACGTGTCGTCGTCGATCGCGTGTTCAAAGTGCTCGATCGGGATCGTCCCGTCGTCTGCCGCCTTGACGTGCATGACACGCCCTCCCCGCGCCTCCTGCGCGTGCCAGATCTGACCGATTGTCGGGAACTCCCAGTCCGTGAGCACGACCTTCGACCGCTGCGTGAAACGAAGACCGCTCGCGAGCGCGCTGACTCCCGCCGAGAGCGACGTCGTCACGGCGATCTCGTCTGCACCTGCGTTGACGAGCCCGGCGAAGGCGGTGCGGGCGGCTTCCTGCCGCTCCACCCAGTACTCCCACGGCGCGCCCTTGTCGTCCCAGTCCTCGAGGTACTGCTCGTAGGCCGCGCGCACCGCGTCTGACAGCGCGCCCTGCGAGCACGAGTTGATGTACACCTGCCGCTCGAAGATCGGAAACCGGTGCCGGCACCGAGCCGCGAGCGAGGCGGCCTCAACGGCCAAGGTAGGCCTTCCTCAAGTCCTCATGGGCAAGCAGCACTTGTGCAGGCCCTTCCAGTACCAGTCGCCCGGTGGAGAGCACGTAGCCGCGGTCTGCGATCGAGAGCGCCATGTTCGCATTCTGCTCGACGACCAGCATCGCGACGCCGGACTGATGCACCTGCTGGATGATCTCGAAGCTTCGCTCGACGAGGATCGGCGCCAGCCCCATCGACGGTTCGTCCATGAGGAGCAGCTTCGGACGCGCCATCAGGGCACGACCCATGGCGACCATCTGCTGCTCGCCCCCGGAGAGCGTCCCCGCGAGCTGCGCCCGTCGCTCGTAAAGCAATGGGAAGAGTGTGTAGACGCGCTCGAAGTCTTCC
>DATHGN010000006.1:0-2433 GCA_035317565.1 Gaiellaceae bacterium
CGGTCGTGGACTTGGTAGGTCGCCACGACGCCTTTGCGCTCCAAGCCGCTAGCCACGCGGTTGACCCGCGCGGCGAACCGCGTCCTCGTCCGATGCATCGGCGGCAACCCTACCGGCCGAAGAAAGGGGCGGCGTCAATCGTGACGTGGTCGCCTCGCGCGTACCACTCCTGCTTCCAGTTCTTTCCCTGGCGCGCGAGCTCAAGGATGTGAGGCGCCGGCCGTGTCCGGCGGACGAAGCGCTTGAGTCTCCCAAGAGGCCCGAGGTCGAACTCGCCCGACTCGGCGAGGCTCCTGCGGCCCCCGCTTACCTGGTCCGGGTCAAGGCTCGACCGTCGCAAAAAGCAGAGGTGGAGGCAGCGAGCCGGATCCGTGTCCCACGTGGTGCTGTTCGCGAGGTCGCGCCGGGCCTCCCAGTGATATCCCGGCCGAAAGACGGGCTCTCCTCCCTGGAGTGGCTCCGGAATGCCCTTCCATGAGTCCACGGCGCCGAAGTTGAAGAGCTTCGTGATCGGCCGCGACGGTGGCGCCAGCCAGCCTGAGGCCGTCCTCGCGTCGTCGTGGAGCTCGTCGCAGTTCAGAACGTGCGCCTTGAGTCTGAAGACATCGGCATGGGCGCCGGCGAGAAGCTCTCGCCGAAACTGCGCGAGCCGCGCCGGGTCGTAGAGCTCGTCACCGTCGACGCCGATCACCCATGTCGCGGTCCCGGCGTACGGCTCGAGCAAGCGGTGAGCCAGGACGGAGTTCTGGGAGCGGCGGACATCGAGATGATCGAATTCCTGCGCAAGTGATCGGAGGATCTCCCAGGTGCGATCAGTCGAGACGTGGTCAACGGCGTGGATGCGATCACAGAAGGCGGCGACGTTGCGAATCGACTGCTCGACGAACACGTCCTCGTTTCGGACGAGGACGCTACCGACGATCTGCGTCATCGCTCTTCGAGCGAGTGCAGACGTTGCTCGATTCCATCTAGCCGACGCTGTGCGCGGACTGCATAAGCTTCAGTGAGCGCACCTGCTTCGACGGCGTACTCGGCGTCGTCCGAGAGCGTCGGCGCAGGGAACGACAGCGGCGTCACGCGTTCTCTCGGCAGCGCGTAACGCCGTCCGAGCGCGTCCGCGGCGAGACTACGCAGCGCGTCACGAAGCCGAGTATCGACCACGAGTGTGCCCTGCTCGACTCCACGCGCGACTGCTTCGTCATCGACGACGAGAGAGTCGTGTTGCTGCTCGATGCGGCCATTCTGGAGCGCGTCGTACCCCTTCAGGTGGTAGCCGGTGCCCGATCTCTCGATGTGCTTCGTGAACGCTTCGCCCTGGAGCTCGACCTTGCGCATCCACTGCGAGCGAGAGCGAAGCGGGAAGTGCAGGACCTCGATCGGGTGCCAGGTCGTCAGGGTCCGCAGTGGGCTCTCGGCGAGCGCGTGATTTCCACGCGCGACGTTGACCTGCGGATCCGCGCGGTGTGCGACCTTGACCACCGGGCGATAGAAGCTCGTGGGATCGTTGATGGGCGCGTGCTGCGACAGACGAACCGTCATCCGTTCGGCAAAGAAGGAGCCGTCGTCCGGTCTCGGCACAAACGAGCGCCAGAACGCCTGGACGATCCCATACGTGTCGGGCACGGCGGCGAGAACCTCCTTCAGGCACCCGCCACGCGGCCACCAGAACTCGTCGGCGTCTGTATTGATAACCCAGTCCGCGCCGTGCTCGCTTGCGGCCAGACGCGCCATGCGGGTGACCCACTCGCCCTGGCGGAGGCCCTCGGCCGGCTCACGAATCAGGTGGAGGACGCCGTCCCGTTCGTATGCCTCGAGAATCTCCGTCGTCCCATCACGGGAGTTGTTGTCCGTAGCGATCACGAAGTCGACTCCCGCGTTGAGGTGAAAGGCGATCTGGGCGTCGATGACGTCGACCTCGTCGCGGGCGAGCACGGTGAGGACGAGCTTCATTGCGGCTTGGAGGAGTTTCGGCCGAGCACCCTCTTCGCGACGCGTCGCAGCTTGTTCTCGACGCGCACGCTTGGCCGCCGCTCGACCGTGAGTAGGCGTCCCTCCAACGTGTCCAGCCGCCTCTGGAGACGGACGACATCGGCTTCTCCCAGCGCTGCCACATCGACCGCGTAGGCAGCCTCGTCGACGACAGTCGGTCGGGGAAACGTGAGCTGGTGCCCGTCCCGCAGCGCGCGAAGCGCATCGCGCAGGCGAGTGTCGACAACGAGTGACCCCTGCTCGAGACCTTGCTCGAGAGCCTCGTCGTCGACGACCAGTGGCGCGTAGACCTCCTCGAGCCTCCCCTCTTCGATGAGGGAGCGAACGCGGTCGTAGTACGGGCTCGGCGTCTGCCCAGGCCCCGTCTGCTGATGTGAGTACTTCCGTTCGCATTGCTCGAGGCTGCGTACGGGGAAGTGGAAGAACTCGATCGGATACCAGCCG
>DATHGN010000007.1:0-6861 GCA_035317565.1 Gaiellaceae bacterium
GACCGGCTCGCCGCCAGGAAGGTCATGCGACTGCTCGACCGGCTCGGCTTCGACCCCGTCGATGCCGGGCCATTGAAGAACGGCTCGGCGCTGGAACCCGACGGTTCACCGATCGCCGCTACTTACAGCGCAGGCCAACTCTCCAAGCTCGTCTCACTGCGAACCGCCCGCGTTTGACCTCCGCCTTTTGCGAGGCTCAGTTCGGCTCGTGCTTCGGTCGAGTCGCGAGCTCGCCCGCATCGCCTTCGAGCGAAATCGGATCGACCTCCCAGTCGAGATGCTCGTGTCTCGCGATGACGCGGCCGTCAGCGTCCAGCTCGACGACTTCGCCGCGGACGGCGATGCTCTCTTCTTCGGTGCGGTTCCCGTCGGCGTCGTAGAGGAACGTCTCGATCCTGGTGGGTTGCTCGCTCATTGCTGCACATCTTAGGGGCCGATCCGAGACAGGCCCTGCGCCACCACGAGGAGCCACTCCCGCACCGCCTGCGTGACGGCGTCGAGATCTTTCTTGAGCCCGTGGTCCCCCGGCACGATCACGACCTCTCGAGACGGGCCGGGCTGCGGTATCCCGAACGGATCACTCTCGCCCTGCACGACAAGAGTCGGCACGCTCACTGCATCGAGCTCATCCAGGCGGCTCTGCTGCGGCTTGTCTGCGCGCCGCGGTGGCTCGAGCGGAAAAGCAAGGCAGAGCACGCCCACGGCGCCCGTCCGCTCGGCTGTGCGGCAGGCAACTCGACCGCCCATCGAACGACCGCCCGCAACAATCGGCAGGCCGGCCAAGGCGTCGCCAGACAGTTGCCCGACGACCGAGATCCACGCTGCGTCGAGCACCGGTGGGCGCGGTGGAGCGCGTCGGCCCGCGACACGATACGGCTGCTCGATCAACGCAACTGCGATCTCGACGGAGAGGGCCGCCTTGGTGGCTGCCACGAGATCGGGCGCCTCGATGCCACCGCCCGCACCATGACCGAGCACGAGAGCGCCACGCGCCTGGCCGGCGGGCTGCAGGTCGGCACGCGCTACGCCATGGGTCGTCTCGATTTCGAGCAGCACAGGCCGTCACGCCGGCTAAGCGACCGGGGACGGACGCGGCGCCTGGCGTGCGCTCGCGATGTAGTCGCGATACCAGTAGAAGCTGTCCTTCGGCACGCGCTCGAGGGTCGGATAGTCGATGTAGACGATCCCGAACCTCTTCGAGTAACCGTACGCCCACTCGAAGTTGTCGAGAAGACTCCAGACAAAGTATCCCCTTACGGGAGCGCCATCGGCGACGGCGCGTGAGACAGCCTCGATGTGTGACGCAATGTAAGCCGTTCGCTCGGGGTCGTGGACTCGGCCATCGTGAACCCGGACATCGCCGAAGGCCGCGCCGTTTTCGGTCACATAGATCGCCGGTGGCGCATAGTCGCGCGCGACGCGCATCAAGAGCCGGTACAAACCGTCCGGGTACACCTCCCAACCCATGTCCGTTTCCTGTGCGTCCGGAATGCGCTCCATCTGCGGCCCATCCGCGCCGCCGCTGACGACGAATCGGAAGTAGTAGTTCACGCCGAGGAAATCGATCGGGGCGGCGATGGTCTGTAGGTCGCCTTCTTCGACCAGAGGCGCGACGAGTTCGTTTCGTTCCAGCAGGTCAGCCGGGTACGAACCGCGGAAGATCGGATCGAGCAACCAACGATTACCTTCGCCGTCGACACGCCACGCAGCAGCCTCGTCTTCCGGAGAATCCGAAGCTGGGTAGGCGTGCGACAGATCGAGCGTGATGCCGACCTGTGCGTCGGGCGCCTCACGCCTGATCTCTTCGGCTGCCCAGCCGTGCGAAAGAAGCAGATGGTGGGCGGCAGCCACCGCATCGGCTTCACTCGTCCGGCCCGGCGCATGCTCACCCCACGCGTGGCCGATCCAGGCGTGGACCCAGGGTTCGTTGTGCGTCGTCCAGAAGCGAACGCGGTCGCCGAGGCGCCGCACGACAACCGCCGCATACTCCCGAAACGCTTCTGCGGTGGCGCGCACCGGCCACCCACCTGCATCTTCGAGAGCTTGGGGTGTGTCCCAGTGGAAAAGCGTCGCGAACGGCTCGAGATCCTGGGCGAGAAGCTCGTCGACCAGGCGGTCGTAGAAGTCCAGACCGGCCTGATTCACATCACCACGTCCCGTTGGCATGATGCGCGGCCACGCGATCGAGAAACGAAAGGCATCCAGCCCGAGCTCCTTCATAAGGGCAATGTCATCCCGATACCGGTGATAGAACCCGCAGGCGATCTCTCCCGAGTCGCCGTTTCGAACCTTTCCAGGCGTCGCGCTGAAGCGATCCCAGACGCTTTCCCCACGTCCGTCCTCGTGCGTAGCGCCCTCGATCTGGTACGACGCGGTGGCGGCTCCCCAGATGAAGTCGTGTGGAAACGGGCTATCAGTGGGCATCGTTCTTCCTCTCCGTCGGGTTCGGGGCAGGGGCAGTGACATGACAGCGAGCAGCGTGTCGTGGCCGCTCTTCGACGAGCATCGGCGTGATGCGCGAGCAGGCTTCGATGGCAAGTGGACAGCGTGTGACAAAGCGGCAGCCGTCAGGCGGATCCACGGCCGCGGCGGCGCGACCACTCCGCAGTACGATCGTTTCGCCGCGCAGCTTCTTGGCTGGATCCGGGACAGCCGAAAGCAGCAGTCTCGTGTACGGATGCAGCGGCGCCGAAAGGACGTCCTCAGTGGGTCCGTGCTCCACGATCTGTCCTGCGTACATGACGAGAATGTCGTCGGCGATGTAACGGGCGCTGGCGAGATCGTGCGTCACATACAGGAAGGCAATCCCGCGCTCTTCTTTCAGCTTCAGCATCAAGTTGAGAATTCCGATGCGTATCGAGACGTCGAGCATGCTCGTCGGCTCGTCTGCGAGAACGATCTTCGGCTCGACCGCCAGCGCACGTGCGATCGCGACCCGCTGACGCTGGCCGCCTGAAAGCTCATGCGGGTACTTCGCAGCGACGTCCTCGGGAGGAACAAGCCCGACTGTTCGCAGCAGGTCGTGAACACGCTCCTCGATCTCGCCGCCGGCTACGACCTCGTGAATGCGCAAAGGCCGCTCGATGTGGTGGCGGACCGTCTTAACCGGGTTCAGCGAACCAAAGGGATCCTGAAAGATGATCTGCACCTGTGAGCGGTAACGCAGGAGGTCCTTCCTGCCTGCCCGAGAGCCGGCTGTCTCCTGTCCGGCAAAGAGGATCCCGCCGTCGCTCGGGTCGTAGAGCCGTGCGAGCAGTCGCGCGACGGTGCTCTTCCCACTCCCGCTCTCGCCGACGAGCGCGGTGATCCGTCCCGGGAGCAGTGCGAACGAGACGTCGTCCACGGCGTGAACGTACGCGCGGCCACGAAGGGCACCGCCGATCGGAAAGCGCTTCGTCAAGTTCCTTACTTCAAGCGAAGCAGCTGCCATCACGCGTTCTCCACGGCGAGGTGGCAGGCCACCTGATGGCCTGGGGCGACCTCTTGCAGGATCGGTCGCTCGGACGTCTGCCTGAGATACAGACGCTGGTCATCGGTCGTGCAATGTCGACACCGCGGGTGGAAGCGGCAGCCACTCGGCGGATCTCGCAAATCGGGCGGTGATCCGGGGATTCCCGTCAGCCGCGACCGCGGCCCACTCAGTGGCGGAAAAGATCGCAAGAGACCCTGCGTATACGGATGCCGAGGGTCTGAGCCGAGCTGCTCGGCCGGGGCGCTCTCCACCACCTCGCCCGCGTACATGATCGCGATCCGATCCGCGAACTCGAGTAGCAGTGACAAGTCGTGCGTGATGAAGAGCACGGCAAAGCCGAAATCCCGTTTGAGCGCCTCGACCTGTTGCAGGATCTCGCGCTGCACGACAACGTCGAGCGCAGTCGTCGGCTCGTCCATGATGATCAGCTCGGGCTCGAGCGAGAGCGCCATTGCGATGATCACCCGCTGGCGCATGCCGCCCGAGAGCTCATGCGGGTATGCGCGCACCCGCCGCCGGTCGATGCCGACGAGCTCGAACAACGCACCGGCTCGCGCAAGCGCCGTCTTTTTGTCGATTTTCTCGTGCGCCTGCATCGCGTCCACGAACTGATCGCCGACGCGCATCACCGGGTTGAGCGCATTCATCGCGCTTTGCAGCACCATGGAGACGTTGAGCCAGCGGTAACGCCGAAGCTCCTCGGCTCCCTGGCCGACAAGGTCCTTTCCGTTGAAGAAGATGCTGCCTCCCACGATGTGCGCGGGCGGGCGAAGCATCTGCATCACCGCATTCGCGATCGTGGTCTTGCCGCATCCCGACTCGCCCGCAAGGCCCAGGACCTCGCCCTGGCGGATGACGAGATCCACGCCGTCAACCGCCCGCGCGCGCGTCGGGCCGTAGCCGTAGTCGACCGTGAGATCCCGCAGTTCGAGCAACGTCACCTTGTCCGTGTGCATCACGACCGTATCTTCGACAAGGCTCGTCATGCCGCCTTCTTACGCGGAGTTGCGAGTCGGCCGACGGCGAGGGTACGCAGCAGATTTCCGCGCTCCACCTTCTCGGTTCTGAGCCGTGGATTGCTGACCTCGTCGATACCGGCGAGGATCAAGACGAGTCCGAGCACCGTGAAGGCGAGTGCCGCACCCGGGAAGAAGAACGGCCACCATTCGCCCTGCAAGACGGTCGAATTCGTCTGCGCCCAATAGAGGATCACACCCCAGGTCGTCTTCGACATGTCGCCGAGCCCGAGGAACTCGAGACCCGCGTCAACGAGCAGAGCGATGTAGAAGACGAGGACGAACGCTGCCGCGATCCTGCTGATCATGTTCGGCACGATCTCGGCGAACACGATGCGCGTCGTCGATTCGCCGGTAGCCCTCGCCGCCTGGACGAAGTCACGATTCTTGAGGGTGAGCGCCTGGGCGCGCAGGATGCGAGCCTCGAATGCCCAGAGGACAACCGCCAGGACAAGGATCATCGTTCCCATGCCGCGGTTCTTGAGGTACCCGGAGATGACGATCAGCAGCGGGATTGCGGGAATGGTCAGGCAGACGTTGATGAGAAAGTTCACGACGTCGTCGACGATCCCACCCGCGTATGCGGCGGTGATACCGAGGGTCGCGGCCAGGGCGGTTGCGAGCAGAGCGGCTGCCGCACCGAGCAGGAGGGAACGCCGCGCGCCGACCACGACCTGCGAGAAGATGTCGCTGCCCTGGTCGGTCGTGCCGAAGAGATGGTGCCACGACGGCGCCTGCCGCGCAGCGAGCAGGTTGAAGTCGTTTGGATGGGCAACGGAAATGAGTGGCGCGATCAGGGCGATCACCACGACGAAGGCGACCATGGCGAGACCGGCGCACGACTTCGGGTTCTTCAGTAGGAGCAAGAGCCAGCCTGGAAGGTGCAGCCGTCGCCCTCTCACGCGCACGGGCGGTGGTGCGAGCAGGTCGACGGTTGGATCGAGCTGCGACATCAGGCCGCGCGGAGCCGCGGGTCGAGGACGAGGTTGAGGACGTCCATCAGCAAGTTGGCGAAGATCACGCAGACGGAGAGGACGACGAGGAGAGCCTGCGCGAGCGGATAGTCGTTTCCGAGCACGGCCTGCTGCAGGGTGAGGCCGGCGCCGGGGTAACTGAAGACATATTCGATGAAGACGAGCCCGCCGACCGCGCTCGCGAAGAGCGCTGCAAAACCGTTCAAGGGCGGCAGGATCGCGTTGCGTCCGGCGTAGCGGGTCATCACACGTCGATCGCGGAGCCCTTTGGCCTGCGCCAGCGTCACGTAGTCCTCACTGATCGTGTTGATCATCACCGTTCGCATGTTCAGCACCCAGCCGCCGGCGAACGCCGCGATGATGACCAGCATCGGCAGCTGGGCGTGGCGGAATGCGCTCGACAGGAACGCCCAGTTGAGGCCCGGGGTGAGCCCGCTGTCGTACGCATGCTGGATCGGGAACCAATGGAACTTCAGACCGAAGATGTAGAGCCCGAGCAACGAGGTGAAGAACGCCGGAAAAGCGCCAAGCACCATGAATCCCGGAACGATCACGCTGTCGACGAAGCGGCCGCGCCTCCAGGCCGCCACCATGCCGACCCCGGTCCCGATAACGAACGAGAGAAGGAACGCAACGCCCACCAGAAAGATCGAGTACGGCAGTGTCCGGCCGATGACCTCGGACACCGGAGTCGGGTAGTTCGACGTCGAGAGGCCGAAGTCGAAGTGCGCCACCCGGCTGAGGTACGTGACGTAGTCGTGCCAGATCGAGTGATGGCCACCCCCGAGCAGCGCCTCATAGGTCTGCACGATTCCGGGATTGGCCGCAAGCTGCGACGGATTCAGATGTGCAAGCAGTCCACTGATCGGGCTACCGGGCATCAGCCGCGGAAGCAAGAAGTTGATCGTCAGCGCGACCCAGATCGCGAAGACGTAGAAGACGAGCCTACGGGCAAACCAGCGCATGTTGGGTCCTCGGAGGGTAAACGGCGGGCGGTGAGGAGGAGGGCCGCCCGCCGTTCGGTGGATTCAGGGACGGCTCAGGGGCCGCTCTTGCCCCCAGGACAGACGCGCGTGAACAGGAGCACGTTGTCGGGATTGGTCGTGAAGATCGGATCGGCATAGAAGTTCTTCGCCGTCGGGAAGCAGTGGAAGTACCTGGTGCTGTACGTCGACCACCGCGCACCGATCACCACGGGCACGATCGGGAGGTTCTGCAGCCAGAGCTTCTGGAGCTGCGTCGCCGTCCTGTGCTGCACCTTCGGGTTGAGCGTCGCCTTCCACTGGTTCAGCAGATTCGTCGCACCCTGGTGAGAGAAGTGCTGCCAGTTGCCGGTCGCTGTCGCGTCCTGGCCCGAAGGGATGAATGCGTTCTTCGACAGGTTCGAATAGAAGAAGCC
>DATHGN010000008.1:0-26581 GCA_035317565.1 Gaiellaceae bacterium
GATCGTTCCGACGACCTTCGGAACGTTGTCCTGGATCCTGATGATTCGGTAGCGGCGGCCGAACACCGTGTGCAGCGTCCGGGAGAAGTTCACGTTGCCGGAGATCGTCGGCACGTTCTTGAACTTCTCCATCACCTTCGCAAGCGTGATGCCCTTCGTCGAACCGTGCGCGCGCTTGATCGCCACGACGAGCCCGTCGATTGCCGAGGGGCCTGTGATGAAGCCGCCGGTTCCCGCTCCGACCTTCTTGGCCAGCGCGTTGACAACCTTGCTCGGATCGTCGCCGAAGCACGACGCGAAGGTGACGAACCAGTAGTTCGACACCTTCGGATTCGTCGGCAGCCAGTACGTGCCGTCACCGGCCCACGAGTTCAGGATCGGGGTGTTGTTCCCGAGCGTGCGCAGGCCCGTGATGAACGGCGACAGAGCACCGAACGCACCGGCTGTCGAGGTGACGATCACGTCGGCCTTGACGTTGTTCAGCCGGCTGACCGCATTCTGCACGTTGTTCCCGCCGAGCGATTGGTACGTCTCGTTGGCGACGATCTTCCCGCCGAGCTGCTTGAAGCGGACGTCGAACGCCTGGACCACGTTCTTGAAGTAGACGATGACCGTGTCGGTCGCGAGGGCCGCTGTCTTCCAGCCCCTGCTCCGCGCGTACTGGGCCATGGCCGACCCTTCGTCTTGTGCAACGTTGCCGAAGCTGAACGCCAGGCGCCCCTTTGGGCCGAACCGCTTCGGTCCCATCTGGTCGGTACCGATACAAGGTGCGATCGCAAGGACGCCCCGGTCGATCGCCGCTTTGACGACCGGTGCGGCGAAGTCGACGTCGCAGGTCGTAAAGAGGACGTTGGCCTTCTGTCCGAGCAGACGCAGAGCGCACGCCTTCGCAGTTGCAGGGTTGTTCCCCTGCGTATCGCACGTCCGGATCTGCAGCTTCCGCCCGCCGACTCCGCCCTTCGCGTTGACCTTGGCGACTTGCAGCTGTGCCGCGGCCAAGGCCGGAGTGTCGAAAGGCTTCATGGCGCCCGTGCTGTCGTACGCCCAACCGATGATGATCGGCGGCTTTGCCTGCGTGGTCCGGTGCCCCGCCGTCGCCGCAAGCGCGCTCCCGATCAGGACGAACGCCAGCAGTCCAGCTGCGGCGAACGCCCACCTTCCTCGAACTCTCATCTAGTGCCTCCTCTTGGGGTCGTCCTCATTGCTCGATTACACGGCACCGGGCGATACCTGGTCAAGCGGCGTCCGGTTTCGCGCCGACCAGGCACGCTCGAACGCCTCCTTCCCTCGACGTGCCAGCTCCTCTTCGGGAACGTCCCAAAGCGAGCCGGGCCAAGCGTTGCCAAACGTCCCGTTGTCCGAAAAGATCTCCAGGTCGTAGAACCCGTTCCACCCCGCGCGTTCGAGCGTGCCGAGGAGCGCCGGGAGGTCTGCGACGCCGTCGCCGGGCAGAACCCTGTCCGCCCAACCGCGCGTCGGCTCGCGCCAGTCGGCGATGTGGACACCGACGAAGCGGTGGGCATGACGCTCGATCTCCTCGACGACCTCTGCCGTGTTCCACACGTGCCAGCTGTCGAACTGGATGCCGAGCGCCTGCCGGTCGGCGTCGTCGAGAAGCTCCGCCGCTTCCTGAAGCGACGAGATGCTCGTCCAGTCCTCCCCACCGATTCGGTTGATCGGCTCGAGCCCAATGCGCACTCCCGCACGTTCCGCTTCGTCTCCAATCGTGCGCAGGCCCTCGACGACGGTGTCACGATCGTCGCCCGGCCCCGTCAGGCACACGACCGAGCTCGGCTCGAATCGCGCGAGCCTGTGAACCGATGCGCAGATCGCGTCGATCCGCTCGCGAGGGTCGGCCGGGCCTTCCATCAGCGGCAGCGGCAGGATCGACGGCACCGCGGGGACCGCAGCCGCCCTCCCTAGCCCGCTCGCCTCGAGTTGCTCGAGCGCCTGGTCGTCGCCGCCTTCCGGGAGCTTGATCTCCCAGATGCCGATTCCGTCGACTCCCGCGGCAGCGTAGGCGCGCAGGTCCGACTCGAACGTCGCGGCCAGCGTCGTGATCTGCGAGATGGAGAAAGGTGGCCGCATGCAGGGGATTCTATGCCTGCCGAAGCCGCAGGAGCGAGCTGATCCGCCCGGCGATCCGCTCCGCGACAGGCGGTTGCAGAAGCTCCTTCGCGACGAGCGTGCCAGAGCCCGCACCGAGACCGGGACCGGGCCACGTGCTCGCGCCGATCTGGAAGAGGCCGTCGATCGGCGTGCTGTGACCGGGTTGCCGCGGAAAGGGACGCCAGAGGAAGTTCTGGTCGAGCGCGAGCGAACCGGAGTAAGGGTCGCCCTGCTCAAGGTTGATGTTCGCCGCCTGCAGGTCTGCGGGAGAAAGGACGACTCGCTTGAGAACCGAGGCCTCGAAGTTGGGGATGTGCCGCGCGAGCCGCGCTTGGATCCGGTCCGCATAGCGCTCGCGGAGTGACTCGTTCCACGTGCCGTCGCCGGTATCGAGCTCGCCGGCGGCGTCGCCTCTCACATGCCACGGAAGCTCTTGCAGCTGGATCCAGAGGAGCCCTTTGCCCGCGGGAGCGCGAGTGTCGTCGATCGTCAGCGGCTGGCCGACGACCACAGTGGCTTCGGCGGGCAATAGACCACGCTCGGCCTCGTTGACCGCCCCCGACACACCGTCGAGCCCGGATGTGAGATGGACGATCGCGGTGCGGCCGAGGCGGTCGTCGCCGTCCCAGCGCGGCGGCTCCGACAGTGCGAAGTGAATCTGCATCTCGGAGCGGCCGAAACGGAAGCGTTTTCCGGCTTCGCCGATCTCGGCCGGGACGTCGCCGGGCTCGAGCAGACGTCCGTACAGCTGCGTCGGTGTCACGTTGCAAACGACGGCGCGTCCGGCATTGAGAGTGTTTCCGTCCGTCAGCCGCACGCCTGTCGCACGGCCGCCGGAGACGACGACGCGCTCGACGTCCTGGCCGGTCCGGCACGTGCCACCGTGGTCCTCGATCAGCCGGGTGAGCGCGTCGACGAGGCGCGCGCCACCGCCTCGCGGGATCGGCATGCCGCCGGCTTCGATCGCGAACGCGATCACCCTGGTCATGAACCCGGACGCGGCCGCGTCCGGCCCGAGGCCGGTGTGGAGCACCCACGGAGCGAGCAACCCGTGCGTGCGCTCGGAGCGGAAGGTCGTCGTCAGCCAGTCACGGCTGCTCTGCACGAGCTCCCCGCTGAATTCCGCCAGACCTCTGCGTCCTAGCCTCCGGTAGGCCTTGACGCCGAGGTTCAGGCCGGCGCGAGACCAGAGCTCGGTTCCGAGGACTCCGAAGACGAGCTCCGCCTGAGCGGCGACGGCGGCGATCGTCTCCCGCCACGCCGCGCCGTCGCCCGGCGCGTGACGGTCGAGCTCGGCAACGTTCCCGTCGGTCCCGGTGGTCAGGAAGGCGCTCTCGCCGTCTGGAAAGAGCGTGCCGGTCGGGTGCTCGGTGTTCAGATACTCGAGGCCGCGTTCCGCGAGCGCGTCGCCGAGCTCCGCATGGGCCGGACCCCCGACCCAGAGTGGATGCCAGGCGCTGAACACGTCGTGGCGGAAGCCGGGCTCGGTCAACTCTGCGGTGCGGACCGCGCCGCCGAGCTCCGACTCGCGTTCGAGCACGGCGACTCGCCAGCCTGCGCGTGCCAGGAACGCCCCGCACGCAAGCGAGTTCACTCCGCTACCGACGATGATCGCGTCGTGATCAGCCACGTGCGAGCTCGCGAAACTCGTCGTCCGTGACGAGCCCGCGCTTCCTCGTCCCCAACTCCTTGACGCGCACGAGCAGATCGCGCTGTTCGTCGTCGGAAAGATCGAGCCCGAGCTCTTCCGCCTTGATCCGAATCGAGTCGATCCCGCTCTTCTTGCCCAGGACGATGCTCCGCTTCGCAGAGACGAGCTCGGAGGAGTACGGCTCGATCGCCGGCGGGTCGTGGAACTGGCTGGCCACCGCTCCCGATTCCCGGCGGAAGAGGTTGTCGCCGACGAGCGGCTTGAACGGTTCGAGCTCGTACCCCGAGACTTCGCGGAGCTGCTCCGAGAAAGCGCGGGCACGATCGAGCCTCAGGTTCGTCTCGACGCCGTAGAGCCCGCGCAGCGCGAGCGCGATCTCGGGCAGATTCGCGTTCCCGGCACGTTCCCCCATGCCGTTGACGGTGCCCTGGATCCACCTCGCCCCGGCGCGCACCGCCGCCAGGGCCGCTGCCGTCGCGAGGCCGAAGTCGTTGTGCCCGTGAAAGTGAATCGGGACATCCTGGCCCAACCACTCCCTCGTTTGGCCGACGAGCTCCGCGACCGCCTCCGGGCTCGCGATGCCGATCGTGTCGACGACCACCGCTTCCTGCGCGCCCGCTTCGATCGCTGTCTTGTACACCGTCTCGAAGTAGCCGGGATCGGCGCGGGTCCCGTCGACGCCGAAGAAGGCGACACGCACGCCCTGCTCGACCGCGAACGAGATCGCGTAGACGATCCGCTCGAGCATTGCCTCACGATCGACGCCCAGCGCCTGGAGTTTCAGATCCGAGATCGGCGACTCGATCACGCTCGCGCTCACCCCGAGCTCGACGAGAGCCTTGACGTCAGCCTCGACTGCGCGCGTGAAACCCCAGACCTCGGCGTTCAAGCCCGCGTCGCGGATCAGCTCGACCGCGCGCCAGTCGTCCTTCGAGACACGCGGAAAGCCTGCTTCGATTCGCTCGATCCCGAGAACGTCCAGCCCCTGTGCGAGCTGGAGCTTGTCCTCGGGGGTGAGAACGACGCCGACGGTCTGCTCGCCGTCTCGGAGCGTCGTGTCGTAGAAGCCGACCTCTGCCGAGAACGCATGCGCGGCATTCAGCGCGCCGGTCCAGAATGCGCCGCTAGAAGACAACCGTGCGATTCTCGTGGACGATCACGCGGTCCTGCAGGTGCCATCCGACCGCGCGTGCAAGAACGATCCGCTCGATGTCGCGACCGATCGCGGCCAGCTCCTCGGTCGAATGGCGATGCGACACGCGCGCGACGTCCTGTTCGACGATCGGGCCCTCGTCGAGCTCTTCGGTGACGTAATGGGCGGTCGCGCCGATGATCTTGACGCCCCGCTCGGCGGCGCGAGCGTAAGGCTCCGCTCCGGGAAATGCAGGGAGGAACGAGTGATGAATGTTGATGAACGGGACGCCGACGCGCTCGAGGAAGCCACCGGAAAGGATGCGCATGTAACGCGCAAGGACCACGAGCTCGACGTTTCCGGCCAACACGGCGGCCATCTGATCTTCAGCCGCGGACGGGCCGTCCCCGGAGGGGATGTGCGTGTACGGGACGCCGAAGGCGGCGACGTCGGCCTCGTGGTCGGGATGGTTCGAGATCACGTGGACGATCTGCGCATCGAAATCGCCTCGCCGCGCACGCCAGAGCAGGTCCAGCAGACAGTGCTCCTCACGCGAGACCAGCACCGCGACGCGACGCGGCTCGTCCGGATAGGCGAGCCGCCACTCCATGCCGAAAGGCTCGGCCACGTCCGCCACGAAGCTTCGCTCGAAATCGTCGGGTGAGCCGCCTTCCAGGCGGAAGGCCATCCGCATGTAGAACGTCCCGCCCTCGGGCTCGGTCGCGTACTGGTCTGCCTCGACGATGTTCGCCCCCTGTTCGAACAGGAAACGCGAGACCCCGGCGACGATGCCCGGCCGGTCGGGGCAAGAGATGAGCAGGTGGGTGGCGCTGCGGGTGCTCATCGAAAGTCGTCCGGGTAGGACGACAGCTTCTCGGCTCCGTCCGCGGTGATGAGGAAGTTGTCCTCCAGCCGAAGCCCTCCTCCTCCCGGCCAGTAAGCGCCGGGCTCGATCGCGAGCACCATCCCCTCCTCGATGACGCCGCCCCCTGCGCGGTGCGCATAGGGCGGCTCGTGGGCGCGCGCGCCCACGCCGTGCGCGATCGGGTGGCTCGGCTGCCCCGGATAACCGGCCGCCGTGAGCCCTTCGCGAACCAGGACGTCGAGCTCGGCCATGCTCGCCCCGGGCCGGCAATGGTCGATCGCCCGCCCATAGACGCCGAGCAGCGCTTCGAGCAGCTCCTCGTAGGCGGGGTCGAGGTCACCGGGACAGACGTTCTTCGTGTGGTCGCACCAGTACCCGTCCGCGCAGACCCAGATCTCGAACAGCGTCGGCTCGTGCTCCCGCACGGGGCCGTCTCCGGTGGCCGTGAACGTCCGGATCCCCTCGCCCGACCACACGAGCGAGAAGCCCAGAGCGAGGCCTACACGGCCTTTCCAGCCGGTCCCCTGGCCGTGCACGAACCCCTGCCAGAGAGCTGCCGCCTCGCTCTCCTTCATCCCCGGCCGGAGCTCCTTGGCGACGTGCTCCATCGCCGCTGCGGCGATCTCGTTCGCCAGCCGCATGCGCTCGATCTCCTGCGGCGTCTTGAGCGCCCGTGCGCGCGCCAGGAGCGCCGTGGCGTCGACGGCCGAGGGGAAAGCGTCGAACCAGGCCTTCGTGAAAGTGGTCGGCTCGCCCACCATTCGGTCGGAGGCCTGAGTGCCGAGCGAGAGCTCGAGCCCGACCTTCTCGTACGGCTTGGCCGCCTCCACGACCGCATCGAGCGTCCGGGCAAGCGGGGGCCGGGGATCGTCGGGGTCGTAGCCGGGAACGAGCACCACGGCAGTCGTCCAGGCGGTGTCGGCTGCGTCCTCAGCCGAAGGCTCGATCGTGATCAGGACCGGTGGGCCTTCCCGCGGAAACACCGCAGCGTCGTAGCCCTTCATCCCCCAGAAGTTCGTGAGATAGAGAACGTTGTCGGGGGCGCGGACGACGAGCGCGTCGAGATCCTCCTCGGCCATCAGCCCCTGCACTCGATCGAGCTTGGCGTGGTCGTGCGGCCAGCTCATCACCACGCGAGGCGAGGCGGTGCCGGCTCGCCGTGAGCGTCCTGCCACGAGATCACCGGGTTGCGCAGGATCCCGATCTTCTCGATCTCGGCCTCGATCACGTCGCCCGGCTTCAGATAGAGCGACGCGGCATCCTCGCTGAAGCCGGCGACACCGCTCACGGTTCCGGTCGACACGACGTCGCCTGCGGAGTACCCGAGTGCCGAGTAGTGCGACAGGATCTCCGGAATCGTCACGGACATGTTGCCGCTGTGCGACTCCTGCCGTGACTCCCCGTTGACCCGCAAGGTCATCTGCAGGTCGTGCGGGTCGCCGAGCTCGTCGGGCGTGACGATCCAGGGTCCGAGCGGGCAGAACGTATCGATCCCCTTGCAGAAGGAGAACACGCCGGAGCGCATCTCGCGCCGCTGGATGTCGCGCGCGGTGATGTCGTTGAAGATCACGAATCCGCCGATGTAATCCGCCGCCTCTTCTGGGCCGAACCATTTGCCGCTCTTGGAGATCACGACCGCGAGCTCGAGCTCGTAGTCGAGCTCCTCGGTCAGGTGCTCGGGATACACGATCGCCTCGTCCGGGCCGATGATCGCGTCGACGTTCTGGAAGAAGACGATCCACGGCGCGATCTCGTGCGACCAGCCGACCCGCTTCGACTCCTCCTCGTGCTCGCGGAAGTTGCCCGCGGTGTGGATGAACTTCTTCGGAATGATCGGCGCGTGCAGCGCGACGTCGGCGAGAGCGGCCTCGTTCCCCGTCGGAGCGGCGCCACCGCGTTCGAAGTACTCCCGCATCGAGGGAACATCGAGCTCGACGACCGTCTCGTCACGAAGCTCACCAACCTTTCCCTCGTCGTAGGTGATGAGCTTCACGTGGAACGTCCTTTCAGCCAGTCGACGACGTCTTGCGCGTTCCGGTCGGGCGGGAACACGGGATAGAAGACCTTCACGATGCGGCCTTGCTCGGCGATCAACGCGAGTCGCTTGTAGAGCGTCAGGCCTTCGACCTCGAACGTCGGCAGCCCGGGGTCACGCGCCAGCTCGAGCCACTCGTCGCTGATGACCGGAAACGGCATCCGGTTCCTTTGCGCGAACTCGATCTGATCGTCGAGGGTCTGGGCACTGAGCCCGGCGACGCGCGCACCGAGTGCGGCCAGTTCGTCACTGTGATCGCGGAAGGCGCACGACTGGGGCGTGCAGCCGCGCGCGCCGGGGATGTCGTCCCAGCCCGGCAGCAGGTCCCTCCCGGGCCGACCCGAACGTGGGTAGACATACAGGACCTCGAAGTCACGAAGGTTGACCGCGCCACGCGAGGATGGGAGCACCAGATCGGGAACCTCGCTCCCGGCCAAGTGGTCGGCGGCTCCGTCGTCGACGGGCACCGGTAGGCCTTCGGGGAGCACGTAAGGGTCGTGCACGATCACGCGGCCTCTGCGCGTCGCTTCGCGGCTCGAAGCACGAGCACCCGGATCAGCCCGCTGAACGGCCGGACGACCCGCCAGTAGCGGACGAATTTTCCACGCGAGACGGGATCGGGAACATGGACGCGCGTCTCCGTCGCCAGGCTGCCCTCCAGCGCGCGAAAGTCGATCACCGCGGTCGCCGGCGGTTCAGGCCCGTGACCTCGGAGGCGCCAGAACTGTCCCGTCAACGTCAGGACCATGCCTTCTCCCGGCACGTCCTCGAGAACCGTTGCGCGCGGGATCATCGTCGCCAGCATCGTGTCTCTCGCCCCGCGACGGCCGAGCCCACGCATCAACATCAAGGCGCGCACAAGGGGAAGCTCCTTGAACGTCACTTCCCGCAGAGCGCGATCGGCACGGACAGGATCGACCGCCACCTCCACCTCGTGGCGGGTGGAGAACTCGTACGCCGGGAGATACGCGTCGAGGCTCTTCACGCGACTTCGCAGATGCGCTGGGCAACCAGCGCGTAGACCTTCGCCATCTTCACGAGACCGTCGATCTCGAGGTTCTCACCGAGCACGGGATCCGGAAGGCCGATCGACGTGCCGTAGTTGACGCTCTCGATGCCGTAGCGCGTCAGCGCAGACGCATCCGAGAACCAGCGCACCGTGTCGCGTTCGGGCTTCGCACCGAAGACCTCGCTGTGGCCGGCGTCGATCGCCTCGACGAGCGGGTGCCCCTCCGCGATCTCGGATCCGGGCGCCGTCACGTAGATCTCGTGCTCGATCCCGTGGTCGGGGAAGCGCTCGCGCAGTCCGCGCACGAAGTCGCCCAGCGCTGCACGTGCCTCCGCCATCGGCATCGTCGGTGGAACGCGGAAGTCCACGAAGAGATCGGTCCGGTGAGGCGTGCGGGACACGCGCCAGGGGAAGCCGCCGTTGATCGCGCCGACGTTCACGATCCCCTTCTTGCCGCCGTAGGAGGTGCGCTCCTCCCACTCCGGCACGAACTCGAGCACGGCGTCGAGAACGTCGCGCATTCGCACGATCGACGTCTCGTCGCGCCGCCCCTCGCTGAAAGCCGTGTGGATGAACGGCCCGTTCGTCGAGATCCGCACCCACATCGCGCCGTAGTGGCCGAGCACGATCTTCTGCTCCGTCGGCTCGCCGAGGATGCACATGTCCGTGACGCCGCCGTGCGTGGGCAGGAAGCGCGAACCGGCGGCATAGCCGCGATATTCCGCTCCCACGAAGTCCGGGTACCACTGCGTCTTCTCGATCTCGCCTGCGACGCAGGCGATCATCACGTCGCCCTTGAGCATGACCCCTGCATCCTGCAGCGCGTGCACCGCCTCGATGTAACAGGCGAGCGCACCTTTCATGTTCGAGATACCGAGGCCGTAGATCCGTCCGTCCTGGACGAAGCCCTCAGGCTGGAAGCCGCGAATCCCTGCGAGCCACGGCTCCTGCCCCGAGTACGAGGTGTCCATGTGTCCGTTGAACATGAGCGACTTCCCGCCGCCCACCCTTGTCTCCCAGAGGCCGATGACGTTCGGCCGGCCGGCCTCGACCTCCTGCCACTGCACCTGGAGCCCCATGCCGGCGAGCTCGTCGCGCACGCGCTCGCCCATCGCCTGCTCGTCGCCGGTCGGGCTCGGGATCGAGACGAGGTCGACGGCGAGCGCGACCAGCCTGTCGGCGTCGATCTCAAGGGAAATGAGGCAGCACCTCCTTGCCGAAGAGCTCGATCTGCTCGTGCCGCCGGTCGCCCCAGAGCTCGAGCATCACGTGCGTGCAGCCCGCGTCGCGATACTCCTCGATCGCCGCGATGCAGTCGGCGGGAGTGCCTGCGATCGGCTTGCACTTGTCGAGGATCTCGTCCGTCACCTTCGCCTTGGCGGCGAGGCGTCCGCCCTGCTCCATCGCTTCTGCGACGGGTCGAATCTCGTCCTGGGTCAGACCCGCGAGATCGAGCAGCGTGTCCGCCGACCCCTTGATGTTCTGCACCTTGTTCGCGAGGTACATGCCGGCGATCTCACGCGCGCCGTCGCGGCCGGCCTCGCGATCCGATTCGTGGATCGACGCGACGATCGTGCAGCCGATGTCGATGTCCGCTGCGACGTTCTCACGCGTGTAGCGGACGAACGCGGGAGTCGTGATTGACGGAGTCAGGCAACCGTCCGCAATCTCGCCCGCGAGCGCCTGCATCTTCGGAGCGGTTGCCGCGACATACACGGGGGGAACTTCCCGCGGAGTCTCCGCTTCGTCCTGTAGGCCTGGCACGTCCGCGCTCCACGTATCGCCCTCGTAGGTGAACGGCTTGCCCCCGAGCACCCCGCGCACGATCTCGACGGCGTCTCGCATCGGCCCCAGCGTGCGCTTGCCGTTCAGGCGGGCGTTGTTGAGAAAGATCTTCGACGTGCCGAAGCCGAGCAGGAACCGCCCGGGCCCGGCCGCCTCCTGGACGACCCGCGCATCCATCGCCACCTGGACGGGGTGCCGCGTGAACGGGGAGATGATTCCCCAGCCGACCGTGAGCCGTTCGGTCTCCTTCGCAATCAGCGCCGACGCAACGGTCGAGGAGCGAGCCTCCATCCCGTGCTTGCGCCACCACGGATACGCCTCGGCGAGCCAGATCGTGTCCATCCCCGCGCGGTCCATGGCGCGTGCCGACTCGAGCATCTCGTCGAGCGGCTCCATGGTGAGCTGCATCACCCCGATGCGGAACGGCTGCGCCATCAGAGCGATCTTCTCACGCGGACAGCACCTTGAAGTAGAAGGCTCCTGGCCAGAGCGTCCCGTCCGGCCGCCGCGAGTACTCGGGCATCACCCCGAGCTTGGTGTAGCCGATCGCCTCATAGAAGGCACAGGCCTCGGTTCCGTCATGTGTCGTCAGCCACAACAGGGTGAGTCGACTCTCGAGCGCTGCCGCTTCGAGCGCCGCCATGAGCTGACGCCCGGTCCCGCGTCCACGCATCCCGCTCGCCACCCCGACACGCTGAACCTCCGCGCGGTGGTCGGCGTTCGTCGCGCCACTCAGGGCGAGCTGCCCCATCGCGACGATCTCGCCATCCTCCTCGCCGACGAGGAGGATGCGTGCAGACTCGTCGAGGTTCGCAACGACCTGGCGATACCAGCGCTCAAGGGCCGCGAGCCCCATCGTGTCGAGTGCGCCCAGCGCCATCCCGGCCCGCAGGGCGTCAAGGTGGACCGCCGCCAGGCTGCCGCAGATGCCATCCGCCTCCGACGGGCTGACCCGACGAAAGCGCAGAGTCGCTCCTATGAGCCCTCTGTCGAGGTCGGCGGCCCCTCCGCGCTCGGGGCCTTCGCCTCCTGCACCTGCTTGTCGAGCGCACCCAGCACCTGCGCCACCTGTTGGTTGACGATCGGCTGGAGCACGCGCTGACCCATCGAGGCGACCGGGCCGAGCAGGTGCACCTCGGCCTCCCAGTTCATCTTCGTGCCGCCACCTTCCTCGGAGAGATGAAACGACGTGTCCATGTTCAACACGGCGCCGACGCCGTTGCCTTTCGCGTGCAGCTTGGCGAACTCGGGCTCGCGCTCTTCCATCTTCTCGAAGTCGATCGACATGCGCAGGCCGCCGAGGCCGAGCGGAATCTTCACGTGCGCCCGCCAGTGCCTGTCGTCCTGGATGTCGAACGACTCGACACCGGGCATCGTCTTCGCCATCTGTGCCGGGTCGTTCAGCACCTCCCACACCGTCTCCCGCGGCGCCTCGAACTGTCTGTCCCCCGTGACCTTCATCTGGTCTCCACGCTGACGAGCTTGCGCGTGTCCTCCGGCTTTCGCAGCAGGTCCCACACACCCTCGTAGGGATTACAGCTCCGCCAGACGATCGGGCCCTCGCCCTTCCTTCCGAGTGCGTTCTGCAGGGCGGCGCAGACGGCATGGATCCCGGCGCCGCCGCCTTCTCCCATGCCCTTCGCACCGAGCGGCGTGAACGGCGACGTCGACTCGATGTAGCCGGTCTTCATCGGCGGCATGTCGAGTGCGTGCGGCACGTGGTAGTCGTAGAAGTTGGGCGTGAGCAGGTTGCCCTCCTCGTCGTAGGTGAAGATCTCGTGTGTTGCGGCACCGATTGCCTGCGCAGTTGCGCCGTGGACCTGCCCCTCGACGATCTGAGGATGGATGCGGTTGCCGCAGTCGTCCACCGCCGCGTAGTCGACGATCTCGTAGACGCCGGTGTCCGGGTCGATCTCGACCGCGCAGGCGTGGATCTGGGTCGCGTACGTGAGCGTGAGGTTGCCGTACTTGCGCTCCAGGTCAGGCTTCTCGAACTGCGGCCTGTACACGTATCTCACGTTGAGCGTAACGTCGAGCTCCGGCGGTAGCCCCGCGTTGTTCGCGTTGAGGATCGCTCCCAGTGCCATGAACGGAAGGGCAGCCTCGGGATTGCCCTTGATTCGCGCCTGGCTCTCGACGAGCTCGATGTCGTCCGGCCCGCAGCCGAAGACAGCAGCCGCGAGCTGCTTCATCTCGCCGGCGAGCTTGTCGGCGGCGCCCTTGACGGCGCCGAGCCCGGTGACGGCGAACTGGGACGCGTACGTCCCGGAGAAGCCGGCGTTCGAGTTCCAGTACGTGTCGTGGCCCGCGCGCACGTTGATCTCGTCCGGGGTGCACCCGAGGATGTCGGCGACGACCTGTGCTGTCGTCGTTTCGTGCCCCTGACCCTGTGGGACGGTCCCGAGCGTGACGACGACCTCGCCGAAGATGTCGAGCTTCGCCGTCGCGACCTCGTTGTTTCCGGAGAACTGCAGCTCCGGGTTCAAGATCATCGACTGCCCGAAGTTGTTCGTTCCCGAGTCGAGCGTGGAGCCGATCCCGATCCCGAAGAGCTTCCCGCGCGACTCTGCGTCCCGGCGCTTCTCCTCGAGCGAGTCGTAGCCGATCAGGTCGAGCGCGATGTCGAGACAGCGCGCGTAGTCGCCCGAGTCGTAGATGCAGCCGTTCGGCGTCTCGTAGGGGAATTCCTCGTGCTTGACGTAGTTCTTCTTGCGAACCTCGATCGGGTCGAGACCGAGCTCGCCCGCGACGATGTCGACGATCCGCTCGGTCAGCCAGAGGTGCTGCATCCGCGAGTACCCGCGGTTGGGTGCCACCGGTGACTTGTTGGTGCAGACCTGGGTGAAGTCGACTCGGACGTTTCGCCAGCGGTAGCAGCCCGGAGTGACCTGGGCCCAGATGATGCAGCCGAGCGGCTCGTAGCGCGGGAAGGCGCCGCAGTCGTCGATCGCCCGAACCGAGAAGCCGAGCATCGTCCCGTCCGCTTTGACGGGCACCGTCACGTCGAGGAACGTGCGCTCGTTCCCGTGCGTGTTCGCCGTATGTTGGTCTGTTCGCCACTCCGTCCACTGCACCGGCCGGTTGAGCTTGCGGGCGAGCAGGCAGCAAGCGGTGTACTGGGGGTGAAGGGTGATCTTGTTGCCGAAGCCGCCACCGATGTCCTGGCTGACGAAGCGCAGCTTGTCGATCCCGACCCGCAACGCCGGTGCCATCCAGATCGCCCCCACTCCCGGCATCTGGTGGGTTCCGTGGATCGTCCACTGGCCGGTGCCGCGGTTGAACTCGACGAGGCAGCCGGAGCATTCGAGCGGCGTCGAAGAGAAGCGGTCGAAGTGCAGCCGTTCGATGCGGACGACGTGGTCCGCATCTTCAAGGGCGGCGTCGAAGTCGCCCCAGTCGAAGACACCCGACCAGACCGTGTTCGAGCCCGCGTCGTCGTGCAGCACAACTTCGTCCTTGAGCGACTCCTCCCCGTCGAGCACGTGCGGAAGCGGCTCGTACTCGACCTCGACGAGCTCGGTCGCGTCACGCGCCAACTCGCGAGTGCGGGCAACCACGGCGGCGACCGGATCGCCGACGTGACGCACACGGCCGACTGCGAGGGCGTAGTCCTTGATGTGCGCGCCGGGAGGTGTCGAGAGCTCGAAGAACGGATCCGTGAGGATCGCGACCTCGTCTCCCGTGAGCGTCCCGTACACACCGTCGAGCTCGAGCGCCTTCGACACGTCGACGGACTTGATGCGCGCATGTGCATACGGCGAGCGCACGAAGTGGACGAAACCCATCTCGTGTCGCTTGACGTCGTCGAAGAAGACCCCTTCGCCCTGGACGAGCCGCTTGTCTTCTTTCCGCGGGACGTTCTGCCCGATGAAGCCGACCTTCGACTCGCCTTCCTCGACGACGAGTGGTCGCTCCGGAGTAACCGTTGTCTCGGTCACTGTGCCGCCGCCTTGATCGCCTCGACGATGTTCACATAGCCCGTGCAGCGGCAGATGTTCCCCTGGATGCCCTTGCGGATCTCTTCCTCGCTCGGGGAGCCGTTCTCCCGCAGGAGCGCAGTGGCGCTCATCAGCATTCCGGGGGTGCAGTAGCCGCACTGGAGCGCGTGGTGGTCGGAGAACGCCTGTTGAAGCCCATTGAGCTCGCCGTCGGAGGCGAGTCCCTCGACCGTCTCGATCTTTGCGCCGTCGGCCTGGACCGCGAGCATCATGCAGCTCTTCACGAGCACGCCGTCGATGAGGACGGAGCACGCGCCGCAGTTCCCGGTGTCGCAGCCGATGTGACTGCCGGTCAGGCTGAGGTCGTCCCGGATGAAGTGGATGAGCAGGCGACGTGCCTCGACCTCGCGTTCGTACTGCTCGCCGTTGACCTCCACGGTGATCGTCCTGCTCGAGACAGCGTCCATCTATTTCCTCCCTGCGGCCTGGGCGACCGCGCGTAGGGCGAGAACCTCGGCGAGGTGGCGCCGGTAGTCCGCAGAGGCGTGCACGTCGGACGGCGGATCCAGGTTCGCGCCGCGAACCGCCGCGCGCACCGTGTCCTCGGCGACCGAATCGGGCGTGAGGACAACGGGCACGGCGTCGACGCAGCCGATCGCGAGCGTCGGCGCGCCGCCGTCGAGCGACGCCGCCACGTTCACGATGCACGTTCCATCCCGGCCGATCGGAACGGACGCGAAACCATCGCCTTTGCCCGGTGGCACCGAAAGCTTCGTGAGCAGCTCGCCGGGCCCGGCGGCGGTCATGTAGACGCCGAGGAAGAACTCCTGCGCGGGCACGGAACGCTCGCCGTCCTGCCCGAGGATCGTCATCGTCGCGCCGACCGCCACCAGCAGTGGCGGCAGGTGGTTCGTCGGATCGTTCGAGCACACGTTCCCGCCGACCGTGCCGCGGTTGCGGACCTGCACGTCGGCAATCTGGTTGCAGACCTCACCCAGGATCGGCCGCGCACGTGCCTCCGCGGAGTCGACGATGTCGGTGTAGGTGGTCATCGCCCCGATCGTGAGCGTGCCGTCGGAGCCGAGCTCGATACCCCGGAGCTCGCCGATGTCGGCAAGATCGACGAGGACGTCGGGTGAGGCGGCCCGCGCCTTCATGACGTTGATCAGCGTCTGACCGCCCGCGAGCGCGCGCGCACCCTCGTGCGAGCCGAGCAGGCGCAGGGCTTCCTGGACGCTCGCCGGACGAGCGTATTCGACCTCCCTCAGGAGCATGCGCTATTCAGTTCAGAAACCCCTGCTCAGGTCAAGAATCAACCGCTACTAACCGGTTCTAGCTGAGGAGGTTCTGAAGGCGTCGGTGCTCCCGGGCGATCGTTGCCTGGAGCTTCGAGATCCCGACCGACCGATTGTCGTATGCCTTGACCGCGTTGTGCTGCGCCTGCGAGACGTTCGGCTGGTGCGCAAGGAGGAATTGAAAGCGCTTGATCAACGCCGGGATGGCCTTGGGGTCACGGAGGCGCACGGCGGTGGCGAGAGTGTGTCCGGTATCGACGATCTGCTGTAGGCGCAGCAGCTGGGCCTGCTGCCAGGGTCGGAGTGCGGGTGGCGGCCCGAGCCGCCGGAAGCGATCGACGACCCTCTTCACCGCGCCGCTGTAGCTGTCGAGAGCTTCGGCTTGGGCCGTGGCCGTCCTCGAGCCGGAGAGGTTCTGGCGGTAGGACTTGTTGACGTCAGCAAGACCGCCCAAGACCTTCCGCACGCTCGGAAGGAATTGCTGCAAGGTGATCACCTCGAGCCCGAGCGATGCGTTCAGGTCGTAGAGCTGGACCAACTCTGCGTGTAGCTTGCGTGCGTCTTCGGGAGGGCTCACGGCCTCGATCGCGTCCCGTGCGGCGAGGATCGACACTTCAGCTCCCCGCAAGCGCTGAACCTGTCGCTTGCCGGTTTTCCCTTTCGAGAAGTCACGGTAGGCCTGGTTCGCAAGGTCGAAGGACGGCTGGAAATGCTGCTGGATCTTTTGGACTCGGCCAAGATAGGCGTTGACCGCGTCCCGGCGCTTCGACTTGGCCGAGGACCCGCATCCTGTCAGGACGAGTACCGCGAGGAGGACTACACAGCCGAGCGCTCGGCCCACGATGGCTACTTGAGGAGTACGACGGTGGAGACGCTGCCGTCGCGGTGACGGAAGACGAGCTTCACGAGCCCCTTGCCGGCAGCGAACCAGCTGGTGCGCGTCCCGCTCCCGAACTTGAACCCGGGCTGGGACATCGACGCCTGCACGACGAGGGCGTCGAACGTGCCGGCCGGAACCTTGACCTTCTGGATCCCGATCACCTTGGCCGAGCCGTTCACGCCGAAGGTCGAAAAGTCGCGGCTCGGATTCTTCGATCCCCATGTTTGCCCGGCGGCAGGATACGCCGTCAACAGCGGGTTGAAGCCGAAGTCCATCAGGTCGAACGGCGTAAAGAAGTGCCGGCGCTTCGTCGAGGGAAGCGATTTGGGACCGAGCGGCGGGAACCTGACCGCCGTCGCGGCCTTCGTGAGCCCCCAGATGTTCGTGACGCCATCGGTGCGCGTCGCGAATCCGTAGCTACCGGCGACGCGGATCGGCCCGCTGATGTGCCTGAACGTGAAGCGCGCCGAGGAGTTGACGACCGCGTCGATCGTGGCCTCCTGGACGGACGGAGTCTTCAAGTACCGCGGATTCGTCCAGCGGTACTTCAACTTCAGTCCCTGCGTCAGCGGAAAATAATTTCGGTCGGCGGGCGGATCTTTTGCGGTGAGGCTTGTCTCCTGCAGCTCCGAGGTCGTCAGCGGAGCGTCCGATCCGCCGGCGTGCTCGAACGTCATCTTCACGGGGCCGACTCCGAAGACCCACCAGACGGTACGCACGCCGCTGCCGTAGGGGTCGCCGAGCGCTCCTGCCTGGGTGGCCTCCGTGCGCACCTTCGCAGCGAGAACACCGTCGGGGAACGCGGGAACCTTGATCGTCTCGGTGCCCTCGTAGCTCGACGTGCTCGACACGTCGTTCTGCGCGCCGCCGGAGCCCTGCCAGGTCGTGCCTCGCAGGAGGGGCGACGCGAGGACGGGGCTGCGGCTTCCCCAGATCAAGTAGTACATCGTGCTCGCGAGACTGTTGTTGCAGCCTCCGATCTGGGGACAAAGGATCGGAAAGTCGGGCGGCGGTGGATTGCTGGCCCAGTCGGTGTTGGTCAGCCCGGCCGTCGTCTCCTGGAATGCCATATCACCGAAGCTCAGTGGCGAGTCGCCCGAGTTGCCCTGGTCCTTCGTCGTCCAGGTGAGCCTGAACGCCTTGCCCTTCTGGTCTTTGACCGTGACCTTTTCCTTGGTCAGAGCCGGGTTGTAGAGGCTGTCAGTCCAACCGTAGGTCCAGGTCGCATCAGCCGGGTGCGGCCACCAGTCGTCAGCCCGCGCGACGCCACCGAGTACGAGCGCGAGCACAGCTGCCACAGTGACAAGGAAGCCCCCCTTCCGCATCCAGGCCGGAGAGTAGCCGCGGCCGAGGCGGAGCGCTATAGGCCGCAGGGCCTACCAGCCGGGAATCCCGCGGCTCGCAAGTGAGAAGAACCGGGAGTAGAAAGCTCCCCAGGTTGGACTCGAACCAACAACCCTCCGGTTAACAGCCGGATGCTCTGCCAATTGAGCTACTGGGGAAGGCAGCCGCGCGCTAGTTTAGCCGCTGAAGTCGCAGCTCGACTTCGCTGAGATAGGCCGGATCCCGTGCCTGCGCGCGGCTCCTGAGCGTCGCATCGAGCCCGGCGCGGATCTCCTCGACGATTGCTGCCACCGGAATCTCCGTCTCGCCGTTGTCCACGATGAAGAGCTTTCGCGGTTCCGGCTGCGCGCCCCACGCGGCGTGGAAGCCGACAAGGTTCCGCCAGGCGTAGCCAGGCCAGACCGGAACGACACATACATGGAGCGAAGCAGGTTCGAGCGCCTGGGCGACGTCCGTCGCCACCTCCCTGCTTGCAAAGAGTGGCTGCGCATCACCGGCCGGCACCAAGTCCAGCTCGCCGTTGTCGTCCAGCTCGCCGACCCCATAGAGCGGGTTGCCCGAAGTCGGTGTCCCGAGGGCAAGCGCCTGCTCGAGCTCGTCGCGCTGCGATTCCGCCGGCCGGCGACCGGTCAGCAGTCTGTGTGCGTGCTGCCGGGTCACGCCGAGCTGGCCGGCCAGGTCGGTGACGGACAGACCCTTCCGCTTCAGAAGTGCTTGCCAAACCTCGGATTCATCCCGCATGGCGACGATCGTAACCCCTATTCGCAGCGTTACGAGCGTAACCTCAGCGAGAAAACACTTGCGCGGCCGCCAATTCCTCGACAGTCGAGTGGATCCGCGCCAGCGACGCCTGGAGCTCCAGGGTCCGGGCCGGATCCGCGTCGATTAGCTCGCGGCGGATTTGCCGTTCACGCAATCTCAGCAGCAACTGCTCCGCGGTGCGCTCGTCGATGCCCTCCGACGTGGCGCGGGCGTCGAGCTCCGCGAGGAGGCCCACAAGATCGCCTTCCGGCTCGGCTCCGGAGAGGAGCTGCTCGCGAAGCCGGCGGAGCTCCTCTCGGTCGAAGTGCTCGGGCCCGAGCTCGGCGAGAACGGGGATGAGCGAGCGATGCGCGGCCACGCCGGCGAGCGCATTCTGCTCGAGCCGCTCACCGGCATCGAGCAGCCTGGCCGAGACGCGGCCGGTCGATGATGCCGACTTGCTCGGCGCAAGGCCTTGCTGCGTTTCCTTCGGCAGGTCGAGCTTGTCGGCCGCGTAGCGGATCGCGTCCTGGCGTTCGGGTGACTCCTCGAAGCGCGCGAGAACCTCCCGCACGCGAATGAACCCTTCCTGACGATCGGCGGCCCGCTCGATCTCGAGCCGTACCCGGTAGCCGAGATACGTCTCGGCTCGTCCCAGTCGCGCCTCGAAGCCCTCCGCGAGATCCGCGGGATCGAAACCCGCGGGCAGCGCAACGACGCGAACCTCCAGGCCTTGCGCCGCCGCGAGCTCCATGCCGCGCAGCGTTGCCGTCTCGCCCGCCGCATCGCCGTCGAAACAGAGCCACACGCGATTCGTGAGACGGCTGAGCTCCTTTAGCTGACGCTCGGTGAGTGCCGTCCCCATCGACGCCACGACTGGCTCGATGCCCGCCTGACTCAGTGCCAGCACATCTGTGTTCCCCTCGACGACCACGGCGCGCTCCTGCTTCGCGATCGCAGCCCGTGCGCGGTCCAGTCCGTAGAGCAAGTCGCCCTTGCGAAAGAGCTCTCCCTCGGGCGAGTTCACGTACTTGGCCTTCAACGGATCGTCCTCGCGCAGCTTGCGCGCCTGGAAGCCGAGCACACGCCCACGCGCATCGGCGAGCGGAAAGAGCAGGCGCCCGAAGAAGTAGTCGTTGCCCCGGCGATTGCCGAGGCCTGCAGCGAGCAGCTCGTCGCGGGTGAAGCCCCGCTCGAGCGCCTTCCGCGTGAGCGTCGACCCACCGGGTGCGAGGCCGAGCCTGTATTGACGGCACACCTCTTCGCGCAGCCCGCGGCCGGCGAGATAGTCGCGCGCGAGCGAGCCTGCCTGCGAGTCCCAGAGGTAGCGCTCGTAGAACGATGCCGCGGCCTCCAGCACTTCGAGCAACCGCTCGCGCCTGCGTCGGCGCGCATCCTGTTGCGGCGACGTCTCCTCGTATTCGATCTGGACGTTGAAGCGGTCCGCGAGCCACTCGATTGCGCCGGCGAAATCGAGCTGCTCGGTCTCACGGACGAAGGTGATGAGATCACCCTTCGCACCGCAGCCGAAGCAGTAGTAGAGCTTGTCGACCGCGTTCACCGAGAAGCTCGGCGTCCGCTCTTCGTGGAACGGGCAGCGGCCGACATAGCGTGCCCCGGCTTTGCGCAACGGAGAGCGGGCGGAGACCACCGAGACCATGTCGGCAGCCGCCTTGACTTCGTCCACCGACACGTCCTTGATCCGGCTCATCTGCTCAGCCCGGCAACGTAGCTGAGGGCGAACCGGTCCGTCATCCCTGCGATGAATTCCACGATCTGCTCTGGGTCGTCACCACGATCGGCGACATGGTCGAAGATGCGCCGGATAGCGGCCCGTGCGCGATCCTGCTCGAGCTGCGCGTGCGGCCCGAGATAGACCCGCTCGAACATGAACGTCCGCAACGCAAGCATGGCACTGCCGATCTCGTCGCTCTGGACGATGTCGCCCGCCCGGTCGGAGCTCTCGACGAGATCGTGGACGAGCGTGTCGATGCGCGTCGAGCCGCGGTCTCCGAGCAGGGCCACCTCTGTGAGCGGCAGCTCTGCCGGGTCGAGGATCCCGAAGCGGACGGCATCGTCGATGTCGTGGTTGATGTAGGCCACGCGGTCGACGATCCGCACGATCTTGCCCTCGAGGCTCGCCGGCTCCCGCGGGCCGGTGTGCGTGAGGATTCCGTCGCGAACTTCTTCGGTGAGGTTCAGCGACTCGGCGATTCGCAGCGACTGCTCGTTGTGCCGAAACCTTCTATCGAAGCGCTCTTCCAGAGCCGCGTCGAGGGCCTCTTCGCCTGCGTGACCGAACGGCGGGTGGCCCATGTCGTGGCCCAGCCCGATTGCCTCGACAAGGTCTTCGTTGAGCCGCAGTGCCCGCGCGACGCCTCGGGCGATCGCGGTCGTCTCCAGAGTGTGCGTCATCCGCGTGCGGTAGTGATCGCCTGCGGGATCGATGAAGACCTGGGTCTTGCCCTTCAGGCGCCGAAAGGGCTTCGAGTGCAGGATCCGGTCGCGATCGCGCTGGAACGGCGTGCGCAAGCGGCAATCGTCCTCGGCCCGCAACCGGCCACGCGTCTCGTATGACCGCACAGCCAATGGAGAAAGCCACCGTCCTTCGAGTTCGCGCACCTGCAGCTCGAACGCTTCCGCCACTGTTCCTGCAACCTCAGGCATCACGTCTTCAGGCTAGATGATGATTGGGACGGTTCCACCATCGGCGCTCCAGGCGGAACCTGTCACGTAGGAAGCCCGCTCCGAGCAGAGAAATGCGATAACAGAGGCGATCTCCTCCGGCTCAGCTAGGCGGCCGAGCGGACGACCGGCTCCGACCGCCTCAAGTACTTCTAGACGCGTCTTAATAGAAGCAGCTGCTTGCTGGTCGGCCAGACCGCCTTCTGCAAGCCACGCAGGAGTCGCCGTCGGGCCAGGCGCGACGGCATTGCAGCGGATCCCGTGCCTGGCATAGAGGTCGGCCACGAGGCGAGAGAGCGAAAGCACCGCGGCCTTCGTCACAGAATAGTTCGGCATTCCCGTGGAGGGCCGTTTGCCCGCGGTCGAGGAGACGTTCACGATCGTCCCGGCTTTGGCCTCCTTCATTCCAGGGAGAACCGCGCGGATGCAGCGGACATAGCTCATGACGTTCAGCTGCCACATGGCATCCCACTGCTCGTCCGTCAACTCCTCGAAGCCGACCTGGTACGCCTCGCCGACGTTGTTCACGAGGCATGCGACCGGCCCGAGTGCCTCTGTCGTCTCGGCCACGAGTGCTTCGGCGGCGCCGGGCTCCGACAGATCGCAGGCCACACCGAGCGCAGCACCCGCTTCGGCACGCGCCTGCTGGACGCGATCGGGATCTCGACCGTTGACCACGACCCGTGCTCCTTCGGCGGTCAGGAGCCGCGCGGTCTCGAGCCCGATGCCCGCTGTCGAGCCCGTGACCAGGCAGATTCGATCCTCGAGGCCGAGATCCATCGGCTGGGTAGCCTAGACCCTCTCGTATGGATTCCATCGGGTCGACCGTTCAGTTCAGACGGACGCGCGGGCGAAGCCCGCACGTCCGTCTAGACGGCACCGCGAGCGGCGCCTAGTCGCCGATGACCACCTTGCTGCTCGTTCGACACGGAGAGACCGACTGGAACCGCGAAGGGCGTTGGCAGGGCCTGTCCGACACGAGCCTCAACGACCTCGGCCGCGAACAGGCGCGAGTGCTCGCCGGCACGCTCGACGGCACCGTCGACGCCGTCTATTCGAGCGACCTGAACCGTGCGCGCGAAACGGCGGAGATCCTGGCGGAAGAGCTCGACCTCGAAGTGCGCCTCGATCCGCGCCTGCGCGAGCGAGGGTTCGGCTCCTGGGAAGGTCTGACGACGCCGGAGATCGAGGAGCGCTTCGGCGAGGCTCATCGGCTCTGGCGGGCGGGCAACGGTCCAGGCGCGGAGGACGCCGAGCCGTTCGAGGCGTTCTCGGCCCGCATCGAGGACTTCCTCACCGACGTCCTGCGGCAGCACCCCGGCGAGGAGGTGCTCGTGATCTCGCACGGCGGCTCGATCCGTGCCATTCACGCGCTCGCGACAGGGCTCGACTACGTGCGGGATCACAAGCTGATCCCCGGCGTGCCGAACTGCGTGATCGCCCGGTACACGGCCGAGGATGGGAAGCTCGCCCCGCTCGACTGACTTCCCTTACGTCATCTCCACGTCGTGCATGACCTCGTACACCCCTGCCGAGACTCTCCGGCCCGACGCCTCAGCAGGAGGAGACATGTTGTTGAGCGCCTCGTCGGCCTTGCGCATGTCCTCCTCCGTCTCGCAAAAGATGATGGCGAGACCTGTCCCCTCGGCACGATTGATCGCCTCCATGACACGCGTCACGCCCTCGAGGCCCGGAGGAAGACCGTCGCTTCCGAACTCCTCCATGACCTGCTTCGACCGGGCCATCTCGGTGTCGAGGCCCTCGGCAGTTCCACCCTCGAATCTGGCCACACGTATCCACATCCGGATCACCCTTGGTACAGCCGGAGCAACGCGCTGAAGGAGGCTGTCGTCGGTGGAAGCGCCTGAATTCGGGTGACACCGATCTCCCCGCAAATGTGCACGCCGCTGATCGAGTCATCCACGGGCGCTTGCGGTCCGAAGTACGTCTTACCGGCCTGCGTCGCGGCGGAGAGCTGGTCGATCACTTGCCAGGTGCCTTGGAGGCCGTCCGCTGTGATCGCCGTGTTGCAGGCGCCGATGATCCCGATCCCGATCGCGATGTCCCGGGCGTCGCTCACGGACTTTTTGAGGGCCTTCACCTGGGCCTTGAGGGTGGCCACGTCCTTCTGCAGCTTCTTCTCGGTTGGCGTGGGCGGCGTTGCTGACCAGGCCACAGTCGCGTAGAGCGCGACCGCGACGATCGCGCCAAGCAGTATTACCCGCTTCATCTTTCCCTCCCAGTCGACGTGCCGAACCGCTGACCTTCTCGCAGCGATCGAAGCAAGTCAAGATCGGTCACGGGAGCGCCCCGAGCGGTGATTCTTCCCGTCTCTCTGTGACATCTCTGCCCTCCCCGCCCGCATTTAGCGGCCGCCGGCCGGTCGCGACGGCCACGGAGGAAAGGGGGTTCGCTACGCTCCGGGCATCGAGGACTACACGAACAAATACAAGGGCGAGCAGGTCGAGGTCGCCCTCTTCGGAGGCGAGTACCAGGAGGGTGTCCTCACCGCCTACTGCTACGTCGAGGACGTCGCTCACATCGAGCTGAACGGCCACATCCTCGTGCCGTTGCAGAACATCGCCTCGCTCCACTGCTCGAGCCGCTGCGACGCTCCGGAGGACGATTGGCCTCCGCGCGGGCTCGAGCAAGAGGACGGCAATTAGTGCCAGCCGCCTCCTCGTCTTTCGTAACGTCCTGAAGGCGTGGGCGCTGCTCGTCGGCGCCTGCTCCGTGCTCGGACTCGTCGGCTGGGCGCTCGGCGGCTATCGCCTCCTGTCGATCTTCATCTTCTGCGGCGTGCTCCTCGCAGGCGCGCTCTACTGGTATGCCGACCGGATAGCCGTGGGGCTCACCCGTGCGCGTGAGCTGCCCGTTGGGGAAGCGCCGGGCCTGCACTCCGCGGTCGAACGGCTCGCCGCGATCGCCGGAGTCGCAAAGCCGCGGCTCTACCTGATGGAGGACGGGCTTCCCCGCGCGTTCGCCGCCGGCCGCGGAGTGCGCGGCCACGTCCTTGCGCTCAGCGCCGGCTTGCTCTCGGCGGCGTCCCCTGCCGAGCTCGAGGCGGTGATCGCCCACGAGCTCGCGCATGTGCGCAACCGAGACGTCGTTGTGCAGACCGCCGTAGTCGTGCTGGCCGCGACGCTCCTCGAGCTGACACGCGTCGGGGGGTGGTTCTCGCGCGCGCTGCTGTTCGTCTTCGGCCCGGTTGCCGCGGCGTTCGTGCATCTGATGCTGTCCCCGAAGCGCGAGTTCCTCGCCGACGCCGCAGCCGCCGCCATCTGTGACTCGCCCCATCCGATGGCCGATGCGCTCGTGCGCCTTGATCAAGCGTCGGAGCTGGTGTCGTTTCAGGGCAGCCCTGCAACGGAGCCGCTCTACACGATCAATCCGTTCCTCGAAGAGGGTCTCGCTGCGTTGTTCGTGACCCATCCCCCTGTGGGCGAGCGGGTCCGCCGGTTGCGCGAGCTCGACCCCGACTGGCGTGAGAAGCTGCGCGCCGCATGACGCTGGGAATCCAGCAATCCGAGTACGAGGAGCGCCTGGCAGGGCTGACGGAGCAGCTGCTCGAGCGAAGCCTCACCGGCGCCGTGCTCTTCGACCCCTACTACGTCCTCTACTACGCAGGCTTCGCCTTCGCCCCGACAGAGCGGCCGATCGCCTTCGTGCTGAACGCGGAGGGAAAGGGAGGAATGCTCGTACCGCGCCTCGAGCGCGAGCACGCGCAGGCGAACGCGAGCGTCGACCACGTTGCCGACTACCCCGAGTATCCGTCGGAGACCCATCCCATGGAATCGCTGCGGGGACTGCTCGCGGAAATGGGTGTGCGCGAGCCGTTCGGGGCAGACCAGGACGGCTATCCATGGGTGCTCGGCTATCGCGGTCCTTCGCTCACCGAGCTCGTCGGTGCCACGCCGGAGAAGATCACCGGCTTCGTCGAGGACCAGATGGCGGTCAAGAGCCCGGCCGAGATCGAACTGATCCGCGAGAGCTCGAAGTGGGGAAACCTCGCGCACGTGCTGCTCCAGCGCTACACGCGGCCCGGATTGACCGAGAGCGAAGTCTCCCGCCGCGCCAGCAACGAGGCGTCGCTCGCGATGCTCGATGCGATCGGACCGGTCTACCGGGCCCAGAGCTTCTTCTACGACGGCGCCAGCGCCGGCTACCGCGGGCAGATCGGCCGCAACGCCGCGATCCCCCACGCACTTGCGAACAACATCGTCTTTCAGGAAGGAGATGTTCTGGTCACCGGAGCGACGGCTCCTGTCTGGGGCTATCTCTCCGAGCTCGAACGAACGATGGTGATCGGTGAGCCCTCGGCCGAGCAGCGCAAGATGTTCGACCACATGGTCGCACTGCAGGCCACCGCCTTCGAGGCGATCAAGCCGGGCGCACGCTGTTCGGACGTCGACCGCGCCGTTCGAAAGTACTACGACGACCACCGCCTCTGGGACTACTGGAAACACCATGTCGGCCACGCAATCGGCCTTCGCTACCACGAAGGGCCGTTCCTCGACATCGGCGATGACACGGAGATCAAGCCGGGAATGGTCTTCACGGTGGAGCCCGGCCTCTACGCCGCCGGCTTAGGAGGGTTTCGGCACTCAGACACCGTGGCCGTGACCGACGACGGGATCGAGTTCCTGACGTACTATCCGCGCGATCTGCCGAGCTTGACGCTGCCGGTCTAGGCGAGCTCTCCCGGCAGGACTAGAACGACGAAAGGCCGCCGAAGCGGCCCTTCGAAGAAGAAATAATCGGCGGCTGCCTACTCTCCCGGGAGGTTGCCCTCCGAGTACCATCGGCGCAAACAGGCTTAACTTCTCTGTTCGGAATGGGAAGAGGTGTTTCCCTGCCGCTATGACCGCCGAAGTTGTCAGGGCGCTGCGCGTTCCGCGCACCCTCAAAACTCCATAGCTCCACACTCGGTGTTCAAAATCAAGACCTCGAGCAATTAGTACGGGTCCGCTAAACGCGTTGCCACGCTTGCACGTCCCGCCTATCAACGTGGTGGTCTCCCACGGCTCTTACTCCCTCTAGGGGATGGGAAGCCTCATCTCGAGGTGGGCTTCCCGCTTAGATGCTTTCAGCGGTTATCCCATCCAGACGTGG
>DATHGN010000009.1:0-4569 GCA_035317565.1 Gaiellaceae bacterium
GGTTGCCCCGCCACGAGGACAGTGCCGAGTCCACGCGTGCCTGCGCCCACCAGGGGAGGAGCAGGCTGAGAGCCGCGAGGACGGCGGCGACCGAGACCAATGCCGACAGCCCGACGCTCACGCGCCGGTCGCGAGGCTGTCGATCGGATCGCGGGGTCGTGTTGAGACCCACGGCGAGGCCGAGCGCCGCGATTCCGGCCCCTCCCAGACTCGGGAACTCCCAGAGCCAATCTCCGGACCCATGCAGTAACCAGTACGCGGTCGCACCCAAAGCCCCCGCCGAGACTCCGCGGACGAGCGGATCGGCGCGCCGTAGCGCAGCGATCCCCGCGACGACCAGGAAAGAGGTGAAGAGCAGCACCCCGACGAGACCGGTTCCGGTCAACAGCCCCATCTCGAGGCTGTGCGGATACCGCGGCTGCTCGCGGCTCCGGCCGAGTTTCAGGTAGTCCACTGCGAAGTTGTCCACGCCGACGCCCTCGACCGGGTGGTCGCGAAAGATCAGCGTCGAGACCCGCCAGAAGTCGTAACGGTTGCTGCCGAGCCCCGTGAAGTGCGAGGCGTGCCCGTGCGGCTCGTGCGGAGACTTGAAACCCCGCCATGCCTTCTCGGCCTGGCGCACCGGATGCGCGGTTGCGAGCGCAACAACGCCTGACACGAGCGCAACAGCACCGACGAGCGCGGCGAATCCGAGACTCAGCCGGCGCACCGTCCGCGGACCGATGACCAACCTGCGGTCGATCAGGGCGTACGCGAACCCGAGCGCGACGAGCACGATCGCCGAGACGACGATCCCGTTTCGTGCCGAGACGGTTGCGTCGCGAAGAGCTTCGCCGCCGTGTGCCCGGTAGACGCCGAGTAGTCGGCCGTTGATCAACGTCCCGGAGAGCAGCACGATCGTCAGCGGTACGAGTGCACGCAGGCGATTCGGCGCCAGCACGAGATACGCGACGATGGCGAGCGGGAAAGCGAAAAGCATGCCGCGGCTCTCGGGCACGAAACCGAGCTCGGCGAGGAACCCGGCGGTTCCCAGGCACACGGCCCGAAGCAAGGGATGCTGTTCGCGACGGCTCGCTATGGCGAGCATGGGCCACACGGGCATGAGGAAGAAGGCGGCGGTCCCGTTGGCATAGCCGAACGGCTCCGACAGGCGCGAGCCGATGAACGAGTCGGCCGGATGGGCCGAATGGATGACGCTCTGCACGGTGATCGACCCCACCAGCACCGCCCCGAGCCCCCAGAACAGCAGGATCGTGACGGCCCGCTGCACCGTCCACATCGGCCTCGAGAAGATCACGAAGACGATGAGGTAGAGAAGCGTCCGGTTCGCGCCGTCCCAGGCATCCCCCTTCACCCCGGCCCACGCGATGGACAGGAAGGTCCAGAGCGTGAAGGCCCCGAAGAGGCCGACTGCAGCTGCGTTTGCCGTCCCCCATTCCGGTCGAAGCCGCGGGACCCCGCCGATGAGCAGAAGGGCGACTCCGAGCAGGAGCAAGCCACCTGGTAACCAAGCGGTGACGGCGTAGCCCCCGTCGTGCGCTCCCCAGTAAAGGAAGACGGAGAAGGCCGCGAGGCCGGGCGAAGCGATGAGCAGCATCCGCCCGCTCCCGCCTGCAGCCGGCAGACGGCCCGGAGCTCTCAGAGCCCCTGTCGGGGCCCTCACACCGCCCGCCGCCCGCGGCTACCCAGGTGCTGCTTTCGTCGCGGTTTTGGCCTGGCCCCCTTCGGATACAACATGGACTCAACATTTTGGCCAGATTTGCTCTTGCTCTCTCGGCGAACTGCACGCACAATGGGAGAGATAGTCGCTCATCCATTCGATGGGCGTTGGGGGGAAATGCTGGGGTCGCGGATTGACCGCAGCGGGGAATTCGGGGAAACGGAGTTGGGGGATGATGGGACAATCTGCGGCAGTGCAAGCAACCCTTCGGGGTAGCGTCAGATGATCGTCCACGAGACTGTCGTGGAGCCCGTTGCGGGAACGACTGAGGTTCGCGTTCCCATCGCGGTCGCAGGGCTTGCCGAACCACAGCGAGTACCGGCGTGGCTGTCCTCAGGTGCCCAGGCCGGGCTCATCGTCCTTGCGACCTATCTCTTCCTGATCTCCGACGGCCGCTCGGTGGGAACGGCAGTCGGCGTTGCCGTCGTCCTCGCCGGCATCTGGATCGGAGCCTTGACGGTCACTAGAAATGCCGCGCGCCAGCACGCGTTCGCCCTCGGCGAGGAGAGTGCCCTGGTCGTCGGCACCGGTGCGGGCCTCATCGCCGCGTCCGCCGCAGGCTTGTGGGTGCCGGAGCTGCGCCTCCGGCCGTTGCCACTCGTCGGGGTTGCGGTCTCCGTGTTGGCGCTGACCATCGCCTGGAAGACATTCGTCGACCGGCGCGACGTCGTACCCCGGCGGCTCCTGATCGTCGGTGCCGGCCGCGGGACGGTGGATCTGATCGAGACGCTCGCGGAGGACCCGAAATCGCCCTTCGCGGCTGTTGCCGTCATCGACGACGAACACGCAGAAGAGACGCTTGCGGGGGTGCCCATGAAAGGGCGTCTCAAAGATCTGCGACGCGTGGTGCTCGGTGAGCGACCTGATCTTGTCGTCCTAGCAATCGATCGCAAGCGCCCCGAGGTCTTTAGAGACTTGCTCGACGTAGCCGGCTCCGGCTTCCAGGTCGTCGGCTTGCCCGAGTTCTACGAGCACGCTTTCGGGCGAGTTCCCGTGCGACATGTGACTGCTGCCTGGTTCATGAGCGTCCTGCACCTCTACCAGCGCCCGTACACGCGGTTCGCCAAGCGTTCATTCGACGTCATCGTCGCGAGCGCGGCGCTTTTCCTCGTGGCGCCGGTCCTGCTCGTGCTGACCCTGCTGGTCCGGCACACCGGACGAAACGTCATCTTCAGGCAGACGCGCCTCGGTGAAGGCGGCCGGCATTTCACGATGCTCAAGTTCCGAACGATGATCGAAGGCGCGGAAGAGCCCGGCTCGCCGCTCTGGGCCGAGGAGCGTGACCCGAGGGTTACACCGATCGGACGCTTCCTCCGCCGGACCCGGCTCGACGAGCTGCCGCAGTTCTGGAACGTGCTCAGAGGCGACATGGCCATCGTCGGCCCGCGTCCTGAGCGACCCGAGTTTCTCGCCTTGCTCGAGCGCGATGTCCCCTTCTGGACGAGACGGCACCTGCTCAAGCCGGGCATCACAGGGTGGGCTCAGGTGCGCAACGGCTACGCGGCCGACTGCGCCGGCACGGAAGAGAAGCTTTCCTACGACCTCTGGTACCTGCGGCACCGCAGCCTCATCGTCGACCTGGTCATCTGCGTGAAGACGATCCCGAGGCTCATCACCGGCTGGGGCGCTCGGTAGGAGCTTCACCGGCCGGCGAGCGTGATTTGCCGGCCGATCAAGCGCAATCCGAAGTGGGCGAGCACGTCAAGCCCCGTGTCGTGATCCTCGTGACCCTCGCGGAGGTCGGCGGCGCGCAGACGTACGTCGCACTGCTCACGGCAGCGGTGAGTGATCGCTTCGACGTCGTCGTCGCCGCCTACGGTCCCGGCCCGCTCGTCGACGCGGTTCGCAACGCAGGGGCTCGTTTCGTGCCGCTGCAAAACGTCAGACGCGCGCTGCACCCGCTGCGCGACGTGCTCGGGCTCTTCGAGCTGCTCCGGCTACTGCGACGGGAACGGCCCGTGATCGTGCACGCAAACAGCTCCAAGGCCGGGATCCTCGGCCGGGTCGCCGCCGCGCTCACGCGCGTCCCCGTGCGCATCTTCACCGTGCACGGCTGGGCCTTCAATGCCTACACCGGCTTCGCCCGACAGATGTACCTGTGGTCCGAGCGGCTCGTGGCGCCGTTGACGACGCTGACGATCTGCGTGGCCGAGCGAGAGCGTGCGACAGGGCTCGCCGCACGAACCTGCAACGCGGACAGAACCGTGGTGTTGCACAACGCTGTGCCGGCCGCGCCGGTGCGCGAGGGACAACCCGCGCACATCCCAGTCGTCCTCGGCGTCGGACGGCTCAAAGCGCCGAAGGACTTCTCCACGCTGTTGCATGCGCTTGCGCGCCTCGAAGCCGGGACCTATCGCGCGTTGATCGCAGGCGACGGCCCCGAACGCGAGCAGCTCGAGACGGAGGCACGAAAACTCGGGCTCGCAAACTCCGTCGAGTTCCTCGGCGAGCGCAACGACATCCCGGACCTGATTCACAGCTCCGACCTCTTCGTCCTGTCGACGCGGTCGGAGGGCCTGCCGATGTCCATCCTCGAAGCAATGGCGGCCGGGCTGCCCGTCGTCGCATCCGAGGTCGGCGGGATCCCGGAGCTGGTCGATGCCGAGACGGGCGTGCTGGTCCCACCCGAGGACTCGACGGCGCTGGCAAGCGCCGTCGAGAAGCTCATCGAAGACCCGGGCCTGCGAGCGAGGCTGGGTGCCGCCGGCCGCGCCCGAGCCAACGAGCGATTCGACCTCGAGAGCTGGGGCCGTGCCCACATCCGTCTCTACGAGCGTGAGCTCGAACGAGCAGGCGTTTTGCCTGTCGACAGGGCTTCCTAGGTGGGCGAAGATGAGACGAAGATGACC
>DATHGN010000010.1:0-25934 GCA_035317565.1 Gaiellaceae bacterium
CTCGCTCAGAGCGGGAACTTCCTCGGGGTATTCACAGGACGTGGAAAGTGCTGTGAAAGCTTGTCCCCAGGTTCTTCACAGGAAGGCCCTGGCGCCGCTTGAAAACAGGGACAGGATTGTGGACATGACAGGCGTCGTCGACTCCTCGACGGGAGCGTCATGTTCGCTGAGCGGCTTCGGTTCTAGCTCTGCTCTTCGGTGCTGCCCGCGTCGACCGCGCGGTCGAACTCGTCGTCGGCAAGCTCGCCTTCGACGTCGCTCTTCGAAGGCTGGAGCTCGCCGGCGTCGATCAGGCGCGCTTCCTGTGCCAGTGCCGCGGCATCGAGAGCGTCGAGATCGAGGTCGGGCTTCTCGGCGGTCGGGGCCTCAACGGACTGCTCGGCCTGCTCTGCGGCTTCCATCGCCTCGAGCTCCTCTTCGGGCGGAAGCTCGCCACCCTCGGGGATGACAAGCGTTCGCACTTCGACGGTGACGTCCTGAAACAGCTCGATCGGAACTTGATAGCGGCCGATCCGCTTGATCGGGTCGCCGGCGATCTTGCGCCGGTCGACGCGCACCTTGTGGTTCTCCCACAGCTCGTCCGCGACGTCGGTTGCTGTCACGGAGCCGAAGAGCGAGCCGGTCGGTCCCGCCTTCACGTCGAAGCGAAGCTCCACCTTGCCGAGCCGCTCGGCGACCGCTTGTGCGTCTTCGAAGGTCTTCGCCTCGTTCTGGGCACGCCGATCTTCGACCTTGCGCACCTCTGCCACCCGTGCCGGAGTCGCCTCGTCGGCAAGACGACGCGGGAAGAGGAAGTTGCGCGCGTAGCCGCGCGGCACGCTGACGACCTCCCCGCGGAGACCGACCTTGTCGATGTCCTGACGGAGAATGACTTCCATTATTTGTCCGCGACGTAAGGCAGCAACGCCATCTCGCGCGCCCGCTTCACCGCGACCGCGACCTGACGCTGGTGCCGCCGGCAAGCCCCGGAGATCCGGCGTGACCGGATCTTTCCGCGCTCCGAGATGTACCTGCGCAGCTGGTTGACGTTCTTGTAGTCGATCTCGTCGACCTTGTCCTTGCAGAAGAAGCAGGACTTGCGCCGGATCGGCCCCGAGGACTGGCCGGGACGCTTGCGGCCCGGCTGCCGGTCTCGGTCTCTATCTCCTCCTCCGCGTGGCGGCATCAGAACGGGATGTCGTCGTCTGTCGAGGAGGCGGTGAAGTCTTCGTTGCCGGCCGTTGCCGCGGCCGGGACGAACTGGCGCTCGCCGTCGCCCGCGTTACCGCCGCCGCCACCACCGTCACGGCTGCCGAGGAACTGCACCGAGTCGGCGATGATCTCGACCGCCTGGCGCTTGGTGCCGTCCTGGGCGTCCCACTCACGCCAGTCGAGGCGTCCGTCGACGCCGACCGGGCGACCCTTCGAGAGGTACTGCGCGCAACTCTCGCCCTGGTTACCCCAGACGGTCACGTCGAAATAGTTGGGCTTGTCGCCCCAGTTGCCCTGAGGGTCCTTCTGCCGCGTGTTGACGGCGAGCCGCAGCTTGCAGACGGCCGTGCCGCTCGGTGTATGTCGCAGCTCGGGGTCCTTCGTCAGGTTCCCGACGAGCACGACGCGATTGATGTTCGCCATGTCTTCTACTCCTCTTCCGAACTGGTGTTCGATTCAGCATAGGCGGGCTCGGGGACGGAACGCGCCGGCAGGGGATCCGGCTCGGGTGGCGGCGGGCCGGGCGCGGAGCCCTCGACGCGGCGCACCGCGAGGTGTCGCATGACGCCGTCCGTGATCCGCAGGATCCGTGAGAGCTCGGCGAGCGTCTCCGCGTCGGCGTCGAAGTTGAGCAGGTGGTACGAGCCCTCGCCCTTGTGGCCGATCTCGTATGCGAGGCGTCGCCGCCCCCAGACGTCGTGCCGCACCCACGTGCCCTTCGCCTTTTCGACGAGCTCGCGTGCGCGTTTGATGATCTCCTCCTGCCGTCCTTCGGGCAGGTCTGGATCGAGCATGAGCAAGATTTCGTACGCAACCACGTTTCCCGAGACCTCCCTTCCTCTGGTCTGAATCGGCCTCGCCGGCTGGCGCCACTCGGGAAAGGGCAGCGCGATGGCAAGGCAGGAAGGCGGCCAGTGTAGCATCGCCGCGATGAAGCACCCGCTCGCGTGGCTGCTCGGCGGATTCGCGGTCTTCGGGTTCCTTCGCCGCCGCCGTGAAGCTTCCGCTGTGTCGCCCGATCCTCGAGCCGAGGAGCTCCGTCGCAAGCTTGCGGAGTCCCGTTCGATCCTCGCGGAACAGGACGAGTTCGAAGGCGGAGAGGTGACCGTCGACCTCGCGGAGCCGGCTCCCGAAGACCCGGAGACGCGGCGCCGCGCCGTGCACGAAGCGGCGCGTGACACCGTGCAGCGGATGCGCGCGCGCTAGCTGCGCACCGCCGACCAGGACTCCGCGAGCAGCACGGTCGCAGCCGCGACGAGCACGGTCGTCCCTCCCGGAGGAAGGTCGGCGTAGTACGCGATCGTGATCCCGGCGAGGACCGACCCGAGCCCGATTCCCATGCCGAGCAGGATCGTCGAGCGCATGCTCCATGCGATCCGCGATGCCGCGATCACGGGCAGCACCATCAGCGCCGCGATCAGCAGGATGCCGACGATGCGCATCGAGAGCGCGATCGTCACCGCCGCGAGCACGACCGTGAGCGAGTTCAGCGCCCCGACCGGCAGACCCGCGACGCGTGCGCCCTCTTCGTCCACGACCACGGCGACGAGCGGGCGGTAGAGCAATGTGATCACGACGAGCGCGCCCGCACCCAGTGCCGCGATGACGGCAAGGTCGCTGCGCGTCACCGTGAGGATGGAGCCGAAGAGGAACTGGAAGAGGTTGACGTTCAGCGCCCCCGCAGCCGACACGAGGACGACTCCTCCCGCGATGCCGGTGTAGAAGATCAATGCGAGCGCCTGGTCTCCGGCATTTTGGCGCCGGGCGCGGATCCACTCGATCGACAGACCACCGACGACCGAGACGGCGAGCGCCGTGAGCACGAGCGGCAGGTCCAGCAGATACCCAAGTGCGACGCCGGCGAACGCAACGTGCCCGACCCCGTCGCCGACAAGGCTGAGCCGGCGCTGGACGAGGAAGAAGCCCACCGCAGGTGCAAGAAGGCCGACGACGATGCCGGCCCCGAAGGCGAGCCGCATGAACTCGAGATCAAGCATGCGTGTGGGAGGGGTCGTGCCAGACACCGGGCAGGGACGAAGGTGGGCCGTCGAACACGATCTCTCCGCGTACGAGCACGATGCGTTCCACGAACTCTTCGACGGCGCCGAACTCGTGCGAGACGTACAGGATCGTCATCGCGAGCTCGCTGCGAAGCCGCTGGAGCAGCGCCGCGATCGCCTCCTGCGCTTCCACGTCGACACCGGTCGTGGGCTCGTCGAGGACGAGGAGCTCTGGTTCGCCCGCGAGAGCCTTCGCGATGAAGGCCCGCTGCTGCTGGCCGCCGGAGAGGGTCGAGAGACGCCGGTCCGCCTGTGGCGTCAGCCCGACCCGGTCGATGGCGGCGCGCACGGCCTCTCGGTGGGCACCGCCGAGAGGTCCGATCAGGCGTGTGCGGGAGGCCCGCCCTGCCGTGACGAGCTCGCGCACGGTCAGCGGCGCGTCGATTCCTGCCTGCGCCCGCTGCGGCAGGTAGGCGACGTTGTCGACGTCGAGCTCGACGCGGCCCGAGGTCGGGTTCTCGAGCCCGACGATCAAGCGCACGAGCGTCGTCTTGCCGCCACCGTTCGGTCCTGCGATCGCGACGAACTCGCCCCGCTGGACGTCGAGATCGACGTTCCGCAGCACGGGCGGCGCGTGGCCGTAGGCGAACGTCACGCGTTGCAGGCGAAGGGCTAGCGACATGCGAGCGCCTTCCGCAACGCAACGAGATTGCGCCGCATCAGAGTGAGGTAGTCGTCGCCTCGCTTCTGTTCGTCCGGTGTCAGGCCTTCGATCGGATCGAGCACCGCCGTGCGCGCGCCGACCTCGCGCGCCACTGTCTCGGCCAGGCGCGGTGAGACGAGCGTCTCGAAGAAGACGGTCGTCGCATGCGTCCGACGCACGATTTCGACGACGTGCGCGAGTTGTTGCGGAGACGGTTCGGACTCGGGCGCGAGTCCGGTGATTGTCACCTGCTCGAGCCCGTAGCGGGCGGCGAGATATCCGAACGCCGCATGACTGGTCACGATCTCGCGCCGCTTGCAGTCGCGCAGGCCATTGCGATACGCCCGGTCGAGCTTCCGCATGTCGGTGACAAAGGCAGACGAAGGGCGATGCAGCGCGGCGCCGATCTTCGTCCCGATGCGCGCAAAGAGGAGCGGGTCGAGCCAGACGTGAGGGTCGGCGGTCAGCCCCGCCTCGCCGCCGACGTTCCGGTGAAGTGGGAGCCCCGCGAGCACGTCCACCTCGAGCCCGCGCGCCTGCTCCACCGCCTTGCTGACCGCCGGCTGGAACCCGTGGCTCAGATAGAGGACGACCGACGCATCGACGATCCGGCCGACCTCGCGCGGCGTGAGCTCCAGGTCGTGTGGCTCAGCGCCGGGCGGAGTCAGGTTCTCGACGTGGTAGCGGGGCCCGCCAATTTTCTCGGCCGCATAGGCGAGGGGATAGAACGCCGCAACCACCGAGTTCTTCCCGCCCGAGCCTCCGGAGCCGCAACCCGTCAGCAAGACCACCGAGACGAGAATGAGAACAATTCTCGAAATCACGCTCCGGAAGATACACTGCGAAGGTGGCCTGGACGGCTCATGCTCTGGAAACGCTCGATTCCGCAGGCTTTCGCAGCGGGGGTGCGCGCAGAGCCGTCGTCGAGCTCCTCGGCCGGCAGAACTGCTGCATGAGCGCCCAGGAGATCTTCGACAGCCTGCGCCGTGCACGTCGGCCCGTGGGCATCGCCTCCGTCTACCGGGCACTCGAAACGCTTGCGGATCTCCGGCTCGTCAAGCGCATCGACGCCGGCGACGGGATCGCACGCTACGAACCGTCACGCCCGGACGGCGATCATCATCACCACCTCGTCTGCCGAGACTGCGGCAAGGTCGAGGCCTTCAGCGACGCGCGCCTGGAGCGGGCGATCGACAAGGTCGCCGGCGGGCTCGGCTACTCCGTCGAGGAGCACGAGGTCGTGCTCACCGGCGCCTGCGCCGACTGCGCCGCTTAGAGAGGCGCGAAAGCTTCCGCGCCTGCGGTGAGGCCGCGCGCGATCCTCAACTGGTACGCGTTCGAGCGCAAGAGACGCGCCTCGGCGGGATTCGTCATGAACCCGCACTCCACGAGGATGGCCGGAACGTTGGCCCAGTTGAACCCCGTGAGATCCGAGCGCTGCACCAGACCGAGGTCGAGCGCACGCGTCTGCCGCACGACGGCGGCCTGCACCCTGCGCGCGGCTCGAACGCTCGACGCATAGATGTCGTCGGTCCAGCCCCGGTGCAACGCGGGGACGAGGGTCTTGACGCCGTGCAAGGACCTGTCGGTCGAGCCGTCTGCGTGGATCCGGATCATCAGCGCGGCGTGACGGACGTTGCAAAACCGCGCGCGCTCGATGTTCCCGCCCGCATAGGTCCGGCCCGTGCGGGTCATCGCTACTCGGTAGCCGTCGCCCTTCAAGAGGGCTCGAGTCTTGAGTGCGATCGCAAGCGCGACAGGGGCCTCGCCGGTCGCTCCGCCGCCGTCCTTGATCTTCATTTGAGAGGAGCCCGGTCCGATCGGCTCGGTCTGGCGACCGATGGCAGGGATCGTTCCATGTCCCGGGTCGATGCAGATCAGCGGGGTCGGCGGAGCGGCGAGCACGGGCAGGAAGTCTGCCTGTGACGGACGATTAGTTCCTCCACGCCAGGGCAACAGAGGGCGATGGCAACTCGCCGAGAGCTTCCTGCCGACGTCGCAGCGGCGTTCGATCGTGCCCCAGAGGCGCGCGACCGGTTCGCGGCCGTGCCCGCGGACCAGCAGGCGGCCTGGCTCGACTGGATCGACCGTGCGCGCGGACGCCGCGCACGTGCGGGCCGCATCGACGAGTTGATCCGGCGACTCCTTCCCGCCGCCGTCGCGGAGGAGGAGGTCGCCGAGCCTGCAGGGCCGCCGCCCGAGAGGTACTGGTGGCTCTGGCTCGTGCTGCTGCTGTTGCTCGTTGTCGGTGGTCTTCTCGCCTGGTACTTCCTCAGCCGCGGTAGCGACAAGGCCGTCGTCCCCAACGTGATCGGGCTGCGCGAGCAGCAGGCTGCGATCAAGATCCACGACCAGGGGCTCGACGTGCTTGCTCGCACGGCTGCGAGCAAGCGGCCGCCGAACGTCGTCTTCGCCGAGAAGCCGGGTCCCGGGACGCAGCTCGGCAAGGGCCAGACCGTGACGATCTTCGTCTCGAGCGGGCGGCTGGCAGTTCCCAATCTGGTCGGCCTGCAGGAGCCGCAGGCCGTGCAAAAGCTGCAGACGCTCGGCTTCAAGGTCGAGGTCAAACGCGTCGCATCGACGCGTCCGAAGGGCATCGTCATCGACCAGGAGCCCGTCGCGGGGGTGACCGCTGTGAGCGGCACGACCGTCACGATCAGCGTTTCGAGCGGGGTCAAGCCCGTCGTCGTCCCGCGAGTCGTCGGCCAGACACAGGGAGACGCCGTGCAGGCGCTGACGAAGGTCGGTCTCAAGCCCGTTCTCCAGAACGTCCCGTCCGACAAGCCCGCTGGAACCGTCGTCGGCCAGAAGCCTCCGGCCGGCAAGGAAGTCGACAAGGGCTCCAAGGTGACGGTGAACGTCTCGACCGGGACCGGGCCGGCAACGACGACCACGACCACGACGGCGACGACAACGACGAGCGCCACGACGACGGTCGGCACGACGACGACTGCGGCGGCGCCCGTTTCCGTGCCGCGCGTCGCCGGGCTTGCGCAAACGCCGGCTCTGCACCGCCTGAACACGCTCGGGCTCCGCCCGACGGTCGTCTACGTCCGCTCGAGCCAGCCGGCGAACCGGGTCGTCTCGCAGTCGCCTGCGCAGGGCACGACGCTTCGGCGCGGCTCGCGCGTTCGTGTGAACGTCTCGACCGGCCCCAATCCGCAGCCGAACGCGAGTGTGCCGAACGTGGTGGGACAGGACCAGGCGGCGGCCGTGCAGAGCTTGCGCGACGACGGCTTCAAGGTTGCCGTGCTGAACCGTCCGACGACCGACGAGTCGAAGGGCGGCCTCGTCGTCGAGGAGCAGCCGCACGCCGGCTCGAGCATCCCCGGCGGCTCGCGGGTCACGATCTTCGTCGGCCGCTTCAGCGGCTGAGCTCCCTGAACGGAGCCCGGCGCGCCTCTAGCCGGCGAACCGGCCACCACAGTTGGAGCGCGCCAGGCTCCGTTGAAAGAGACCCGCCTCGCTGCGGAAACTTGCTCAGTTGTTCAGCAAGTTTGCGAGAACGTTGATTGTGACCGCGATGATCGCAGTTCCGAAGACGAACGAAAGGAGCGCGTGCTTGATCACCGTGTGGCGGATCTCCCGGCGGCTGATCTGGGTGTCCGACACCTGGTACGTCATTCCGATCGTGAATGCCACGTAGGCAAGATCGCGGTAGTCCGGCTCGCTCTCGAAGTCGATGCCGCCCATAGGCGGCTTGTAGTAGAGCCTCGCGTAGCCGAGCGTGAAGGTCGTGTGGATCGCCGCCCACCCGAGCGCAATGCTGAGCACGGCGACGATGGTCAAAAGCAAGGCGTGCACGCCGCTTGCCTTACTCGCCTCGGCGAGAGTGAGACCGACGGCGATCAGGCTGGCGATACTCGCGCTGATCAGGGTCGCGTCCGCGGCGGCGCGGGAGTCGTCTTCGGAAACCGCAAATTGCGCGGTCTTCTTCGCATCTAGTGGCCCGATCATCACCCAGACCCAGGTGAGAAAGACCAGCGTGGCCGCACTCCAGGCAATGAGCACAGCCGCAGACCAGGGAGCGCCGGCCAGCCACGCGACGACGAACGCGACCGCTCCGACGGCGCCGGCGACGTACAAGCGGCGAAGAGCGAGGCCCTGGATGTCGAAGCCGTCGGAGTGACTCATCTCCGACCATGTTCGAGCAATTTGCCCGGGCACGCCACAGCCGATCTCATCCTTCGCCGGGCCCGGCGCGCTTGGTGCGATTCGGCGGCGGTGCTATCACTTCGAGAACTGGATGGACTTCCGCATCCTTGGCCCACTCGAGGTGCACGACCAAGGACAGCGGGTCTCGATCCGCCGCGGCAAAGAGCAGGCGCTCCTCGCGTACCTCCTTCTCCACGCGAATGAATTAGTCGCGAGCGAGCGGCTCGTCGACGAGCTCTGGGCCGAACGGCCGCCGCCGACAGCGGGCAAGATCCTCCAGAACGCCGTCTCGCAGTTGCGGAAGGCGCTCGGCGACGACCGGCTCCTTACACGCCCGCCGGGGTACGTTCTGCGAGTCGAGCCGGGTGAGCTGGATCTCGAGCAGTTCGACGTTCTGACCGAACGCGGTCGCGCGGACGGTGATCCCGCGTTGTTACGCGAAGCGCTCGAGCTATGGCGCGGTGAGCCGCTCGCCGATCTGCGCGACGAACCGTTTGCGCAACGCGCGTCGCTCCAGCTCGAGGAGGCGCGGTTAGCCGCACACGAAGATCGGCTCGACGCTGACCTTGCCGAGGGTCGCGACGCCGAGCTCGTCCCGGAGCTCGAGGGCTTGATCGCCGAACACCCTTTCGACGAACGTCTCTACCGCCAGCTGATGCTCGCGCTGTATCGCACGGGACGTCCGGGGAACGCGCTGGATGTCTACCAGCGCGCCAGGAAGACCTTCGACGAACAGCTCGGACTTCAACCTGGTCCGGAGCTCGAAGAGCTGCAGCGCCAGATCCTGAATCAGGACGATCGCTTATCAGCGTCGGCGCGGACGCGGGCCGTGAGAGTCGCGGCCTCGCGGCGCCAGTCGAGGCTGATGCTTGCCTCAGCGGTCGCACTCCTGGGAGCTGCGGTCTTGACCGGGCTCTTGCTCTGGAACACCGGGGGCGATGGCACTCCCGCTGTCGTCCCGAACTCGCTCGTCAAATTGGACCCGAACACGGGCAAGGTGCTCGACGTCATCGAGGTGGGACGGCAACCGGTCGCGCTGGCCGTAGTCGGCGATGCCGTTTGGGTTTCCAACAACGAAGACGAGACGGTGACCCGGGTCGATCCGAAGACCGGTCACACCGACACCATCGGCGGGCTCAGGCCTCCGCTCGACCTGGTCGCGGACGGTACGGGGCATGTCTGGATCTCGACGGACGCATACGAGCAGGTCACTCGGATCGACACCCGAACGCTCCGCAAGGACGTCGTGTTGCCGCTCGGCCGGAACACGTTCCTACTCGGGATCGGCGCAGGGTCGCTCTGGGTGACGGAGACGCCGCCAAATCTCGGAGACCCTGGGACCGTCGCGCGGATCAACCTCGAGACGGCGAAGGTCGAACGGATTTTCAAGGTTGGCCCCTTCCCGGTCGACGTCAAGGTCGGGGAGGGCGCGGCCTGGGTGACCAATGGAGCCGACGCCTCCGTCTCACGCATCAATCTCGGCGATGGCTCGGTGGAGCGCATCCCGATCGGGCTCACGCCCGGGGCTCTGGCGATTGCGTTCGGTTCCGTGTGGATCATCGCCGGCGAGGAACGCGACACCGTCTGGAGACTGAACCCGGAGACACGGCAGCCCGACGCGCTGATCAAGGTGGGCAAGTCGCCCTTCAATGTCACAGCCGATGCGCGTGGCCTTTGGGTCGCTCTACGCGACGCGGGGAAGATCGTGCGCATCGATCCCCGCACGAACCTCGTGACGAGAACGGTGCGGCTCGGCTACAAGCCTCAAGGCATGGCGGTAGGTGGCGGCGCTCTCTGGGTGACGATCGGACACGGCGATCTGGGTTAGGTCAACCGTCCTGCTTCGTCGAGGTGGGGCGAGGCTCGGCCAGCCGTGCATAGCGAAGTGCCTCCCAGAGCAGGTCGATCGTCGCCGTCAGGCTGCGGACTTCATCCGTCATGCCGGAGCGCCAGAGGTCCTGCCTTTGCTCGACGCACGACTCGATGGCGGTCGTGATGGACGCAACGTCGTCGCCGCAGCCGCCGAGCAGATGATCGGCCCACACTGTTCGGAGTCGAGCGGCGTCGGTCGTCTCGGCGATGAATCCGCAGACCGGGCACGCGATGCTTTCCATCGCTTGCATGGTAGGTGCCGCGTCCGGCCGTACGGCGATTACGGATCGAACGCGTCGAGCTCGGCCGCGGCGTCGTCTGCTTCCCGCCTGCTCTTGTCTGCGGCCCTTCGTGCCTTGCCGGCTTCGGTCTCGGCGCGTTCGGCTTTCTTTGCGTCCTCGTTGGCACGGGCGGTCAGCTCGCGGGCGCGCTTCTCGAGCTCCCGCCGTTTGGACTCGCGTTCGTCCTTCTTGCGCCGCCGCTCGGCGAGCTCGTCGTCCCTGGCCGGGGCGCTTCGCCGGCTCGCCTTCGCCGGAAGCTCGACCCCCGCAAAGACGTCGAAGCCCGAGGGCTTCACTTCTCCCGTCAGACGTCCAGCCTTCAGGGCTGCACGGCCGGCTTCGTCGACGGCAGCTGCGCGCAACGTCGACGAGATCTTGTCGCGGATCGTGCTGCTCGCAGAACGTCCCGAGCGCTCGAGAATCGCCTGGGCCTCCTGAGTGAGCTCGCGCAGGGCCTTTCGTTCGTCGGCTTGCGCGCGCCGTAATGCATCTCCCGTGCCGCCGCTCTTAAGCGCGTTCTCCTGCGCTTTCTTCAATCTCGCAGCCGACTCGAGCAGCAACTGGACTGCGCCCTGCTGTTCCCGCGCGAGTTGATTGATGGCCCAGGTGGCGACACTCGGCTTGGTGAGCTGCTTGACGTCAGCGGCCGCAGAAGCGTTTCCGTCGTCTTTCAACCGGCGTGCCAGCTCATTGCGCGCGGCGGTGAACTCCTCGGGTGGAAGCTCGAAGAGGCGATCGACTTCCTGCTTACTCATCGGTCCTTAGGGGCGAGGCGCGTAGCACTGAACCGACCGGCCGTTGCTCTCGGTCGTGCTCGACCGCTGGAAGTTCCAGACCTTCAGGAGCGGGAGAGGGATCGTCGGCGGGCAGATGTCGCCGCCGGTGTCGCCGAGATCGCGCCAGACACCGGCGCTTGGCCGTCTGAAGACTTCCGGTTGGTCCTGCGTGCCGAAGCGTGGGATCGAGAAGACCGCGACCGCGTACTCGCGGCCCTGGTAGCTGCCGTAATAGGTACGTCCGCGCAGAGGCCCCCGGATCGAGCGCGCCGTCAGGTTGGAGTGTGTTCGGATGAAGACTGCGCGCAGGGCGGCCTTTACCTTGGGAGTCGCAGCGAGGTTGCGTGCGCCGCCTGCACTCCACGCGGCCGGCACCGCGACGGACGCGAGTACGGCAACGACTGCGATCAGGCTCGAGGTTCTCACCTTGATCCATTCTCGCGTACCGGTGTGCCAGGGCCGCGTTACGCCAGGTGCTGCCGCAGGAACTCGACCGTGCGCGTGTAGGCGAGCTCCGTGGCCGCGGCGTCGTACTCGGGTCGATCGTTCTCCATGAACCAGTGCTTCATGCCGGGGTAGACGTGGGCCTCGCCGCGAACGGTAGCGGCCTGCAGTTCGGCCTCGGAGTTGACGAACTCGTCGTTCTCGGCGAAATGGCCGAGGTAGGCAACGCCCTCAGGCCCTTCGAAGACATCGCCGTAGATGGAGACGAGGGCAGTGACCTCCGGCCGCGCCTCGGCCACTTGCCTTGCATACCAAGCGCCAAAGCTGAGAGCGACGATTGCGGCGTGCTCCCCACGCGCATTCGGGTCGGCGAGCAGGTCATCGAGCGCCGATCCGACGAGCCCGAGGATCCGCTCGTACTCGCTGTCCATCTTCTGGCCGTGCGCATCTGCGTCCTCGATCGTCGTCAGGACGGTTCCGTCGAAGAGGTCGGGAGCCAGGACCGTGAACCCGTCGCCCGCGAGGCGGTCGGCGAGGTCCTTGATCGGCTGGTTGAGCCCCCACCAGGTATGCAGCAGCAGGACCGGTGTGCCCGTTCCCGTCGGCGGTGAGGCGACGTATCCAGGAGCGTCGTTGGTCATCCAGCCGGATTACATACCAATTCGCCGACGGGGCGGCACAGGAGTAGCCCCAAATGCGAGTAAATTTCGGTCATGCAGGACTTCGAGGTGATCGCTCAGGAACTGAGTGCGCTCGGCCATAAGCTCGATGAGCTCGACAGGCGTCTGGCCGCCGTCGAGAAGGTGAACTCGCGACTGGAAGAGGCTGCACTAACCACGGCTCGCGCGCTTGGAGAGATTTCCGGTCATTGGGACGCCGTCTATGAGGCGATGCGCCGAAGGGACGAATCTCAAGAAGCCGGCGAGCGCTGAATTCCGCCTAACCGCGAGGCGGACCCTTGCGCGCAAGCGCCGGACTGAGCCGCGCGACCATCGATAGCTCGATCTGAAGCTGAGCTCTCGTCAGACCCGAACGCGTCGCGAAGCCCGGTGATTTGTCGAGTCCACTCGGCCTGAGCGCCCGGATGCTCTGCAACACAACCGCGAAGACAAGGACAGCGGTTCCGGTGAGGACACCAAGGGTCGCGACCGAGACCGCGAAACTGAGTGCCTGTGAGGCCCCCACGCCCGAGGCGATCAGGGCCGCAGCGCCGGCCCCGACCTGCGTGGCCGCGCCGGCCGGACCGATCGGCAGCGCCGCGGCTGCAGCGCCGGCGCAAAGGAAGACGAGGGCTAGTGAGAACGAGTAGCCGATCCCGAGCGCGCCCAGGAGCAAGAAGACCGCACCCGCACGGACGAGCCAGCAGGCGAGCACGAGAGACCACGCTTGCGACGCACTCCGTAGCGAGGTCGTGCGCGGGGTCAGCCAGCGGCCGAGCCGGAAGCGCAGACAGTGCCTGCTTGCGATCAGGCGTGGCAGCGCGACGATTACTGCGGCGGCCGCGACACCGGCGACCGCAACGACGGCGAGTCCTGCGCGCACGGCGTTTCCCGCGTCTCCGGAGACGGCAGCAGCAAGAGCAAGCGGCGCCAGGGCGACGCTGTCGATCAGGCCGAGCATGACGAGCGAGAGGCAGAGCACGCGCACGCCGGTAGGGCAGGGTCTGTAGCGGCGGACGACGGCGATTCGCATCGCGTCGTCGAAGCGGCCGGGAAGCGCAACGCCGACCAGGGCGGCGCCGCCGTTGGCGGCCGCGAGCGCGAGGGGCTTTGGACGCTCGTCCTTTGTGAACAGTCGTCCCCAGCCGTACGCCTTGAGCCACTGCGCAAGGACAAGAAGAAGCCCTACGGCGACCAGCAAGGCCGGATGTCCGGTCGAAAGCGGCCAGGAAGTCGTCGCGAAGTGACGAGCCGCCAGCAACACCAGGACAATCACAACTGCGCCCGACCCCGCTGCGAGTGCCCACTGGACCCGACGCGAACGATGCATTCGCACCAGCGCTGCGACTAGCAAGCGATACCTACCGTCGACGACGGTCGGTGCGGCCGCTCCGTCGCTGCGTGACGCTCTCACTGCTGCTTCAACCTCCGCACGAAAGCGGGAGGACGCAGGAGCGTCACCGAGTTCGCCTAGCTATCCGCATACTAGCAGTCAAACCGCGAAACGGCCTGCTGGGCGATTTGCGTTCCGCGCTAGTCGGGCAGCGGACGGTGTCGTCGCGCGCGTGCTAACCAGCCGACCAAGGCACCGAGGAGCAATCCGGCCTCCGGCGCAAAGGGAACGTCAGTAGTCACGCTGACGAGGATTCCGAGCGCCAGACCAACGACCGCCCCGACGACGACAAACCACGTCTTCGTTCGATCGCGTCTAACGGCCATTGAGGACAACGCTCATGCAGGCGTCCCAGTTGCGATTGTCCGCGGCGTTAGTGAGGCGCGCGTCTCGCCACTCTCCTGACGCTTCAGGACAGTTCGTCATTATCGACGCCGCCGTTTCGATTGGTGCCGCGTGGCGCGCTCGGTGGGATTCACTCGTCCTCTTCACTCCCGCGCCGCTATGACAGCCTTCCCGGACTGCCTTTTCCGGGCGACCCCGAGGGCTACCCGACCCGCGACGACGACAGCCACGTCGTAACTCTCGCTAGATCGCTCGGTCGCCATCATGAGACCGAGACCGGTGGCGCTGAGGGTACGTCCTCCGCTTCGTCAAGCTTGGCTTCGGCGTTCAGCTGGGGCATCCATTCGAGCCAACGGGGGAGGTACCAGTTCCACTCACCGAGCAGCTTCATCGCTGCCGGCAGCAGTACGCCCCTGATCAGGGTCGCGTCGAGAAACACCGCGACTGCGAGTCCGACGCCGAGCTGTTTGATGTCGAGTGCGCTCAACGTGGCGAAGACCGCGAAGACGGCGATCATCACGGCCGCGGCGCTCGTGACCGTGGATGCGGTGGAACGGATGCCGCGTTCGACGGCCTGGTCGGTCGGGATGCCCTGGTCGACGAGTTCCTTGACGCGGCTGAGGATGAAGACGTGGTAGTCCATCGAGAGCCCGAAGAGGACTGTGAACAGGAACAGCGGTAACCAGGTGACGACAGCCCCGCTGGAGTGGAATCCGAGCAGTCCTTGCAAGTGGCCGTACTGGAAGATCCACACGAGCACCCCGTAGGCGGCGCCGACGGAAAGCAGGTTGAGGATGATCGCCTTGATCGGGAGCACGATCGAGCGGAAGGTCACGAGCAGTAGCAGGAAGGCGAAACCGAGCACGAACGCGAACACGATCGGCGCGCGTGACTTCATTGTCTTGTTGAAGTCGACATTGGCTGCGGTGGCGCCGGTAACAGCCTGCTCGGTTTCGACTGGAAGCGTCGCGAGCACGGGCGGGATCACCTCGGTGCGAAGAGTCGCAAGTGCCCGCACAGCCGTTGCGTCCTGCCCTTCGCCAGCGAGCGGGAAGTCAACACGTGCCACGGTCTTCGCGTCGTTGACGGCAACTCGAATCGGTTGCTGGATCACACCGGTTGCGAGCGCGCGTTTCTTGAACTCGGCGTATGCCTTTGCGAACTGCGGTGTCGTCACATCGTTGGCCCTGACGACAAGGTGTGCTGGATCCTGGGAGCCGGGGAAGGATGCCTGGATCGTGTTGTAGGTCTTCACGATGCTCAGGCTCTTCGGTAGGTCGGTGAAGCTCGACTGCTTGGTATGCAGATTCAGGACTGGCAGCGCAAGCACGACCAAGAGCCCCACCGACACACCTACTGCGATCAGGGGACGGCGCATCGACTTCGTGATCACGAAGCCCCAGAGCCTCGACTCCTGTCGGTTGCCCTTGAGGCGTTGCAGCACAGTCGGTGTTTCACGCAGCCAGACGAGCCACTTGGGTTGTGTCTTGAACGGCCGCAAGAGACGAAGTGCTGTCGCCGCGAGCACCTGTCGCACGCCGCGCTCGATGTAGCGGTCGAATTTGCCCAGTAGCGCGGGTAGCACGGTCAGTGATCCGACCAGCGAGCTGAAGACGACGAGCATGGCGCCGATGCCGATCGACGTGAAGATCTTGGTACCGGCGAAGAGCATCCCCGCCATTGCGACCAGCACGGTGAAACCGGAGATGAGGACCGCCTGGCCGGAGGTTGCGGCGGCACGGAAGAGCGCGTCATGCCCTTGATGGCCGGCGGCACGCTCCTCGCGCTCTCGCTTCAGATAGAAGAGCGAGTAGTCGACGCCTACGGCCATCCCCATCAACAGGATCACCGACTGGGTCGCATCGGAGGCATGGAACACGTGACTCGCCAGCGCCGACAGCCCCACCGAAGCTAGCACCGCAGAGAAGGCAAGCAAGACCGGGACGCCCGCGGCGACGAAAGCACCGAAAGCGATCAGCAAGATCAGGAAGGTGATCGGTACGGAGAGCTTCTCCGCCTTCACGAAGTCCTTGTCGATCGTCTTGCTCAACTCATGGGTCGCGCTCGCAAATCCGAACTCCGCGACGGTGAAGGAAGGGTTCGCCTTCTGAAGTCCTGCGACAGCGTCCAGCAGCGGTTGCACCCGCGCGTCCGCTGTGTCGAACTTTCCCTTCATGTCGAACTCGATCAGCTGCGCATGCTGGTCTTGCGAGATCTGACCGCCGGCTCCGGTGCGCAATTTGGTCACCTGCGGCATCGTGCGCAGCTTCGCGAGCACGCTCTGTACGGTCGAGCGGAAGGCCGGGTCAGCGACTGTTTGCGCCTCGGAGCGAACGATGACGCTCTCTGCCGCAGGCGTATCGAATCCGGCGCTCGTCAGCAGCTGCTCCGCACGAGCCGATTCGCCCGTGGACTGCTCGGACGCGGTCAGCGTGTGCGTGCCGACCGTCATGCCGAGACCGATCGCGACTACAACGAACGCGACCCAGATGGCAACCGCGGTCTTCCAGTGACCCGCACTCCAACGTCCTGCACGGGCGGCAAAGTTGTAACGGGTCATGAGCGGCTCCCCCTCAGGTGTGGCCGCTGAGCCCTCAGGCAACTCGATAACGGCAGGTCGCAGTAGAATACACGATACTAATGTCGTGATTCTAGTTTCGCGGTTTATGAATCGTGCGTATGCACCAAATGACTGAGACACTAAGACAGAAGACAGAGAGCCAGCCACCGAGGACCTGGCTCTTCTTAACCAACCATGCGCACGTGCTTCTCTGCATCGCACGCGACCCGCAAGCGCGAACGCGAGACATCGCCGAGCAGGTTGGGATCACCGAACGGGCGGCCCAGCGGATCGTCGCCGAGTTGGTCGCCGAGAAGTACCTCACCCGCACCAAAGTCGGACGACGTAACCACTACACGATCAATCGCCGCGGCCGTCTCCGTCACCCGATCTTTCGCAATCTCGCGATCGGTCCGCTGCTCGAAGTGCTGAATACCGTGAGATAGCGGGGCAAGCGCCTTGGGCGGGACGATGTAAGAGGGTGGTCTTTCGGTCGGTATACGAATCGCGTTTTAGGGGGCTACAATGCCCCTCGCCGGTCGAGGGGTCGACCGGGTTCCAGTTGTCACTTAGAGGGGAGAGACACTTGAAGGCATTTCTAGCTGCGCTTGCAGTCGGCGTGTTTGCGCTGATCGCGGGTGCATCGACGGCGACATCAGCGCCGTCGCGTGAGCACTTGCTCGTCGGGTACAACCACGCCCCGACGGCGGCCGACCGCGCCGCAATCGCGAGCGTGGGAGGCAAGATCCGGCGTGAGTTCGCCTCGATCGGGGCGCTCGCCGTTGACCTGCCGTCGGGCAAGGCTGCGAGCATTCGCAGCCAGTCCGGCGTCAGCTACGTCGAGACGGACGGAGTTCGCACACCGCTGTCGCTGTCGGGGACGTTGCCGACCATGCAGCTCGTCCCGAGCCTCGACAACGGGCTGTACGGCCTCGTGACGACGCACACGGTCGAGGCGCAGGCCGCGGGCAACATTGGCAGTGGCGTCACGGCGTGCGTCGCCGACACCGGCCTCGATACGAACCACCCCGATATCGCGCCGAACCTCGTCGACACGTATGACGTGTTCAGCGGCACGTCGGGTCTCCACGCGACCGACGTCTACGCCCTTGGCGTTCAGAGAACGGAGACGCACGCGACTCACGTTTCGGGCATCGTGCTCGGCGCCAACAATGGCCTCGGCATCGTGGGCGTCGCGCCCGGCGCGAAGCTCAAGGAAGCACGCGTCCTCGAGACGCACGCGGACGGCACCGTGAGCGGCGAGACGAGCGAAGTCATGGCGGGTGTGCAGTGGCTGGCGGAGCACGGCTGCCAGGTCATCAACATGAGCCTCGGCGGCGGCGACAGGTCGCAGGCCGAGGCGGCGCTCTACAACCACATCCGCAACGACCTGCACGTGCTGATCGTCGTCGCGTCGGGCAACGACGCCTCGAAGAAGGTCTCGTTCCCCGGCGGGTATCAGAGCGTTCTCACGGTCGGCGCGGTCGACTCGAGCAACCAGCTCGCGTCGTTCTCGAACACCGGTGCGCAGCTCGACGTCGTCGCCCCTGGCGTCGACAATCTGTCGTCGTTCCCGGTGACTGAGGGCCGCGACGCTTTCGCCACGATCGGCAGCACCACGTACGCGGCGCTGCCGATGGAGTTCGCCGGCGCGACGCCGGCCAGTGGCGTCACCAGCACGCTCGTCAACTGCGGTCTCGGCCAGAACGCGGCCGCTTGCGGAGCGAGCCCACCTGCCGGCTTCGTCGCGCTGATCCAGCGGGGCGCGGTCAGCTTCGCGCAGAAGGTCGACAGTGCGATGCAGGCCGGCGCTGCCGCCGCGATCGTCTACAACAACGCGGCGAACGGCCCGGGCAACTTCAGCGGGACGCTCGGCACCGTCGATGACAATGGCACGCCGTGGATCCCCGCCATCTCGCTGTCGCAGACCGACGGCGAGGCGATCGCCGCCGCGCATCCGGCGACCGCGAGCGCGTTCAACGTCGTGATGGCATGGAACTACGACAGTGGCACGTCGATGGCCACGCCGCACGTGACCGGTCTCGCCGCGTTGATCCTCGGGAAGGACCCGAAGCTCACGCCGGATCAGGTGGAGACGATCATCGAGCGGCACACCACCGACCTCGGCGTCCCGAACTACGACACGAAGTTCGGGTGGGGCCTCATCAACTCGAACGCCGCGCTCGCAGCGACGCCGTAACACGCAGCATGGATTGGAACGAGGGGCCCGCACCTGCGGGCCCCTCGTCGTTCACGGCACTGCTCTCCACGCACCAAAGTGGCAGGTTCGAGATCTGCCCGGTCTGAATTGCACGAGCAATCGGCCGTTCCGTTATCTGCGCGTGAAACTGCAGGTGTTCCGCTTGACACGGTCGGCTGGTCGTCGGACATGCGCGTTTCGTTGGCAAAAGACAGCGAGATTCACCACTCGCCCGGGAGGAGGACGGCCGAGACGCCTGGAACTCTTTTGGCGTGAGGTGGGGCAGCACCAGAGGTGACCAGGCGGGCAGGCCGAACTTCTTTGCGAGAGCGACGCACGTTCTAATCGGGCTCGGTCTGCTGTCGCTTGCGGCTCCGGACATCGGCGTGTCCGCCACGGGCGCCGGAGAGATTCGCGCGTGCGTGAATAGGGTCAGCGGCATCGCACGGATCGTGCGCGCCGGTGACTCCTGTCGCGCCAGTGAGTACTCAGTTTCGTGGTCGACCGGCGTCGGCCCTGGCCCGACGCGGATCTTCGCCTGCGTGAATAAACGCACACGCCGAGTCCGCATAGTTCCGTCGCAGCGGCGCTGCCGACGGTCGGAGTACCGCGTTTCGTGGCTGCGCGTTCCCGAAGGGCCGACCGGTCCGGCGGGGCCCACGGGCGCCACTGGCCCGGCGGGGCCGAGCGGAGGCGGCGGCGGAACTCCGGGTCCCCCAGGTCCCGCCGGCCCTGCGGGCACACCGGGTGGACCCGGTCCGGCCGGGCCAGAAGGGCCGACCGGCGTGGCAGGGCCGACCGGTGCGACCGGTGCCACGGGTGCATCGGGTGCCGTGGGGACAACCGGAGCGACTGGCCCCGCAGGCCCGCAGGGACCGACTGGTGTGACGGGTGCAACAGGGGCGGCGGGTTCGACCGGTGCCACGGGGACGACAGGTGCAACTGGCGCGACTGGCGATACGGGTGCAACGGGTGCAACTGGCGTAACAGGCGCGATCGGAGCAACCGGTTCGACAGGAGCGACCGGTTCGAGCGGAGCGACGGGCGCAACGGGCGCGACAGGTCCCGCGGGCCCGCAGGGGCCGACTGGTGCGACGGGTGCAACCGGGGCGACCGGTTCGACCGGTGCCACGGGCGCAACAGGTGCAACTGGAGATACGGGTGCGACCGGTGCAACCGGCGCAACCGGCGGGACGGGAGCGACCGGAGCGACCGGTGATGCAGGTGCGACGGGTGCAACCGGGGCGACCGGTTCGACCGGCGCCACGGGCGCAACAGGTGCAACTGGCGCGACTGGCGATACGGGCGCCACGGGAGCTACCGGTGCAACAGGGGCAACGGGACCGGCAGGTCCGCAGGGACCGACCGGTGCGACCGGTGCAACAGGTGCAACAGGCGATACGGGCGCAACGGGCGCGACTGGCGATACAGGTGCATCGGGCGCGACGGGTGCGACGGGCGGAACGGGAGCGACCGGAGCGACCGGCGATACCGGTGCGACAGGCGCAACGGGAGCTACTGGTGCAGCGGGGGCAACGGGTACGACAGGTTTGCAGGGGCCGACCGGTGCGACCGGTGCGACCGGTGCAACAGGTGCGACTGGCGCGACTGGTGATGCAGGTGCAACTGGTGCGACCGGTCCGGCTGGTCCGCAGGGACCGACCGGTGCAACCGGAGCGACCGGCTCGACCGGTAGCACGGGCGCAACAGGTGCATCCGGCGCGACTGGCGCGACTGGCTCAGCAGGCACGACGGGTCCGGCGGGTCCACAGGGTCCGACGGGCGCAACGGGTGCGACGGGGTCGACAGGCGCAGCGGGCGCGACCGGGCCGGCAGGCCCACAGGGGGCGACCGGTGCGGCGGGAGCAACCGGCGCGACCGGCTCTCAGGGGCCTACGGGCCCGGCCGGCGCTACAGGCCCAGCAGGCACGGCAGGCGTCTACGTCAAGAGCGCAACGGTCAACATGACCGGCGCCGGGACGAACGTTCTCTGCAACAGCGCGACCGATAAGGCACTCGGAGCCGGATTTGCTCCGACCTTGACCGGAGCGAACGGCAGCACGCTGGCCATCAGACCTGTCGATTCCGGTGGGAACATTATCGCCAGCGGCACACCGAACGGGTGGAAGTTCTCATCGTCTGATGCCGGAAATAGCGCGGTGCTCGTCTACATCACGTGCGCGCCCTAGCGTTCAACAGCGATCTTCGTCCCGGCTGACGACGAGTGGTCCCAAGCCGTACTCGGGGCCGCCGCTTCCCGGTGCGAACATACTGCGTGAATACCGGAGCTCGACATCGTGGACACCCGCGGCCAACGTCGCGGTCCCCAACCGTGTGTATTGACCGGAGTTGTTGAGCTGGTCGGTCTGCGCGCCGATCTCTCGGCCGTCGACCAGTGCAGCGAGACGGTTCCGGAAGGATCCGCCGACCCACACGGAATAGCGTCCGGTCGCCGGCAACCCGATCTGCGCTCGAACGACTCCGGGGCGGGTCGGGTATACAAGCTGCCCGCCGGCGGCAGCGGGCCAGGTCGCGGGATGATCGACGCGAGAAAGTGCGAGCACGGCCTCCGCGTTCCCTGACCGAGACCGGTTGAGACTGCTGAGCGCGCGCGAGGCATCACAACCTCGAGCACCGGCGCCGACAGACTCTTGCGTCCGCCGCCAGACGTCATAGAAGCGTCCACGCCATGCGAGCTGATAGATCGTAGGCGGCCGGCTCGCAAGCGGGGACCGCCGCAGGATCAAAGTTCTGTAGATCCCGACCGCGCTCTGCTGGAACTCGGCAAGATCGGCGTACGCGCCCTTCTCGAGCATCGCACCGTTGCGAAGCGGAATTTGACGCCGCCGGAGTTCCGATGCTCCTTCAGCGTCGACCGCACGAAGGAAGTGCCGGACCCCGTACGGCTGGTACTCGGTCATGAGCGCAGGCCCCTGCCCGGCGAAGCGGTGACCGATCCGTTCGAGCTCGGCCAGTTGTGCACGTGGAGCGAGGTTGACGCCGTGATACGCCAGCACGTTCGACCACAGGACGCCTCCGGCAACGACCGTCAAGGCGAGGATCCCCTCGGTCGTACGCCGATGCGAGATGAGTCCGGCGCAGCCCACGACCGCGGCGAAGAGGAACGCGGGCGAGGCGATTGTGTACGCCTTCGCGACGACCCACGGAGAGCCGAGCGTGCCGATGAGGACGCAGCCGATGATCGCGCTCCCGGTGTAGAGCAGCGGAGGCCAACTCCGCTCCCGCAAGAGAAACACGCAGCCGGTCAGCGCTGCAACGGCGACCACGGCCAGGAGGACTCGCGTTGCCGCAAGATCCTGCGGGTCGAGCCTGAAGTCGCTCGTCGGCCACACCCCGAGAACCTGGAGGCTGCTCAACGGGTGGACGAGATTGCCCAGCACGGTGCCGCTCCGCACCGCCTCCTCGGTGGCAGCGCTGAGGAACGACCGAGCGTCCAGCAGAGTCGGAATCGAGAGGAGCACGATTGCACCTAGGAAGCCGCCGATCTGGGCCACCTTGCGGCGACCACGAGCCGCAAGCACCAACAGCACAGCCGCCGGCACGAGCAGCCACACCGCACCGCCGACGCTCAGGACGCCGAGAACGGCGGCGATCGCGACCGCCGCCGGAACGACACGCCGCGGACGCGAGAGCTCCTCTACGGATGTCGGCGCAACGGCTGCGACGAGCGCGACGAGCGGTGCTGCTGCGAGTTCCTTGATTCCTCCCCAGAGCGCGAAGCCGTAGAGCAATGCCGGCTGGGCAGCAACGCCCGCGGCGACGGCGCGAAGGCGCACCGATTGCAACGCGCGCGCCGCGAGTGCGTAGAGGACGAGAGCAAGCATTGCTGCGAGGAACGCGAGGTAGGGCTGATACACCCATGCGCCGTCCACACCGGTGAGCTCCTTTGCGATCCCGAACGGAAGGAGCGCGCCGACGGGGTAGCCGTGAGCGAGGTTGACCCAGAGCGTTGCCTCGTACGACGACGGTGCGAGGCCCGCGAGGCTGTGGCCGTGCTCCATCACGCGGTCGGTCAACGCGAGGAATGTCGCGGTGTCGTCGAGCTTGATGTACCCGGCGAACGTGGCCTCGCCGGACATCACGACGGGCGCGGCATAAGCGCAGAAGACGACTCCTGCAGCGGTGAGCGGCGGGAGTGCCCGGTGCGGCTTGCCTCTTCCGACTCCACTCGCGAGTCCTGCGGCGGCGAGAGCCACGACAACCGGAACCGTCAACGTCGCGGTCGTCGCGCTCAGAGTCGTGACGCCTGCGACCACCACGATCACCGCTAGCCCCACGGGGGCGAGGAGCGCGACTGACATTCTCGCGCCGGTCGCCCGTTCGAGCAGCAGCCCGCAGCCAAGCGCGAGCGCTCCGAGCACTGCCGGAAACAGCAACCACGGCGCGAGAAGGCTCACGGACCGAGGTCCCCGGCACGGGGCTCGAGCCCACCGGCCGTTGCCGGCCGGTCAAGGGTCATTTGATCGGGACGATCCGTCCGGAGGCGACGAGGTTTCGCGCGGTGCGCCCATTGGGGTCGAACACCTCGACCTGCACCTTCGAATCGGGGTACGCGAAGTAGACGCTCGTCGGCCTCGCCGAGTCGTAGACCGCGATGCCGCCTCCCCTCAGCCTGACGACCACAGCGCCGGCTCGTTTGCCGGCAGTCCTGGTCCGGGCGAACGCATCCGGCACGGGGTACGTGCCGATCGCGAGAAACGCGGGGCGGGGGTCGCCGGCCCGGGCGTTCGGCGGGAGGTAGCGGATAAAGATGTTGCCCGCAGCAGTCCTGGTCAACTCGTAACCCATCCTGGGCCGCGTGCCGGCCCAGAAGAGCGGATGGCCGAGCGTGGCGGCCAGCCCGCGCAGCCGCCCGGTTGGCACGACTGTCGCGACTGCCGGAGTGGGCGACGCCTGTAGTGCCGGTTTGCTCGTGGTGTCGCTCCGGAGCAGGAGCCAGGCGACGAACCCCGCGACGAGAGCGACGGCCAGCACCGCGCCGATGCGCAGTCGCGGCGGCGTCCATGTCTTGGCGGCAATCGTCGAGTCGTCGAGCACCGGATCAGCTTAGAACCCGGCCAGGTCGGCAAACCCTCGCCAGGACGACCGGCTTAACGGAGCGGCACAGGAGTCGAACCTGCCTAGCGTCGGGCTACGACGCCGTACTGGTTTTGAAGACCAATTGGGGCACCGGCCCCAGCCGCTCCGAACGGGACAGTAACTAGACAGGAAGCCCGTCCTCGACCCAGCCGCGTGTCAGGTAAAGCCAGAACGCGAGCCCGGCCCACTCGCCGTAGCGTTCGAAGCGGCGCTCGATCGTCGCGTCTTTCAGCGCGCCGCGTGCGCCGGAGAGCTTGACGTACGTCGGTCGGGTCCACGAGTCGAGCACCAAACGGGAGTAGCGGCCCAGCGATGTCAGCATCACGTGTGCCGCCGCGTATGGGCCGACGCCGGGAAGCTCGAGCAGGCGTGCGGCGATTTCATCGTCCGCCAGTTCCGAGTCGTTCAGCGCTTCGAGATCGAGCGTCCCCTCAGCGACGTCGGTCGCGAGCTTCTTCAGGTACGGACCGCGGTAGCCGGCGCGAATGACGTCCTTGTAGAACTGCTCGTCGGCGGCTGCCATCGCCGCGGGAGTCGGGAACGTCCGTCTGCCGCCCGGCGCTTCGCTGCCGAGGTTGTCGACGAGCGCGGCCGTCATCTTGCGCGTGCCGGACCACGCCGTGTTCGTCGTGCAGATCGTCTTCACGACGTCTTCGAACAGTGTCGGCGCGCGCAGCATGCGTCCTGCGCCGAGCGCGCACCACGAAAGCTCGTCCTCGCGCACGAGTGCGTAGAAGGCGGAAAGATCCTCGTCGAGTCGAAACATGTGCCGGGCCATGCTCGTGAGGCCAGCTCGTGTTCGCTCGCCGACCGTGCCGGCGACCACCTCGATGCGGAGTTTGCCCGCGCTCTCCGTCAGCCGCACCGTGCGCGCGCCGCGCCTCACGGTCAGCGTTGTCTCCAGCATGCGCCCGTCGAGGTCGAGACGGTTGGGCGGAAGCTCGGCGACGCCGTGCGACACGATCGTCCGCGCGAAGTCGACCGGCTCGTCGCCCGCACCGACGAGCGGGATCTCAGCGACGAGTGTCATCGCTTGTCTTACATGGCCCGAGGCTGGCGTGCGGCCGCCACGGCTAGGGCGGTCTCATACTCGTTAGCGGTGACCCGAACGATGCCCGCCTCGAAGTCGGCCCTGGCGTTCTCTGCCGGGTCGATCTGCGACAGCACGGTACTCATCGGTACCGGCGGATCCCACTCCTCGACCTCAGCCAGCAACACACCGCCACGGGAATCGCCCGGGTACACCTGCGCCTCAAACGGTGTCCAATCATGAACCGCTGAGGCTAGCTCGGCTTGGCCGATGAACTTCCGCTCGGGTGCGCCCAGAAAGACAAGGATGAGGTCGCCGGCGGCAAGCGCCTTGCGGTGCGGCTCATCTGCGTCGATGCCCCACATCCTGACTCGCAGGAGTTCAGTGGCCTGCTCACGCAGCGCTGGCCGTGACGCTGCCTCCCCCCTTACGAAGTTGAAAAGGTAGTGCGCCAACCCAAGGAGCGTACCCTGGACATCGCCGAGTGTCCGCTTGCCGTTCCGACGAGTTGCAGCGTCGTCTGGACCAGCGTCCGTAAATGTCCCTGACGAGTGCGAGCTTGCCACCGTGAACACGGTGCAAGAGGATGCAGTCATGGCTGGGGCGTCTGGCACGCAGAAGGCGGCGGCGGCCGATGGGCGGACGCTGACGATCGCCGAGTGGGGCGACCCGGATGGGTTCCCGGTCTTCTTCCTTCATGGCACGCCGGGCTCGCGTTTTGTCGGGCAGGCCTTCTCGGGCGCGTATGCAAGTGTGGGAGCGCGCGTGATCACCTACGACCGGCCCGGCTACGGCGGCTCCGATCGCTTCCGCGGCAGGCGGGTGGTGAACAGCGTCGCTGACGTTTCCGCGATCGCAGACAGCCTCGGTATCGAGCGGTTCGCCGTGAGCGGCGGCTCCTGGGGCGGCCCGCACAGCCTGGCGGTTGCCGCACGTCTGCCCGAGCGGGTGACGAGAGCCGCCTGTAGAGCGGGGGTCGCGCCGTTCGACATGCCTGGCTTCGACTGGTTCGCGGACATGGACGCGGCCAACATCGACGAGATCGGCTGGGCACTGGGGGGGCGAAGACGTCCTCGCCCGCGAAATCGAGCGAACGGCGGCTGGGATGCTCGAACGGGTAGCCGACGATCCTTCCAAGGTGATCAGCGACAACGTGGAGCTCTCTGAGGCTGACCGTGCCGTGATGGCGAGTCCCGAGCAGCACGAGGCGATTCGGCGGGACATC
>DATHGN010000011.1:0-4377 GCA_035317565.1 Gaiellaceae bacterium
ACGGTCGAGGCGCTGGGGGACGCGTCGCCGGCGGCGGTGATTCGCGAATGGCAAGGGCTTGGGTACAACCGGCGTGGGCTGAACCTGCATCGCGCCGCGCGGCAGATCGCGGCGGACGGCTGGCCCGCTGATCTGACGGAGCTGCCGGGCGTGGGGCCGTACACGGCTGCGGCCGTCGGGAAGTTCGCGCTCGGTCGTGACGTCCTGCCGGTCGACACGAATGTGAGCCGCATTCAGGAGCGGACGGGACATCGGTTCGCCGCCGCGGCGGGGCAGGCGTTGATGGACCTCGGCGCAACGGTGTGTCTGGCGCGAATTCCGCGCTGCGGAATCTGTCCCCTCGCAAGCGAGTGCCCCTCGCGAGGCCGTCGCTACGAACCGCAGCGCAAGCAATCCCCGTTCGAGGGCTCGTTCCGCCAGCGCCGCGCGCAAACGTTGCGCCTGGTCGCCGAGGCGAAGCGCCCGCTAAGCGAGCTCGACCCGAAGGCAGTCGAGTCCCTGGCCCGGGACGGCCTGGTCCAGGTCGAACCCTGTGGAAAGTTCGTCACACTTCCGTGACCATGTCCGACACCGGGACGTGGCCGTAGTAGCTCCCCCGGCAACCCGCCCCGACCCGAGTCCCCGGAGCCCGCAACGCTTCGGTGACACCAACGGCACCATGTCCGACACCTGGACGTGGTTCGACGAGACGTGACGCCTTGGGCTCCTGCCGGATCGCTACGATCCCGCCGTGATCGCGTCCATCTGGTTCTTCCTCCTCCCGGTCTACATCCTCGCCTTCCTGCTCCTGATCCTCGGGACGTTCGCGCTCCTCGGACGGATCAAGGGCGGCCGCTACCTCAAGCCGATCATCGCGGGGCTGATGAAGCTCCCGCTGATCGGACGCCTGATGAAGAAGGCCTCGCAGGCGGCACTCGAGCGGCAGAACCCGGAGCTTGCGAGCGCCGTCAAGAAGCTCGAGCGCTCCGGCGTCGCCCGGGATCCCATGCGCGCGCAACAGGCGCTCTCGCGGCTCAGCGCCTCCGAGCGCCAGGCCTACATGGACGCGACCGCAGACCAGACCGAGAACATCGCGCAGAACCGGCAGATGCGCCGGCAGCTCGAACGCGCCCGCAAGGGCAAGCGCCGCTAGAGCCGGTGCCGTAACCAGACGTTCGGCTCGACGTGGCGACCGCGCCCGTCACGCACGTAGAGCGGTGCCAGCATCTCCGGGACGACGTAGTCGCCGTCCCCGGGGAACCGCATGCCCGTCCACTCCTCCCAGTCCGACACCGCGCAGTCCATGACCATCGACTCCGGCGCCACCGCGAAGATCTCCCCGCCGACTCGCTCGTGCACGCGAATCCACGCATCGAAATGCTGCCCATCCTTACGACGCCATTCCGCATACCGCTCGATCGGGATCAGCGGATACCTCGCCTTGAAAGTCGGACGAACAGGAGCAATCAGCTCCCGCAACCCTCCGGCCCGAGCCGCGCCACGCATCTCCTCCAGCATCCGCACCGCCAACCCCTGACCCTGCCGGTCCGGCCGAACAGAGATCGCGAGCGCACACAAGACGTCCGGCTCGCGGCCGCTCTCGAACGCACGTAAGAACCCCTCGTCCCAACCGGATGGCAGGTCAGCGTCGCTCCCATCCCACGGCGTCGGCACGGAATGCAGCTCGGCGACCAGCTCGTCACCGTCGACGAGCGCGAGCTGGAAATCCGGAAAGTCGTCGTACAACCGACCCCAGTACTTGTTACCCGGGACGTTGTTCTGCAGGTACTCCGGAAAGGTCACCTGGGACAACACCTCGTACCGAATCGCCTGCAGATCCGGAGCGTCCGCGTAACGGACGAGCCTCAAGAGCGTTCGACGAGCGCGACCGCCTGCGCCGCGAGCCCTTCGCGTCGGCCGGTGAACCCGAGGCCGTCCGTCGTCGTCGCGCGCACGTTGACCGGAGCGCCGACGAGAGCACTCAGCACCTCACCCATCTCCACACGCCGGTCGGCGATTCGCGGCTGCTCTCCGATCAGGATGCAGTCCGCATTCACGACCGCATACCCCGCGCCGCGGACCTGAGCCACCGCGTCGCGCAACAGATCCAGCGACGAGACGCCCAACGGCGTCGAGCCGTCCGAGGGAAAGAGCGAGCCGATGTCACCGAGATCCGCCGCCCCCAGCACCGCGTCGATTAACGCATGCGTGATCACGTCCCCGTCGGAGTGGCCGGCGAGCCCGCGCGGCGAGTCGAACGTCACACCACCGAGCACGAGCGGCACGCCGTCCGCGAACGCGTGCGCATCGACCCCCAGCCCGACGCGCAAGCTCATCCGAGCGGTTCCTGGCGCGCGCGGCGCTGCTCGAACACCGTGACCGTCTCGTACCCCACGGAACGCAGCAGCTCGAGCGCCTTGTCGAAGTCGCGTCCGACGAGATCCGGCGAATGCGCATCCGAGGCGAGCGTCGCCGGCACGCCGGCGTCGCGACACGCCTGGAGAAACTCAGGATGCGGATACAGCTCACCGACCGGCTTGTGCAACCCCGCCGTCGAGACCTCGACGGCAACCCCCGACTCCGCAATCGCCGCCACGACCGGCCCATAGTCGAACGAGGCGGGACGCTCACCGAAGATCTTCACGAGATCCGGATGCGACAACGAGTCGAACAGACCGCTGCGAGCAGCCGCCGCCAGCGTCTCGAAGTACACGCGCCAGGACTCCTCGACACCGAGGACGTCCAGCATCCTCGGCTCCTCGCCGTCGACGCCCAGCCCGTCGATGAAGTGCACCGACCCGAGCAGGTAGTCCCACGGGTACGGCGCAAGGATCGCGCGCGTCTCGTCCTCACGACCTGGCACGTAGTCGACCTCGAGCCCGAGCTTCACCGGCAGGCCGCGCTCCCGCGCCTCGACAACCGCAGCCACGTACGGCTCGATGTCGTGCACGCAGCGTTCCAGCTGGTACGGAACCTCCCATAGCGAACGACTCTGCGTGAAGTAGTAGATGTGCTCCGTGAACCCGATCTCGTCCACGCCGGCGGCACGCGCCGCCGAGACGAACGGATCGACCGTCCACGTGTCGAGCGAGATGTCCTCACGCCCGTTGCGGAGATGCATGTGGTAGTCGACGATCACAACAGTGCGGCAACGCGTTCGAGATCGTCGGCCTCCGTGACCTTGATCAACTTCGGATCGCCCTCGACCACCTTCACGCGACCGCCGCGTGCCTCCACCAAGGAGGAACAATCGGTCGCGGCGCGCACATCACCCGCGGAGTAGGCCTCACGCAGGACCGAAGCGACGAACGCCTGAGGCGTCTGCACCGCGCGCAACGCTTCGCGGGGCAGCGTCTCGACGACACGGTCGCCATCCACGCGCTTCACCGTGTCCGAGAGCGGCAATCCGGGAACGGCCCCGTCCCAGCCCTCGTTCAAGGCCGCGAGCACCCGCTCGATCACGTCGTTCTCGAGCAACGGGCGCGCTGCATCGTGCACGAGGATGACAGCGGCATCCTCCGCCACCTCCTCGAGTGCCCTCGCAACGGACTCACCACGCGTCTCTCCTCCGACGACAGCCGCGCTGACCTTGCTGCAGCCGAGCTCCTCCGCAAGCAAGATCACGGGCTCTTCCCACCCCGGCGGCGCGGCCACGACGATGAACTCGACCCAGTCCGAAGCGTCGAGCCGCCGCAGGCTTTCCGCGAGCAGGGGCTCATCGCCCAGTCGGGCGAACGCTTTCGGCCGATCTGCACCGAGCCGGTCGCCGCTACCCGCTGCAGCGAGAACGGCCCAGACGCTCACCTCGAGGTGGCGCGCGCCTTCGTCGTCGTCTTGGCCTTCGCGGCCGGCTTGGCGGCGGTGGTCTTCTTCCGCGCCACGGCCGTCTTCGGCTTCGCGGCCGTCTTCGACGCGACCTTCGCCGGCTTCGCAGCGGTCGTCTTCTTGCGACCACCGTTGTTGCTGCCGTTCGGGCCTCCGAGGAGAACGCCGTCGAGCCATTCCGCGGCCTCTTCCTCGTCCATGTCCTTTGCGTACATGAGCTCGCTGGCCAGGATCTTCTTGGCCTTCACGAACATCTGCTTCTCACCGGTCGAGAGACCCTTTTCGCTGTCACGCAAGGAGAGGTTCCGGACGACTTCCGCGAGCTCGAGGATGTCGCCGGTCTTCATCTTGTCGCGGTTGTGCTTGAAGCGGCGATTCCAGTTCTTGGGCATCTGCGTGCCGCCGCCGGTCAGCGCCTTCACGACCACTTTCACCATGTCCTCGCCGATCACCTTGCGGAGGCCAACGGCCTCGGCGTTCTCGGACGGGACGTTCACCGTCATGTCGTTGTGAAGGATCTTGATGGTCAGGTACTCGCGCTTTTCGCCGAGAACCTCGCGCTTTTCCTTCTTT
>DATHGN010000012.1:0-9682 GCA_035317565.1 Gaiellaceae bacterium
CGCGTAACGCTTCTCGCCTCCCTCGGTGCGAGGCGCGAGCAGGCCGAACTCCTCGAGCTCACGGGCCAGCCGCGTGTCGATGCCCGCGCGCTCGCAGAGCTCGGTCAGGTCGAGCTCGGGCTCTTCCTCGCCCAAGCCGGCACGCCTGCGCTTGCGGTCACGTGCGGCAGGCGAGGCAAGCTCCTGGCGGATGACCCGGAGTGGCAGAAACTCGTCTCGTTGGAGCCGCAGGATCGTCTCGAGCCGCTCCAGGTCGTCCTCGCTGAAGAGCCGATAGCCGCCCTGCGTCCTCCGTGGAGCGAGCAGTCCCTGGTCCTCGAGGTAGCGGATCTTCGAGATGGAGATGTCGGGGAAGTCGTCTTTCAGCAGCGAGCAGACGGTCCCGATCGTCAGCATCCGGGTCTTCGAGACGGTGGCCATCAGCGGTTCAGGAACGTGAGTCGGTACTTGCCGATCTGCAGCTCGTCGCCGTCTTCGAGCTGAGCGGACTCCACACGCTTGCGGTTCACGAAGGTGCCGTTGAGGCTGCCCTGGTCCTCGACGTGGAACGCGCCGTCACGCTCGGAGACAACGGCGTGCTTGCGCGAGACGGTGACGTCGTCGAGGAAGATTCCGCAATCCGGGGAGCGGCCGATCGTCGTCTCGCCCTCGGGGTGGAACGTCTCCCCCGCCCTGCCGCCACCGGACCGGACGACGAGTGCAGGCCCGGTGATGCCGAGATCCTCGAGCGCATCGGCCGGCGCATCGTCGCCTTCCTCGGCCGTGAAAGTCTGCGTGGACTCCGTGCCGCCGTCTTCCTTCACCAGCAGAGCGCCGCAGCGGGCGCAGTAGTTCGCGGCTTCGGGGTTCAGGAAGCCGCACTCCTGGCAGTAGATGTTGGACACCTAGACGGGAGGTGCGGCCTTGGAGGTGAGGATCGCGGTGAGATGCTCGACGTCGACGTCGTCGAGGACGCTCTTCCCCTCCGTCTTCTGCAGCCGCGCAACGAGCTCCGCGCGGAGGATGTCGATCTTCCCGTGCAGCAGGCGCCGCTGATAGGAGACCTCGTGCTCCTCCTTCGTCAGGTCGGCGATGAGCTTCTTCAGATCCGGGTCGGACAGCGTTGCAAGATCGGGCAGGGGTTCCACGGGCCGCCTTTCGTGGTCGATGGCCGACCCAGTAAAGCAGCCCGCCCCCAAAGGGTCAACCTCAACTTGAGACTTCTCCACCCTGCTCAGGCGGTGGCCGCAGCCCCTTCGCTCTGCATGATCTCCTCGACAATCGCCCGGAACTCCGCCTCGAGGGCCTTCGAGTCCTCCTCGGTCCGACCCTCGGCGTAGATGTGCACGATCGGCTGATCCGGGTCCGGGAGGATCTGCGCCCAGCCGCGCTCCTCGAATACCTTGATGCCGTCCATGAGGTCGAGCTTCCGGTCACGCAAACGCTCCGTCATGACGCGCATCACGACCCCCTTCAGCGCCCAGGGGCACGGCAGCTGGCGGTGAACGAGGGTCGACGCGGGCAGTTCGGCGACGAGCCCCGAGAGCGGCCCGGACTCCGGTGCGAGGAGCTCGAGCAGCTTGCAGAGGCTCGCGATCGCATCGTAGGCCGGCAGGAACTCCGGGAAGACGTAGCCGCCGCCGACGGCGCCCGCGAAGATCACGCCCTCCTCGGCTGCCGCCTTCGTCAGATCGCCTAGCGACGCGGGCGTGCGCACCACCTCGAGGCCGCTGCCCTCGAGCAGCGCGTCGACGTGGCTCGTCACCGTGATCGGGAACGCCAGCTTTCCGCGCCGGCCGTTGCTTCCGATCAGGCGCAGGAAGAGCAGAAGAGTCTGCTCGACCGGGATCTCGCGGCCGCGCTCGTCGACGAGGTACAGCCGCTCGGCCGCCGCGTCGAAGACGACGCCGAGATCGGCTCCGACCGCGGGCACGAGCTGCTTCACCTGCCCGATCGCCTCGCGAAGCAGTGTCGGACCGGAGTCGGTGCGGTCGGTGGTGAACCCATGCGCGGACACGGCTTCCACACCGAGAGGCCCGAACAGGAGCGGCAGGACGAACGACGCAGCCGAGAAGCCGTAGTCGACGACGAGCCGGAAGCCCCGTGTACGGATCGCCTCGACGTCGAGGCTGTCGAGCAGGTCCTGCGCGTAGGAGTCGCGCACTCGCGCCGGATAGCTGATCGAGCCGATGTCCCCGAAGCCGACGCGACGGAGCTCCCCACGGGTGAAGTTCTTCTCGATCTCCTTCTGGAGCGCAGGCGAGATCTGGATGCCCGGCTGCTCGAAGAACTTGATCTGCACGACCTCCGGATCGGCCTGACTCGTGCCGACGTGGAAGCCGGCCTCGTAGCCCTCGGTCTTCAGAAGGTGGCGCGCCACTGCCGCCGGCAGCACTCGCAGGTCGGCGACGTCGAGGCCGGCCGAGGTCAAGCCGGTGATCATCGCGCGCTTGATCATCCGACACGCGGGCGCGGACTCGCGGCTCGCGGCAACGCGCGCGCCGCGTTTCAACGCCGTGCCGAGGGCGGCGGCGATCCTGACGGCCGCCTCCGGTGTCAGGTCGACGTTGACGAGGCCGGCGACGCCGTCCGTACCGAAGAGACGCGTCGAGGCGCGCGACTCCCAGATGACGCTCTCGGTGATGTGCGATCCGGATTCGACCTCCTTGTAGGGATAGATGCGGACCCCGGGCATGATCACGCTCTCGGCGCCGATCGTGACCTCGTCGCCGATCGCGACCCCTTCGTGGATCCGGACGTGTCCACGGATATCACAGGAGCGCCCCAGGATCGCCCCCTCGATCAACGAGCTGCGCCCGATGTGCGTCGATGCGTCGATCACGGAACGCGTCGTGCGCGTTCGCTCGCGCAGCGTCACGCTGTTCGAGAGCACGGAGTGCGAGCCCACGCTCGCTCCCGGCGCGATGCGGCAGTAGTTCCCGATGTACGCCGGGCCCTCGATCTGCTCGAGGTCGGCAATCTCCACGCCCTCGCCGAGCCAGACGTTTCCGCGGATCCGGATGCCGGGAATGTTGAGCCGCACGTTCTCTTCGAGCGCATCGAAGTTCGCCGTCCTGAACTGGTCCAGGTTGCCGATGTCCTGCCAGTAGCCGTCCATGACGTAGCCGTACATCGGCCGGCCCATCTCGAGCAGGTACGGGAAGAGCTCCTTCGAGAAGTCGTACGGACGGTCCGTCGGCACGTGCTTCAACACTTCAGGCTCGAGCACGTAGATGCCCGTGTTGATCGTGTCCGAGAAGACCTGGCCCCACGACGGCTTCTCGAGGAACCGTTCGATCCGTCCATCGTCGTCCGTGACGACAATCCCGAACTCGAGCGGATTGTCGACTGACTTGAGCCCGATCGTGACGGCCGCTCCCTTCTCCTTGTGGAAGGCAACGAGCTTCGAGAGGTCGACGTCGCAGAGCGCATCGCCGGAGATGACAAGAAACGTCTCGTCGAGCTGCTTCGCGGCGAGCCTGACGGAGCCCGCGGTGCCGAGCGGCGACTCTTCGACCGAGTAGCCGATCTGCATCCCGAGCGACTCACCCTGGCCGAAGTAGCTCCGAATCGCCTGTGGGAGGAACGCGACCGTGACTATCACGTCGCTCATGCCGTGCTCTCGCAGCAGTTCGAGGATGTGCTCCATGCACGGCTTGCCGACGACGGGGACCATCGGCTTCGGCTGGTTCGACGTCAGCGGCCGCAGGCGCGTGCCCTCACCACCTGCCATGACGACGGCCTTCATCGCCTCGACTCCTTCCAGGCTCCGACTCCGTACGCAACGGCGGCGATCACGGCGAGGATGAGGCCCGTCCAGAAGATCCAGTACGGCCACTCCGTCGAACGGTGGGTGACGATCAGGCACCCGATCCCGGTGTAGAGCAGCCAGGTCGCCGCCTTGCCGAGGAAGCTAACCCTGATCTCGTACCCCTCGGGCGCGATCGTCTTGTAACCGGCCAGCAGGAGCAGGTCGCGGCCGACGATCACGACGAGCCCTGCCCAGGGCATGTGGTCCTGGATGAAGAGCATGATCACCGCCGCGTCGATCATCAGGCGATCCGCGAGCGGATCGAAGATGCGCCCGAAGTCGGACTCGACGTGCCAGCGACGCGCGAGGAAGCCGTCGATCTGGTCGGTGACGCCGGCCACGCCGAAGACGATGCCTGCCGGCCAGCTGTGGCCGCCTTCTGCGGTGGCCATCAGCACGACGAACACCGGGATGAGCGCGAGGCGCGCGATCGTGAGCGCATTGGGAAGCTGCTGGAGGGTGGCGGGAACGGCACGGGCAGCCATGAGTGTGGAAAGGATACGCCCGTGGCCGAGACCCTCAGCCTGCCGGGATTCGTGGATGCCCACAGCCACGGGTTCCAGAGGGCCCTGCGCGGCAAGAGGCAAGGCGCCGGAGATTTCTGGGCCTGGCGGGAGCTCATGCTCGCCGAGGCCGAGCGCCAGACGCCGGAGCTCGTGCGCCGGGAGTACTCCAAGGTGTATCGCGAGCTGCGGGCGGCGGGATACACCGCAGTCGGCGAGTTCCACTACCTCGGCTTCGACGAAGCGCTCGCGGCGGTCGAGGCCGCGGAAGAGGCGAACGTTCGCATCGTCGTGCTGCTCGCCGCCTATGCGCGCGGTGGGCTGCCTCGCTTTCGCCAGGAGTCGGCGGCGGAGTACCTTCGGCAGATCGAGGATCTGCGCGAGCGCGGCGTGACCGTCGGCGTTGCCCCCCACTCCGTCCGCGCCTGTCCGTCGGACTGGCTCGAGGAGATCGGCCGCTACGCCGCGGCCGAGTTCTTGCCGTTGCACGTGCACGCGGACGAGCAGCCACGTGAGATCGAGGAGTGTCTGGCCGAGCACGGCATACGCCCGATCGAGCTGCTCGACAGGACCGGTTGCCTCAGCGAGCGCACGACCGTCGTTCACGCAACGCATGCCGACGGCGCCGAGCTCGATCTCCTCGCGCGCGCGGGCGCGCGTATCTGCGCCTGCCCGACGACGGAGGCGGACCTCGGTGACGGCTTCCTACCCGTCGAGCGCGTCTGCACGCGCGGCATAGGCATCTGCATCGGCTCCGACTCGAACGTCCGCATCGATCCGCTCGAGGAACTGCGCGAGCTCGAGGGGATCGCGAGGCGTCAAGCGGGTCGGCGAAACGTCATCTCCACGGAGACGCTTCTCTGCTTCGGTGCCGACGAGGGTGCAGGCTCGCTCGGCCTCGAGGACTGGGACGACGTGCTCGTCGATCTCGCCCATCCCTCGCTTCGCGGCGTCGACGACGTCTTCGAGGGGCTCGTGTCCGGCTGCGCGGCGGACGTGTTCCTAGAAGCGTGACGTCCAGTACGCGGTGCGTCTGATGTACGCCCGGTCTGCTGCGCGCCCGTGGAGCCCGTAGGCGCCGTCGTAAGTCTCGTACCTCCCGCCGTGGCCCGCGGGCTCGATCTGCGTCCCCTCGCCCCACTCGTTGTACGACGTGATCGTGACGAGGTCCGCGCCGGCTCGTAGCGCCGCGCTCCACATCGAGTCGTAGGTCGCGCCGTTCAGCCGGTCCTTCACGTGCGTGTCGCCCGTCGCGGCCGCAGCGTCGTAGCCGGGTCCGACCGAAGGCGCGCAGAGGATCCCGTACGAGCGAGCCTGCGTGCAGAGACGATCGAATTTCGCTGCGTCGTAGACGACGATGTCGTACGGATAGAACCCGGCGAACCCCGCGCGCGCCGCAAAGCCGACGAGGCTCGTCTGCCCGAGCAGGCGCAAACCCATCGGCTGGCGAGTGATCTCCCTCCACTCGTCCGCCCTGAAGTCGTTCGAGCGGTAGATGTAGACGTCGCGAATCCCGAGGCTTCGAATGTAGACGAGGTCGGCAGCGATCGAGTCGATGCTTCGGCCTTCGTATGGCTCGAGCTGAACGGCGACGCGAAGGCTTCGCCGTTTCGCCGCGCGCATCACGGCAGCCAACCGGTTGTCCTCCGGGGAGCCCCGGCCCCACCACGAGCTCACGACCTCGTCGACGCCGGCCGCCGCGATGTCCCTCATCTGGGCGCGCAGGACACGAGGGTCGCCGCTCGAGTACGGCCCCCTGGCCGGGAAGAACGCGGAGGCGATGTCGAAGGGTGGCGTGTGACCGCCCTGGGTCCAGTGTGCGTAGTGCCCGTCGTGGCGCATGTTCGAGTACCAGGGGTAGAAGAAGATCGCCGTCTTAGGCGCACCCGCGTGGGCCCCGGACACGGGCAGGGCAAGCAGCAGCACGATGGCCAGGAGGGGGCTGCGCCGCATCCCGCATAGCCTCTCACCCCGGGCGGACAAGGGGAATCCCCAGGACGAGGCATAAGGCTCCAAAGCCGGGACGCCGATTCGGTCGTATGGCTTTTCTTGCCTGGATCGACCGCACTTGGGTCCACAGCAGCCGTGAAAAGGGGCAGACGATGGCCGAATATGCCGTCGTCCTCGGGGTGATCGTTCCCGCCATCATCCTCGCCTACGCCCTCTTCGCGGATAAGATCGCCGCCTCGATCAACCGAGTCGTCGGGTTCTTCTAGACCCCTGCTGTAGACCGAGAGCCAAGTCGAGCTCCTCTGAACGGGACCGCTCCGGTCGCGTCCCTCGCTGCGCCCGGAGTTGTAGGTTTGAGTCAATCGACAGGGAGGCTCAGATGGCCGTCGCACGCGTTGTCACCTTCGACGGGGTCACCAAGGACCGTATGGAGGAAATGAACCGCGAGATGAGCGAGGGTGCGCCGCCGGAGGGATTCCCCCCGGCAGAGCTCATCGTCCTTCATGACGCCGGGACGGAGAAGTCGCTCGTCGTCGTCATCTTCGAGACGGAGGACGACTACAACCGCGGCGACGAGATGCTGAACGCGATGCCCGCGGGGGACACCCCGGGGAAGCGGACGTCGGTGACCCGGTACGACGTCGCTCACCGCATGAAGTCTTAACCGCGCACCACTCGTCTCTCTGGCGAATTCCAGCAACGAAGAGACGCTCGTTTGCTTCGGTGCGGCGGAGGCCAGCCGTTCAAGGCGGCCTCCGCCATCCTCAGCCCATTACCTGTGGTGGGTTGCCGCGCCGGCGTGTGCAGGGTGCGCCGGCGTCTGGATCGCGAACCAGACGAGCAGGGCCAGGATCACTGCGATCAGCAGCCAGGCCCACCAAGGCAACCACAACCGCCTACGGCGATGAGTCGTCGTACGTACGTGCACGCGTTCCATCCCCTCTGATTCGTAAGCGAACATGTCACGTCCGACCCGGGGGATCAATTGTCCTTTTGAGACTTGTCCGCGGCCGACACCAGCGCAGCCGCCCGCATGCGAGGGAGCGAGGGGGCGGGGTTGGGGTCCCGCCCCCTGCACTCGAACGAAGAGCCGGAAGCTGGGGAGCTTCCCGGGAACCCTTGGGCTGCGGCACCCCAAGATTCCTGAAGGCTCTCCGCTTCTATTGCTTTCGACACGAGGGACCTACCCCTTTAGGGTCAATTAGCGATCACAACGGTGGGCCTTGCAACGAGCGGCTTCGGCTCGGGAATCTCGTGCACCGATCGAGGGATCTCCGCGCAGATGAAAAGCCCCGCGTTGGCAGGGCTTCGTCAGTTGGGGCGCGGAGACTTGAACTCGGGACCTCTAGTCCCCCAGACTCCTCCAGCGGTAGTGGGACTTGTCAGCGCAAAAAGAAAACTGGCCCTACGGAATAGAACTCTGTTTGCCTTAGCTTCGATGCCTCGCGTGCCAGAAGGCGCGTCGGCGTGTCTTGGGGCTTCGGCCGGAATTCTGGCTGCAGGGCCAGTGGAGGCATCATACACCCACTTTGTGATTCGTGTTGCGAGCTGTTTTGGTAGTCGGCGCGGACACCCGCCGTTGGAGCCCGAGCCGGCCGTCCTCTCCCCAAGGCCGTCAGCCCTTGGAACGAGCTGGCCCGGGGCTCCAACGATTAGACGCGGATCGAGCTCGAGCCTTGTGCTGTGGGTAAGTGCCCAGGGGCGGCGTCTACAGCTCACGCCGCAGATCGGCCGCTTCCCGGGGAGAGCTGGGATGCGGCCGACGGAACCCTGGGCAAGTGTGCAGTTCGCCACAAACATGCATCGGCCTTCCTAAGGCAGACATCACCGAGGTTGAATGGCGGACCGGCCCAGCAGAAGTCGGACGCGGCTGGGACTCAGACCCAGGCGAACTTCGACTAGCCCTGCGTGTTCTTGAACCGCCGGATCGTGGCGCGCGCCTTCGCGAGTTTCATCACGCCCTTGCAGACCTTCCGCTTCAACTGAGTCTCGAGCAGGTCTGACAGCTTGGACTGCGAGTGCGGTTCCGGCCAAAGGTTCTTCGGATTCTTCGGCGCGCCGCCAAGTTCGAGCGGGATGAAGTGATCCTCCTCGTACTCAGACGGTGAGCCCGTTTCTTCGTAGAGAACCATCTGCTTGATCTTGAGAGCGTTCATGTAACTGACCGGCGGTCGGATTTTCGTCGTCCAGCCGTTCTTGCAGATCGTCTTCTTGATCGTGGACTGACGCACCTTGGGATTTAGCGCTCCCGGCGTCCTCTTCTTGTCGGGAAGGATGACAGTCGGTTGCCCAGGCCCCGGCGTAATGACCGTGGTCGCGCTTGTCTGCGTGACTGACGTCGATTGAGTCGTCGCCTGCGTTACCGTCGTCGGTGGCTCGTTGGCCGTCGTGACGTCGGCCGCAGTCCCCGGAGCGCCGGAGGCGACCAGAGAGGCCGCCAGGCACCCGAGCGCCGCGAAAGCGATGGCCGACGCAATTAGCGCAACCTTGGCTCGCATAGCCCTACCTCGAAGCGTCGCAGCAACGCTTGTGCTTGGCAAGGCCCTGCTGCGGTTTGCGTAGGATCCTGAAGGCCGTCGCCGCTGAGCTTCGGCACGGCAAACGAAACGTCGGGGGCGAGGCGCTAAGGCGTTTGCTTCACCGCTAGGGGCCGGGGCGGGGGACTTCCTTGCGGGGAACGCTCAGCGCACCGCATGTGAGACAGATGGTTGCCGGTTCTGCCATTTCGTCGGGTGGCAGAAGAGTTTGCTGCCCGCATTCGGGACAGATGCCGAGTTCGCCTTTCTCGTACCAGGACGAGACGGCCTGATGGCGACCAGGATTGCCGGTCTGAGGGTCGGAGCTCTCGGGCTGCATGGCGTAACTTTGAGTAGCTTCCCGCCAATACTAGCCTATTTCCAGAGAGTTTTAAATAGACTTCGGGCTCCCCTTCGAGTATCATCGTCGGGGGTAGCCATTTCGATGGCTCAGGAAGGGCCTGGCGCCGACTGCGGCAGCGACGCCAGGCCCTTTCTTCCTCTTGGTCGCGTCGTTCGCATTCCCTTCTCCGATCTAGAGCAGGCTGCTTGACGCCTTCGACTGCCGAACCGAGGCGAAGGAGGCAACGATCGACTGATGAGGAGCAGGAGCCCGTACCCGAACGCCATCTGGCCGTTAAGCGCCGCCCAGTTGGTTCAGGTCGGTCGCGCAGTTCCCCGCACCCGACCGAACGATCTTGAAATCAAAGTACTTGGTACCGCCGGGGAACGGACGCGAGTTCTTGTAACTGACAGTGATCGAGGTTCCGCGCCGCACTTTCCGTTGGCGTATTGCCAGCCGCGGCTGGCGCCGGCCGCGTTTCGCTGGCGGTGTCCCCCTATCAGCAGGCGGTTTCTCTCATCGGGGCGCCGAGATTTGAACTCGGGACCTCTAGTCCCCCAGGCGAGCCTGCGATTAGCCG
>DATHGN010000013.1:0-18509 GCA_035317565.1 Gaiellaceae bacterium
CCCGATCAGGGAGGAGTACCTGATCGTCGACGGCGGCAAGCTCGCCGGGGCCGGCGCCCATTCCTATAGCGCCGGCGATGCAACGGGCGGCTCGGAAGAGGCCGCGCGGTTTGGTGCCCGATGAGGTGACGCGGCGAAGCAAGGCAATTGGCCTCCTTTATCCTCCAGGAGCCGATCGAAAGGTTCCTTGATCGGATCGCCTCGGCTGAGCCCGCACCGGCCGGCGGCTCCGTCGCCGCGGTAGCCGTCGCTACCACGCAGGCAGGGCATCCGCGGCAGATCCCAGATACACCTCGGTTCCGCAGCGGGAACGCGCAGAGGGGCGAGGCCAGCCGGCCGTCACGAGGTGACCGAAGCTCGCAAAGAGCGGTCTTTTGCCCTCGTTTAAACCGCCTTTACACCGCTCTAAAGAGCGCTTCCTAGGGTAGGAGGCGCCAAATCGCCCGACACCCAATCTGTGAGGGGGAATACACATGAGTCTGATCAAGAGGTTCAGGCCGTCGCCTGCGATGGTCATCGGCTGCCTCGCGCTGCTGCTGACACTCGGCGGCACCGGCTATGCAGCCAGCCAGGCGCTGCCACGGAACAGCGTGACGAGCGTCCAGGTGAAGGATCGCTCGCTGCTGGCGCGTGACTTCAAGGCGGGGCAGCTCCCGCGCGGCCCCGCCGGTCCCGCAGGTGCCGCAGGCCCCGCCGGCCCGCAAGGTCCAGCAGGCCCCGCCGGAACCGGCGGCACCGCCGCGATCAAGTGGGCGCTAGTCCGCCCCGACGGCGGCATCGCCGCTCAGTCCGGCGGTATCACGCTCGCCGCCAAGCCGAGCGGCGGGACGTACATCCTCGGCTTCGGCAGCGCGGTCACCGGGAAGGTGATCCTCGCGTCCGGCGGCTATGCAGGCGACGCCGGGGACCAGCGCGGGGAGACGACCGCAGGCCCGTGCGGTGGCGGCACCGAAGGACGAACGTGCACGGTGTCCGACTCCACGAGCAGCGTGTTCGTGCAGACCCGCAACAGCGCTGGCGATCCGTCGGACCACTCGTTCTACGTCGCGGTCTTCGGCTAGGAGCAGTATGCGGCCGCGGCTCGTCGAGAGCCGTGGCCGCAACCTCCGCCACAATGGCGGCATGAGGGTCTCGGCGAAAGCGGATTACGCACTGCGGGCGGTGATCGAGCTCGCAGCGTCGGGAGACGGCCCGGTCAAGGGTGAGCGGATCGCACAGACACAGGAGATCCCGCTCAAGTTCCTCGAGAACATCCTCGGAGATCTCCGCCATGCCGGAGTCGTCCGCAGCCAGCGTGGCGTCGACGGCGGGTACTGGCTCGCGCGGCCGGCGGAGGAGATCACGGTCGCCGAGGTCATCCGCGGCGTGGAGGGCCCCATCGCGAACGTGCGCGGCGTCGGCCCCGAGCAGGTCGAGTACGCGGGCTCCGCGGAACGCCTACGCGAAGTCTGGATCGCCGTGCGCGCGAACCTGCGCGCCGTGCTCGAACAGGTCACGATCGCCGATCTGGCGCGCGGTGAGCTGCCGGTCTCGATCGAGGAGCTGGCGGCCGACCCGGACGCCTGGCAACCGCACTAATCGGCGAAGATGGTCTGCCGCATCGGGCGGACGTAGACGATCTGCCCCGCCTGCAGCTCCAGCCCTTCGACCTGTTCACGGGTCAGCTGCGCAGAAAGCGTCTCGCCGTCGTCGCGCACGAGCTCGACGCGCACCTCGAAGCCGAGATGAACGAGGCGCTGCACCATCGCTTCCTGCGTGGAGCCGTTGGGCTCGAGCAGGAGCTCGACGTCGTGTGGGCGGATGAACGTGTCACCCAGGCGGTTGACGGGGCCGACGAACGACATGACGAACTCGTTGGCCGGATTGTCATAGAGCTCGCGCGGCGCGGCCGTCTGCTCGATGTGACCGGCATTCATGACGACGACGCAGTCGGCGACCTCCATCGCCTCCTCTTGATCGTGCGTGACGATCACCGTCGTCGTGTGCGTCTCGTCGTGGAGCCGACGAAGCCAGAGACGCAGTTCCTTCCGCACGCGTGCATCGAGCGCGCCGAACGGCTCGTCGAGGAGCAGCACCTTCGGATCGACGGCAAGCGCGCGCGCAAGGCCCATCCGCTGACGCTGCCCGCCCGAAAGCTGCGCCGGATAGCGGTCGCCGAGCCGCGCGAGCTGCACCAGCTGGAGCAGCTCGGACACGCGTTGCTTGACCTCCGCCCGCGGACGGCGGCGGATCTTCAAACCGAACGCGACGTTCTCCCACACGGTCATGTGCTTGAACGCGGCGTAATGCTGGAAGACGAAGCCCACGCCTCGCTCCTGAGGAGCGACGCGCGTCACGTCTTCGCCCTCGAGGACGACTTTGCCCTCGTCGGGAGTCTCGAGCCCGGCGATCACGCGCAACAGCGTCGACTTGCCGCTTCCGCTCGGGCCGAGAAGTGCGGTCAACGATCCGGTGGGGACATCGACGGAAACGCCGTCGAGCGCTGTGAAGTCACCGAAACGCTTCACGATCCCATGTGCCTCGATCATCGCGTTTCCTCTTTTGGTTTCAGCATCGTCATCAAGAGGAGAGTGGTCACGGCGATCAACGCGAGCACGACTGCCGAAGCATAGGCACCGACCTCGTCGAACGACTGGTAGCGGTCCTGCACGTAAAGGGTCAAGGACTCGGTCTTGCCGGCAAGTCGGCCTGACACAACGCTGACCGCGCCGAACTCGCCGAGCGCCCGGGCAGTCGTGAGCACGACGCCGTACGCCGTCGCCCAGCGGATGGCCGGCCAGGTCACACGCGTGAACGTCTGAACCGTCGAGGCGCCGAGCGTGGCGGCCGCCTGCTCCTGTTCCGTCCCGATCTCGCGCAGGACCGGCACGACCTCTCGCACCACGAACGGAAGCGAGACGAAGATCGTCGCGAGCACCATGCCGGGGAGCGCGAACACGACTCCATGGCCGCCGAGCCAGCCGCCGCGCCCGTAGAGGATGAGGAGCGCCAGACCGACGACGACCGGCGAGAGCGCCAGTGGGAGATCCACGACTGCGTTGAAGATCCCCGCACCGGGGAAACGATGGCGGACGATCGCGAGCGCGGCGAGGATGCCGAAGATCGTGTTGGCCGGCACCGCGATCGCCGTCAGGATCAGCGTCACCTTCAGCGCGTGCACGGCATCCGGTGTCGTGACGGCAGCCCAGGCGGGCCCGAGACCGTGCCGGAACGTGCGCCAGAAGACGTAGCCGAGCGGCGCCGCGAGCAGCGCGGCAAGATAGCCGAGCGCGGCGAAGCGCACGACGTACTTACCGATCATGTCGAGTCACCCAGCGACGGAAACCGCCGATTGCGAGCAGCACGGCGAACGAGATGGCGAGGATGACGACCGACGCCGCAGCCGCGCCGCCGGCGTCGCCGCTCTCGATCCGCCCGAACACGTAGACGGACACGACCTCCGTCTTGAACGGCAGGTTGCCCGAGATCAGCACGACGGAGCCGAACTCGCCGACCGCACGAGCGAATGCGAGCGCGACGCCCGAAAGAATCGCCGGGAGGATGTTCGGGAGGATCACGCGCCGGAAAGTCGCCAGTCGCCCGGCGCCGAGCGAGGCCGCCGCATCCTCCATCTCCGTGTCGAGCTCGAGCAACACCGGCTGCACGGTCCGCACGACGAACGGCAGCGTGACGAAGAGCAGCGCGACCAGGATCCCCCAGCGCGTGAAGGCGACATTGATGCCTGCAGGGGACTTCGGCCCGTACAGCGCAAGCAGCGTCAGGCCGGCGACGATCGTCGGCAGCGCGAACGGGAGATCGACGAGCGCATTCACGAATCCCTGGCCCACGAAGCGGTCGCGCACGAGCGTCCAGGCGATCATCGTGCCGGCTACCGCGTTGACGAGCGCGACGACCACCGACACGCCGAGCGTGAGCTTGAGCGACGAAACGGCCTGAGCGCTCGTGATCGCGTCCCAGCCGTGCGCTCGCCAGGACAGCGCGGCGAGCGGGAGAAGGACGATCACGCTCAGGTAGAGCGTGGTCAGACCAATGGCAAGGCCCGGCGCGGGTGAGCGCCGGGCCCTGGGCGACGGCAGTGCGGCGGCTCTAGCCGCCACCGGACTCCTGGATCTTCGCCATCACGCCGGTGTTCGGATCGAAGAACTTCTTCTCGACCTTCGCCCAGCCGCCTACGTACTTGATCGTGAAGAGCTGAGGTCGCGTGGGGAAGTTGAAGCCCTTGGCCGCGCTCGCGACGACCGGCCGATAGCCGTTCTGCGCGAAGATCCTTTGAGCGGGCGCGGTGCGCAGGAACTTCACGAAGGCGTTCGCCTCGGCCTTGTGCTTCGACGTCGAGGTGACGGCGATCGGGTTCTCGATCAGGATCGTCGCCTTCGGGATCACGAACTGGACCGGCTGGCCCTTCTTCTGCGCGAAGATCGCCTCGTTCTCGTACGCCAGGAACACGTCACCGCGCCCGGCGAGGAACTGCACGAGTCCCTCGCGTGCGCTCGTCGGTTGCGAGACGACATGCTTCCACATCTTCCCGAGGTAGTCGACGGCCTGCTTTGGCGTCTTGCCCGAGCGGAGAGCGCCGCCGTAGGCAGCCATCACGTTCCAGCGCGCGCCGCCCGAGGTGAACGGGTTGGGCGTGATCACCTGCACACCGGGCTTCAGGAGGTCATTCCAGGTCTTGATCTTCTTCGGGTTGCCGTCGCGGACGATGAACACGACGACCGAGCGCGTCACCATGCCGTGGAACTTGTCCTTGTTCCAGCTCTTCGCGACGAGCTTCTTCTGAACGAGCGACGTGATGTCCGGTTCGAGCGAGAAGGCAACGATGTCGGCGTCGAGCCCGGCGGCGACGGCCCGGCTCTGCTCCCCGGACGCCCCGTAGGACTGGGAGAAGCTAACGCCGTTCCCTGCCCCGGTGTTCTGGAAGGACGAGATCAGCTGGCCGTAGGCGTCCTTGGGCGTCGAGTAGGCCACGAGCGTCAGCTTCGTGTCCTTCGAGGCGCCTGCGGCGAGGGCCGGTAGAAGCAAGGCTATGAACAAAGCTAGGCTAATTCGTCGCATGCGCTCTCCTTATTAGTCCACTGAATCGGTGGACAATAGGGACAAGCGCACACCACGTCAAATGGGAACCGCAGGCCGTTCCATACAATCGATCAGGTGAGCCCTTCGACCCTCAGCGCCGGCGGTGGCAGCCACGAGATCTTCCGGATCGAGGGCGCCGAACGGCTCCCCTACACGCTCCGGATCCTGCTCGAGAACGCGCTCCGGCACGGCGAGGAGGCCGACGCCGAGGCGCTCAGGCGCTGGCAGCCGGAAGCCGAGCCGTCGGAGGAGATCTCGTTCCGCCCGGCACGCGTGCTGCTCCAGGACTTCACGGGTGTGCCGGCGGTCGTCGATCTGGCGGCGATGCGGAACGCGATGGCCGACCTCGGCGGTGATCCGGCGCAGATTAACCCGCAGCTTCCGGCCGAGCTCGTCATCGACCATTCGGTGCAGGTCGACGAGTACGCCACGGCGCGCGCGATGTTCCGTAACGCTGAGCTCGAGTTCGAGCGCAACCGCGAGCGCTACGCATTCCTGCGCTGGGGGCAGACCGCGTTCGACAACTTCAAGGTCGTCCCGCCGAACACAGGCATCGTCCACCAGGTCAACCTCGAGTTCCTCGCGCGGGTGATCGAGACACGTGACGGACGTGCGTTTCCCGACACGCTCGTGGGCACGGATTCGCACACGACGATGGTCAACGGGCTCGGCGTGGTCGGTTGGGGCGTCGGCGGCATCGAAGCCGAGGCTGCGATGCTCGGCGAGGCGGTGTCGATGCTGATGCCGCAGGTCGTCGGGTTCAGGCTCACGGGCTCGCTCCCGGAAGGCGCGACGGCGACCGATCTCGTCCTCACGGTCACGCAGCAGCTGCGGAAGGCCGGTGTCGTGGGGAAGTTCGTGGAGTACTTCGGGCACGGTCTCGTCGGGCTGCCTCTCGCAGATCGAGCGACGATCGGGAACATGTCGCCCGAGTACGGCGCCACCTGTGGGTTCTTCCCGGTGGACGACGAGACGCTCAAGTACCTGCGCCTGACGGGACGCGACGAGCAGCACGTCGCGCTCGTGGAGGCGTACTGCAAGGAAAACGCGCTGTGGCACGACCCGGACCACCAGCCGGAGTACTCGCAGGTGTTGGAGCTCGATCTCACGCAGGTCGAGCCGTCGCTTGCGGGCCCCCGCCGGCCGCAGGACCGCGTCCCGCTGCGCGACGCAAAGGAATCCTTCCTCGAGGCGCTGGAGACCTTCGGCGTCGACTACGGCAACGAACACGACGAAGCGATGGCCGAGTCCTTTCCGGCGAGCGATACCCCCACGACCGTCGACCCCGGGCACGGCGAACCGCTGCGCCTCAGTCAGATCGAGGTCAGCGCGGTCGCAGTCGCCGAGCGGCCGGGCCCCGTCACCGCACAGCTCGACGGCGAAGAGTTCGAGCTCGACCACGGGTCGGTCGTGATCGCGGCGATCACGTCGTGCACGAACACGTCTAACCCGCAGGTGATGATCGGCGCCGGCCTGATGGCGAAGAAGGCGGTCGAGCGGGGTCTGCGGCGGAAGCCGTGGGTGAAGTCCAGCCTTGCGCCGGGCTCGAAGGTCGTGACGGAGTACTACGACCAGGCGGGCCTGACGAAGTACCTCGACGAGCTGGGCTTCCAGACAGTCGGGTACGGCTGCACGACCTGCATCGGTAACTCGGGCCCGTTGCCGGAGCCGATCTCGAAGGCGGTCGTCGAGAGCGACCTCGTCGTCTGCTCGGTCCTGTCGGGGAACAGGAACTTTGAGGCGCGCATCCATCCCGAGGTGAAGGCGAACTACCTCGCGTCGCCGATGCTCGTCGTGGCGTACGCGCTGGCGGGCAGGATGGACGTGGACCTCATCGGCGAGCCGCTGGGGCAGGACCGAGACGGGAACGACGTCTACCTGCGCGATCTCTGGCCGACCGCGGACGAGATTCAGGAGACGATCACGCGTGCCGTCCGCGGGGAGATGTTCTCCCGGACCTACGCCGACGTCTTCACCGGAGATCCCGCGTGGCGCGAGCTCCCGATCCCCGAGGGCGACCTCTTCGCCTGGGATCCGGCGTCGACGTACGTGCGGCAACCGCCGTACTTCGATGGGATGTCACGGGAGCCCGATGCGATCGAGGACGTCCACGGCGCGCGTTGCCTCGTCGTGCTCGGCGACTCGGTGACGACGGATCACATCTCCCCGGCCGGGTCGATCAGCCCCGGCTCTCCCGCCGGGAAGTACCTGGTGGAGCACGGTGTCGAACGGAAGGACTTCAACTCCTATGGGTCGCGGCGCGGCAACCACGAGGTGATGGTGCGCGGCACGTTCGCCAACGTGCGACTCAGGAATCTCATGGTTCCGGGGTCCGAGGGAACAGTGACGGTGCACGTGCCGAGCGGCGAGGAGCTGACGATCTACGACGCGTCCAAGCGGTACCTCGCCGAGGGAACGCCGCTGATCGTCATCGCGGGGAAGGAGTACGGCTCCGGCTCGTCGCGCGACTGGGCTGCAAAGGGCCCGAACCTCCTCGGCGTGCGCGCGGTGATCGCCGAGTCGTACGAGCGGATCCATCGTTCGAACCTGCTGATGATGGGGATTCTCCCGCTGCAGTTCCTCGACGGGGAGACGCCGACGACACTGGGGCTGACCGGGCGCGAGGAGTTTGCCGTCGAGGGTGTCGACAACGGCAACGCGGACGAGGTCATCGTGCGCGCGGACGCCAAGGAGTTTCGTGCGCAAGTTCGTCTCGACACGCCGCGCGAGCGCGAGTACTTCCAGCATGGCGGGATCCTCCCGTACGTGCTGAGACGTCTCCTCGGTACGTGACCCGAACAGCCGGCGTCTGAGCCCAGCCGTTCGAGACGTGGCTAGGCGGCGCGGCCCTTCGACGCGTCCGTGAGGCCTCGGAAGCCGGCGGCCACACGGGCGACCGCTTCCTCGTAGCGCTTCTTCGAGAGCTTCACGCCGTAGCCGTGCTTCGCCTGGGTCTCGACGACCCGGTCGATGAACTCCCTCGCCTGCCGATCCTCATCATCCGGCGTACCCGCCATGCGCTCAGTGTAGATCAGGCCAGAGACGGTCGACCACGAGCTCCGCGAACCAGACGTACCAGTACTGCTGGGAAAGCTTTCGTTCCGCCAGGTAGGTGCGCAGCCGATCCGAGACTTCGAGCGCCGGCGTCAGCGTCGGGACCACGTCGTCGGGCCTGACCTCGTTGCCCGATCCGCGCACGAACTTGCTCGTGTACCCGTAGGCGTCCTTCGCCATCGCCGTCCAGAGCTTCCGGTCTGTCTCGAACAGGTCGACCAGCCCGGCGTCGCCGAGGCGCTTGAGCTTGTTGAGGCTCAGCGCCACAGAACGACCCTCGTCGTGGCGACTGCGGCCCACGCCGTGGCGGCGAGCACGAGCGCGAAGAGCGTCACGGCAAGGTCGCGTAAAGCGCGATGCGGTGACAGCAACCAAGCGAACGCCACGGCGACGTCGGCGAGAGCAACCACGAAGGCGCTCAGAGTCCAGCCCCCGGCGCGCCGATAGCGCGCCGTGGCGGCGGCCGGCGCGTCGCCCGCAAACGACTGGAAAGCCGAGATCGACACCCCGAGGAAGACCAACAGCAGGCCCGCGAGGCCGGCCGCAGCCCCGAAAACGGCCGGAACGACATCCATCCGCTCACCGTAGCCAAGCCCTCGGAAGGCAGTTAAGGTCGCCATATGCGCCTAGGCAAGGACGGCAAGATCGAGCTGATCAAGCGGGTGCCGCTCTTCTCGAAGCTCTCCAAGAAAGGGCTCGAGGAGGTGGCGCACATCGCCGACGAGCTCGACCTGCCGCAGGGCAAGGTGATGGCGATCGAAGGGGACCGTGGACGCGAGTTCTTCGTCCTCCTCGAGGGCGAGGCCGACGTGACGAAGGGCGACCGCAGCATCAACACGATGAAGGAGGGCGACTTCTTCGGCGAGATCGCGCTCGTGACCAAGATGCCCCGGACGGCGAGCGTCACGGCGACCACTCCGGTGCGCGTGCTCGTCATCACCGAGCGCGACTTCGGCGCCTTGATCAAGCACTCAGATGAAGTCGGCCGATCCGTCGCCGAAGCGCTCGCAGAGCGCATCGCCCCCGAGCTACCGGTCTAGCCGCCGCTAATCCGCCGGCAGCAGCCGCGCCTGCGTGGCCTTGAAGCTCGCGACGACGTGCTCTCCCGGACGCAGCTCGAGCCGCTCGGCTGAGGCTGCCGTGATCTCCGCGGTCAGGAACGGGAGGCGCACGCGCATCCGGTTTCCGACCTGCACGAGCGAGACGATCTCACCGGAAAGGTGGTTCAGCGCGGAGTCGTCGGGCGCCGTGCGGGCAAGGGAGACGTCCCAGGGATAGAGGACGAGCGCGGCCTGGCCCCGGGCTTCGTCCGCGGAAACCACGACGTGTCCACCTTCGAGGCGAAAGCTCGTCAGGCCGTTCGGGCCGGCCTCCGCCGAGCCCGGCAGAACGTTCGCCCCGGCGAATTCCGCCACGAACGGATCGGCGGGTGAGCCCAGGAGCTCCGCGGGCGGCCCCACCTGACGGAGCCTGCCGTCGACGAGGACACCGACTCGATCGGCGAGCGCGGCCGCGTCCTCGAAATCATGCGTGACGAGCAGCGTCGGCAGCTCGAGCTCGCGCAGAAGGTCGTGCAGCTCCGCCCGCACCTTGCCGCGGGTGTGCGGATCGAGCGCAGCCATCGGCTCGTCGAGCAGGAGCACGCGTGGGTCCCGCGCGAGCGCACGAGCAATGGCGACTCGCTGCCGCTCGCCTCCGGAAAGCTCGGTCGGCTTTGCCTGCGCAAGGTGCTCGATGCGCAGACGCCACAGAAGGCGGTCGGCGCGCCCGCCGCCGAAGGTCACGTTTCGCTCGACGCTGAGATGCGGGAAGAGCGCGTACTCCTGGAACACGAAGCCGACCGACCGCTCTTCCGGACGTCTGTCGATCCGCTGCGCCGAGTCGAACCAGACATCGCCTGCGCAGGTGATCGAGCCGCGCGCGGGATGCGCGAGACCCGCGATCGCACGCAACACGGACGTCTTGCCGGCTCCCGACGGGCCGACGAGCGCGACCGTCTCGCGGCCGACGTCGAGCGCTAGCTCGAGGTCGAAGTCGCGAAGCGAGAGCGAAATATCGAACTGAAGCGAAGCCATCCGTAGAGCTTCAGGGTCACGAGCAAGAGCGCCCCGACGATGATGAAGAGCGCACTGATGGCGAGCGCCGTGTCGAAGTCTGCCTCGAACTGCGCGTAGATCGCGAGCGGCAACGTCTGTGTCACCCCCTGCAGGCTGCCCGCGAAGATGAGGGTCGCACCGAACTCGCCGAGCCCTCGGGCGAGCGCCAGCGCCGAAGCTGCACCGAGACCTCCGGCCGCGAGCGGCAGGGCAATGCGTGCGAACACGCGCGCCGGGCTCGCGCCGAGCGTCCGTGCCGCATCGACGAGCGTCCCGTCGACCGCCTCGAACGCGGCGATCGCCCCGCGGAAGTAGAACGGGCTCTCGACGAACGCGACGGCGAGCACGACAGCCGCCTGCGTGAAGGGGATCTGCACGCCGAGAGCATCGAGTTCCCCGCCGAGCAGCCCATTGCGGCCGAACGCGGCGAAGAGCGCAATCCCCGCGACGGCCGGCGGCAGGACGAGCGGTAGCTCGATCAGCGTCAGCACGGCGCCGCGACCACGGAAACGGTGGCGGGCGAGAAAATAGGCGGCGGGGGTTCCGACCAACAGGACCGCGGCGTGTGCGATGGCGCTCGTCTTGATGCTCACGATCAGCGCGTCACGTGTGACGTCGCGCCCGAGCGCATCGATCAGGTCACCGGGTGGAACGCGGAGGAAGATCGCCGCGACGGGAAGAAGCAAGAAGGACAGCGCGATCGCCGTCGCGACGGCGAGCACCGCCGCGAAAAGTCGCCTCACGGCTTTTTCGGAAGCCCGAAGCCCGCCTTCGACAGGAGCTGGCGCCCGTGCTTCGAGGTGACCTTTTTCAGGAACGCTTTCGCCGCCGCCACGTTGGCGCTCGCCTTCACGACCGCCAGCTCGTAGCGGATCGGCGGCTGCGCCCACGCCGGCAGCGCGATCGATCGCGTTCGCGACGCGACCGGCTTTGCATCGGTCAGGTAGACGAATCCGGCGTCGACCTCGCCAAGTGCGACCTTGGTGACGATCCCTTTGACGTCGGTCTCCTGGCTGACGACGTTCTTCGTCACGTCGGTCGTGATCCCGAGCGCGTCCAGGATCTGGCGCGTGTACGAGCCGATCGGAACGGTGCGATCCCCGATCACGAGCTTGATCCCTTCACGTCGCAGGTCGTACACCGTGGTGATGTGCGCGGGGTTCGAGCGGGGGACGAGCACGATGAGCTTGTTCGTGGCGAAGACGACGGGCTTTTGGACGAAGCCGTCGCGATAGAGCAACTGCGTGTACTTGGGGCTCGCCGCTGCGTAGACGTCGGCCGGGGCGCCCTGGCGGATCTGGAGAGCAAGCTGGTCGGAGCCCGCGAAGCTGTAGCGCGGGCCCGGGGCGATGCGCGGAAACACGTCGGTGAGGGAAGCGGCCGCCAACACCGTGATCGGCGTCCCCCCGGAAACCGATGCGGGCAGAACGAGTGCAAGCAGCGCCACGACGAGCGCGCGCTTCACCGCTCCACCATCACCGACGTGGCCTTGACGACCCCGGTGGCGGGCGTCCCCGGCGCCAGCCCCAGGCTCTCCGCGGACTCGCGCGTGATCACCGCGACCAGACGGGCCCCGGCGGTAACGTCGATCTCGACCTGCGCGAGGAGCCCATCGATCTGCACGTCACGCACGACGCCCTCGAGCCGGTTGCGGGCGCTCAACGTCTGCCGGTCGCCGCCGCGGAGCCGGTCGACCTCGCGGGCGGGCACGACGCGCCGGTTGGCGGAGTCGCGTCCTACCTTGATGCGACCGAGGCGATCCCAGCGCCGCAGCGTGTCGATGCTGATCCCGAGCGCGCGGGCCGCTTCGCTGGCCGTGTAGGTGCGAGCCACGGCCCGCACGCTACTGCATAGGCACTACCTAGGCAAGGCTAGAGCGCGCCGAGCTGGGACGTGTCGTAGCCGAGCTTCTGCAGCTCCTGGACCGCGGTACGGCCGTCCTCGGCCGCTTGCGACTTGTCGACCTTGAGCAGCGCGTCGCGCGCTTTGACGATGCTCTCCCGCCGGGCGTCCTTCACCGGCTCGAGCTCGTCGGCCAGGTCGTGGAACGAGCCGGCCAGCAGCTTGTTGACGTCCTCGGTGTTCGCCGGCGGCTTCAGTCCGTTGAGCGTCTTCGAGGCGTCGCGCAGGTGCGTCTGGAAATTGTCGACGGACTCGTTGAACGTCGCGATGTCGATCGACTTCCCGAGCTTGCTACCCGCGGCCGTGAGATCGGCGCCCACCTTCTGGATCTCCGTCTGGTACTCGGCCTTCGTGACGGTCTTCGGGCTGTTACCGCAGCCGGCGAGGACGACCAGGAGTGCCGCAAGGCAGAGGCTGAAGGCTCGAACCGGGGTCATCGAGCCGGGTACCCTACCGAGGCCGGGGTGCGCTGCGGCTCGTTGAACGGCGCTGAGATCACACCCGTCGAACCTGATCTGGTTAGGACCAGCGAAGGGAGCGAACATTGACGGACACACCACAGTGGGGGATCGAGCCGGTTCCGGATCGCCTGCGCGTCCTCGGCTTCGTGGACATGACGCTGCTCTGGACGAACCTCGGCATCTCGCTGCTCGTGCTCGTTCTGCCCGCTTACTTCGATCTGCCATTGCGCGATGCGCTCGCGGCGACGCTCGTCGGGGGCGTGATCGGGAACCTGATGCTCGCCGTCGCCGCGCTGATCGGCGCGGACGCGCGCGTGCCGGCGATGGTGCTGCAGCGGGCGCCACTCGGACGCCGCGGCTCGTATCTCCCGACGGCGCTCAACATCCTGCAGTGCCTCGGCTGGGCGATCTTCGAGCTGATCGTGATCGCAACGGCGGCCGGCCTCCTCTGCGACAAGCTTTTCGGCTTCAAGGCCGTGTGGGCGTGGAAGCTCCTCTTCGGCGTCGTCGCGGGGTTGCTCGCACTCCTCGGGCCGGTGGGATTTGTGCGCCGCTTCGTGCGGAAGTTCGCGATCTGGGCGGTCCTCGCATCCGTCGTCTATCTCGCGTGGTGGATCGTCGACGGTGCGAACCTCGGGCGTAGCTGGACAGAGGGCGGGCACAAAGGATCCTTCTGGCTCGCGGTCGACACGGTTGTCGCCGTCACCGTGTCCTGGGCACCGCTCGTCGCGGACTACACACGTTTCTCGCGGGACCGGCGCAGCGCGTTCTACGGCGTCGGAATCGGTTACTTCCTGCCGACGCTCTTCCAGTTCGGGTTCGGCTCGATCCTCGTGCTGTCACGCGGGCTCGATCCGAGCAGGCCGGAGCTGCTGCTGGTCGCGATCGCCGGCGGCGGACTGGCAGCGGCGCTCGCATTGCTGGCGCTCACCGTCGACGAGACCGACGAGGCGTTCGCGAACGTCTACTCGTCCGCAGTCTCGACGCAGAACCTCTTCCCACAGATTCCGCAGCGTGCCCTGATCCTCGGCGCTTCCGCAATCGCGACCGCGGGCGCGCTTGCGATCGACATGCGGAGCTACCAACGGTTTCTGCTGCTGCTGGGCGCCGTCTTCGTGCCGCTCCTCGGAGTGCTGGTCGCGGACTGGTTGCTGGCTGGCGCGCACTACACGCGGGAGCACTTCTTCGAGGGGCCGGCAGTGCGTCCCGGGCCTATCGTCGCCTGGTTGGTCGGCTTCTTCGTGTACGAGTGGCTGTACCAGCCGGCCGATCTCGGCTTCTGGTCCCGCTTGATCGGCCACCTGCCGACGCCGTCGTACCAGATCGGCGCTTCGGTGCCGAGCTTCGCGATCGCTTTTCTGCTGACCGCTCTCGCGGTAACGCTAGGCTCGCCGCGTGCCGCCGCTCGCCCTCGTCGGGAACCTCGCGCGCGACCGGGTTGACGGCAGCCCGCCGCGCATCGGCGGCGGACCGTACTACGCGGCCCGCGCCTGGCGCGGGCTCGGCTCGCGAGCGACGATCTACACGCGCTGTGGACCGGAAGACCGGTTCGACTACGTCCGCAAGCTGACGGCTCTCGGACTGCCCGTCGTCTCGCTCGAGGGAACCGACACCACCTCGTTCTCGTTCCACTACGAAGGCTCCGTTCGCATCATGACCGTGGAGCACCTCGGCAATCCGTGGGCGCCCGACGACGCCGAGGTCTTGGCACCGGGCGCCTGGGTGCACGTCGCCCCGCTGCTGCGATCAGACTTTCCCGCAGAGACGCTCGCCGCGATCGCGCGCGGTCGCCGCCTTTCGTTCGACGGCCAGGGGCTTGTTCGCGCCGCCGAGCTGGGTCCGCTCAAACTCGACGCGGACTTCGATCCGGCGCTGCTCGAGCACGTGCAGATCCTCAAGCTGGCCGAGGAGGAGGCCGACGTAATCGGCGCCGTCGACACGCTCGGTGTCCCGGAGGTGCTCGTCACCTACGGAGAGCGCGGCTCGCGCGTGTACTACAAGGGCCACTCCGAGAAGGTGGGCGCGTGGCCGGTCGCCACGGACCCGACCGGCTCCGGCGACGCCTTTTCCGCCGCCTACCTCGCAGGCAGGGCTCAGGGTCTCGCGCCGGTGTCGGCAGCACGGCAGGCGACAGGCGTCGTTGCGGCGCTGCTGACGGGCGCCATGACGTGATCGCTGCGGTTCGCACCGCGTCCGGCACGTATCTCGTCGACCTGGAGACCGAGGAGGTGCTCGGAGCAGGCGAGGACTTCGAACCTGTGCGCATCAGCGTCGAGCTGCCACGGGTCGTCGCCGCGGCGGCCTCGGGCGCAACCATCGTCGCCGTCGTCGACCGGCGCCCGCCGCTTGCACTCTCGAACGACGCCGGCAGCACGTGGCGAGAGGCGGGCGGCGGCCTCCCTGCCGGCTTTGCGATCGCGATCGACGACGACAACCCCGACGTGATGCTGTTCGCCGCGCGCAACCGCCTTTACCTGTCGGAGAACGGCGGCGTCTTCTGGCGCTCGCTCGTGCCGGAGCTGCCGGAGATCCAGGCGGTCGCTTTTCTCTAGAGGCGGAACTCGCCGCGGGCGACGATGACCGCGGAGCCGCCGACCTCGACGCGCTCGATCTGCTCCGGTGTTCCGTCCACCCGGACGAAGAGCTTCGACGGCCTGCCGATCTCCGCGCCCTGCGACACCTCGACTTCTACGCCGGTTTGGATGCGGCCGTGCCGCACGAGGTGGATGCCGAGCGGTCCGCACGCAGAGCCGGTCGCGGGATCCTCGACGACACCGCTCGTCGGGGCGAACATCCGCGTCTTCCAGCGCGTACCCGAACCGGCGAAACAGTTGACCCCGAACTCCGTGAGGCGGCCGAGCGCGCCGAAGTCGGGCTCGAGCGCCGCAACCTCTTCCTTGCTGCCGAGCTCCAGGAAGACGTGGTGCGGGCCGAGGTCGTATTCCTCGACGGGTAGCTGCGAGCGCACGCCGAGCAGCTCCTGCAGCTCTTCCGCCTGTTCGAACGGCTTCCAGTTCGGAATCGGCTGTTGCATCCAGCCGAACACGATGCGCGCACCTTCACGCTCGAGCGTGATGGGAATCACACCCGCCTCGGTCTCGAGCCGGATCTCGGTGAGCTGCAGCGGCGCACCGAGAACGAACGCCGAGCCGAGAACGGGATGCCCGGCGAAAGGCAGCTCCACCTTCGGCGTGAAGATCCGGATCCGCGCGTGCCCACCTGACTCCGGCGGGAGCACGAAGACCGTCTCCGAGAAGTTCATCTCACGTGCAAGCTTCAGCATCGTCTCGTCGTCGACCCCGCGGCCGTCCGTGAAGACGGCCAGCTGGTTTCCGGTCAACGCCTCGTCGGTGAAGACGTCAGCGACGACGTAGCGCAGTGTGGTCACAGGGCGATCTCTACCATGGACGGGTGCCCGCGGCTGCGATCTCCGTCCACGGCCTGCGGAAGTCCTACGGTGACTACGAAGCGGTCCGCGGGATCAGCTTCGAGATCGCAGAGGGCGAGGTCTTCGGTCTCCTCGGCCCCAACGGTGCCGGCAAGACGACCACGATCGAGATTCTGGAGGGCTACCGCCCCCGCGACGCCGGCGAGGTCGACGTCCTCGGCTTCGATCCGGAACGAGCAGGCCCGGCCTACAGAGAGCGGATCGGCGTGGTGCTGCAACAGTCGCAGCTCTGGCCGACGATCACCGTCGCCGAGACGCACCGCATGTTCGCCGGTTACTACGACCGGCCGCGCGACGTCGACGAGGTGATCAAGCTCGTCGGCCTCGACGAGAAGCGGGACGCGCGCGTGAAGACTCTTTCCGGCGGTCAGAAGCGCAGGCTCGACCTCGGGGTAGCGCTTGTCGGCGACCCGGACCTCGTCTTCCTCGACGAGCCGACCACCGGCTTCGATCCTGCAGCACGCCGTGCCGCGTGGGACATGATCCGGGCGCTGCGCTCGCTCGGCAAGACGATTCTGCTGACGACGCACTACCTCGACGAGGCCGAGCAACTCGCGGACCGCGTCGCCGTCCTCCGCGAGGGGCAGATCATTCGTGAGGGCACGCCGGCGGAACTCACCGGCGGGACGAACGAGACTGAAGTGCGTTACCGGCAGGACGGGCACGAGGTCGTGATCCACACGACAGAACCGACCCGCCTCTTGCAGGAACTGACCGCGGCAGCGCTTGCCGAAGGCCGCGAGGTCGAAGGACTTCAGGTTCGCCGGCCAACGCTCGAGGACGTGTATCTCTCGCTGACCACGCCCGAGGAACGATGAGGCTCTACCGCCACCAGCTCAAGTGGGAGCAGCGCCTGTTCTGGCGCAGTCGCGAATCCGCGGTGTTCGTCTTCCTCTTTCCGCTGCTGCTGTTCACACTTCTGACCGCCGTCTACAACGGCCGCATCTACGGACGACCGGCGTCCTGGGCGCTGCTGGCGGGCATGCTCGGCTACGGCGCCGCGACGACGGCGTTCGCCGGGCTTGCGCTGATCCTCGTGGCGCGCCGGGAGCTCGGGATCCTGAAGCGAATCCGCTCGACACCGCTACCGCCCGCGACGTATCTCGTCGCAGTCCTGACGTCGATCATGGTCGTGTTCGCACTGCAGGCCGTGTCACTCTTCGTGCTCGGCAAGGTCCTGAAGTCGACGCCGTGGCCGCACAACGTGGTCTCGCTCGTTCTTACCCTGGCGCTCGGGGCGGCCACGTTCGCGGCTCTCGGGCTTGCCTTGACCGGCTTCATCCGCTCGCTGGAAGGGTCGTCCGCAATCGTGAACGTCATCGTGTTGCCGATGGCGTTCCTGAGCGGCTCGTTCGGCCCGACCCGTCACTACCCGCAGGTATTGCGCGCGATCGGCGCCGTGTTGCCGCTGAAGCCCCTCATCGATCTCATCAACGGCATCTACCTCCACGGCCAGCAGATCTGGGACCGGCCGAGGGCCGTGGCCGTCCTCGTAGCCTGGGGAATCCTCGGAATGGCCGTAGCCATACGGAAGTTCCGCTGGGAGCCGAGGGAGGGTTAGCTCTTCGGCAAGACGGTAATACGACTTTCAATGCAGGTCGAAAACGTCATCGCGTTCGCCGTCGAGCAGGAGCCCGCCGGTCTCGAGGTTCGGATCAACTTCGGCGTCTTCGCCGGGCGCGACGCGACCTCCGCGGAGCTCGAGGAGCTCGGCAAGCTCCTCGTTTCCGAGGCGGGCGAGATCTCGATCGTCGGCGAGGAACGGCACGAGCTGTCGGAGGACGCCGAGGTCGTACTCCGTCAGGTGCGAGTCTCGGTCGCGCCGGACAACGTGCCGGACGATCGGGCGGAGCGCAGGGCGTTCTGCGAGCGCCTCGTCACGCTGGCGGAGATCTGGGCGCGCCAGTGCATCAACGAGCGCCACGCCGAGCTGACCGACATCTAGCGAGCTCGTGCCGCGCGCAACGCGAGGCCCGCGACGCGCGTCGGGCGGCCCGCTTTCGCGATCACGTCGTCGAGGGCACCGGCGAATTCCTCCAGATCCTCTTCCGTCACCACGAGCGGAGGTAACCCCTTCAGCACGGGCAGGTCGTGTCCGGCCACCTGGCTGAGGATGCGGTGCTTCGTGAACAGCGGCACGACGACGAGCTGAGCGAAGAGACCGGTCTGCATCCGTTCCATCAGACGCCAGGCGACGCCACCGGAGTCTGGCTCGCCGAACTCCATCGCCCACATCAGCCCGAGCCCGCGCACCTCGCGCACGACCTCGTGCTCGTCGGCCAACGTGCGCGTCAGCTCGAGCAGGCGCGCGCCGAGACGCGCAGACCGCTCGACGAGGTCGGCGTCGTCGAGCTCCCGCAGGGTCGCGAGCCCAGCCGCCATCGCGAGGTCGTTCGGCGCGAAGGTCGAGCCGTGGCTGACCGAATGCTCGAGCGAGTCGAAGACGCCGTCGTACACCTGCTGTGACATGAG
>DATHGN010000014.1:0-7056 GCA_035317565.1 Gaiellaceae bacterium
GGAGACAACCCGGTGCGAGCTGGGCTCGCCGCGCAACCGACCGACTGGCCTTGGATGGACATCGCTCTCCTGTAGACGTTACGGTCTACTGGACGTGGCAGGCCTCACGAGGGAGGTCAGATGGACTGGGAGCTCAAGGGAACGGTCATCGTCGCCTGTAACTGCGACTACGGCTGCCCGTGCAACTTCAACGCTCTACCGACGACCGGGAAGTGCGAGGGGACCTGGACGTGGCACGTCGAGCGCGGCACCTTTGGAGAGACCTCGCTCGACGATCTGAATTTCACCGTGTGCGTGAACTGGCCGGGAGCGATCCACGAAGGCAACGGCGAGGCGCTGATCCTGGTCGACGAGCGCGCCGACGAAGACCAGCGCAACGCGATCGAGACGCTCGTCGGCGGTGACGTCGGAGGGCCCTGGGGCGTGCTGGCCTGGACCTGGCCGACGATCCACGGGCCGAAGCCGGCGCCCTACGACCTCCACCTTGACGGCGTCAAGACGAGGGTGAAGGCGGGCGATTCGTACGAGGTCGTGTCCGAGACGATCAAGAATCCAGTCAGCGGCGCAGAGGTCCGCCCGGGCGCCGTCCTACCCGAGGGAATCGTGTTCAAGGAGGCCGACTTCGGTTCCTCGACGGCGTTCCGCGTGTCAGACGGGATCGCGTACGAGCATCCCGGGAAGTACACGGCCGTCGGCCCCTTCGAGTACAGCGGCCCCTAGGCGCGAGTGTGCACTGGCGACAACGCCGGCGCCCACGAGCACAACGGCGACACGTCGCCGCTGCGGCCGTTCAGGTTCCTGAAGCCGAGCGCATGCTCGGCCTGCATCATCTTGTGGATCTGCGTCGTGCCTTCGTAGATGATCGGCGCGCGCGCGTTGCGGAAGTAACGCTCGATGCCGTACTCCGCCGAATAGCCGTACGCGCCGTGCACCTGGATCGCCAGATGCGCCGCGCGGAACGCGGACTCCGTGGCATGCCACTTCGCCAGTGACGTCTCTCGCGTGTTGCGCAGACCCTGGTCCTTCATCCACGCGGCCTGCATGACGAGCAGCTTCGAGGTCTCGTAGCCGAGCACCATCTCGGAGATCATGTCCTGCACGAATTGGTACTTGCCGATCGGCTGGCCGAACGTCTCACGCTCGCGCGCGTACTCGACAGAACGCTCGAGGCACGCACGAATCACGCCGACTCCACCGGCGGCCACCGTGAAGCGACCCTGGTCGAGCCCGTACATCGCGATCTCGAAGCCCTGTCCTTCCTCGCCGATCATGTTCTCCGCCGGGACCGCGACGTTCTCGAAGAAGAGCTCTCCGGTCGACCCGGCCCAGATCCCGAGCTTGTGCTCGGTGTCCGCCGTCGTGAACCCAGGCATGCCGCGCTCGAGCACGAACGCGGAGATCCCCTTGTGCTTCGCGGACGGATCGGTCTTCGCGAACACGAGGGCATGGTCGGCGACGTTTGCGTAGGAGATCCAGTTCTTCGAGCCGTTCAGGATGTAGACGTCGCCTTCGCGACGTGCGGTCGACTTCATCGCTGCAACGTCGGAGCCGGCCGCGGGCTCGGTCAGCCCGAAGCACGCGAGCTTCTCGCCGCTCGCCTGCGGGACGAGCCAGCGCTGCTTCTGCTCCTCCGAGGCGTACTTGAGGAGCGCGAGCGAGTTCAGCCCGACGTGAACCGAGATCAGCGTGCGGAATGCCGCCTCACCGCGCTCGATCTCCTCGCAGGCGAGCGCCTCGCAGACGAAGTCGAGGCCGGCGCCGCCGTACTCCTCGGGAATGACGATCCCGAGGATGCCGAGCTCCGCCATCCCCTGGATGGCATCCAGGTCGAGGTGGTGGTTGATGTCGTTCTCGACGGCGTTCGGCAGGATCCGGTCGTCCACGAATTGGCGGACGGTGTCCTGCAAGAGCCGTTGCTCGTCTGTGAGCTCGAAGTCCACGACGGCCTAGTCTACGGAGGCTTTGGGCGTTGCCGCCGTCCTCACCATGGCCACCCTGCTGGGGCTGACGCCGCAGCAGAAGGCGGCGCTCGTCGTCGTCTCGGGCCTGCCCGCTCCGCCCGGCGCCGGCGGAGTGATCGTGCAGGGCTATGACCGCGATGCAGCGCGGCCGCCCGGCGCGCTCGTGTTCGTCGACCAGGAGGGTGGCAAGGTCAAGACCTTTCCCCGCCTGCCGCCGCGGTCGTCGGCTCGAGCTGTGCGGAGCGCCGCAGCGGCCTACGCGTCCGGACAGGCGACCGGTGTCGCGCTTCGCGGCGTGGGCGTCGACGTCGATCTCGCCCCGGTGCTCGATCTGCCGGACGGGCCGCTTGGCTCGCGCCAGTTTCGCTCGCCGTCCTTCGGGGTCGCCTTCGCCCGCGGGCTTGCGGCCGGTGGGACAGGTGCGTGCGCAAAACACTTCCCCGGGCTCGGCTCGCTGCCCTATTCCACGGACGAGCATCCGTACGTGCGCGGCCACGTGCGCGAGGCCGACCTCGCTCCGTACCGAGCGGCCGTTGAGGAAGGCGTGCCCTGCGTGATGGTCGGACACGGCGTCTACCCGAGCCTCGGTGCGCGCCGCGCGGCGCTCGAGCCCGCGACCTACCGGCTGCTGCACGAGCTCGGATTCGACGGCGTGGCGATCACCGACTCCCTCGACGTCGTTCGGGGACATGCAACGGAGTGGGCCGTCGCGGCTGCACGTGCAGGCGCCGACCTGCTCTTGTTCACGAGCGGGAGAGACGCCGCGCGCGCCATCCGCGTGCTCGTTCCGCTGGCGCGTCGCGGTGAGCTCGACGAGCACGTTCGCCGCGTCCTGCGCTTTCGCGCTGGCTTACGGTGAGCCTGCGCTCGTCGCGACGAACGCGGCGACGTCGCGGATCTTCTGCGCGCTGAGTTGCTGGGCGAACGAGGGCATGCCGCCGCCTCCGCTCTCGACCTTTGCCTTCACCTGGTCGTAGCCGGGATGGAGGTCGTCGAGGTTCGGTCCGATCTGCCCGGACGCGCCGGCGGCTTTTAGCGTGTGGCACGTCGCGCAGCCCGCAGTGGCGAACACGCTCTTTCCGTCGACGGCGTGCGCGTCCGAGGGAATGACCACGGCCGCCTGCGCCGGCGGCGCCGAAGGTGCGTCGCGCGTGTAGAGCCAGGCGGCGCTCGTGTACCAGACGCCGATCAGGACGGAGAACAGAATCCCGCCGGCGATCGGCAGCACGGGAACCGGGAACCGGCGCAACCGGACGATCGTGATCTTCGCGGCGTACGCGCCGTAGAACGCGCAGCCGAAGAGCGAGTGCAGGAGGACGCGGGTGTCAGGCTGGCGGAAGCCGAGCTTGAAGATGCAGTGGTAGGCAACGGGCAGCGTGAAGACGAACGCAAGCCGGCCGGACCACCGGTGCGCCGGATTGATCCACGCGGGCTTGCGCCACGGCAGCTTGCCGTAGATCCAGGTGGCCGAGAAAACCTGGAAGCACGCGAGCGCGACCGCCGCCGACGCGAAGCCGGCCTTGAGGTGGATCGGGTCCTGGAAGAAGAGGCGGAAGTAGCCTTTGGAGCGTGGATCATGAGCGGCGAGCAAGCCGGCGGTCAACGAGAAGAGGGCAAACGCCAGGAGCGGGAGCGCGACCCAGCGGTATGAGCGCCGCTCGATCGGCGGGTGCAGCTCGACAGGCGCGGCCGTCTCGCTCACCCGTCTATCCAAGCGTATTCAGCGCTCGTGAGCAATTTGACTGACCAGTCAATCAAGCTACTCTAGGAGGGAGATGGCGACGATCGAGGAGCGCACCGCGGGCGGGGTTTCCTTCGGCCTCACGGACGAGCAGCGCGCCCTACGCGACCTCGCGCACGACTTCGCCGAGCGGGAGATCCGCCCGAAGGAGCGCGAGTACGACGAGCACTCCACCCATCCGGCGGACGTGATCGCGAAGGCGCACGAGCTCGGCCTGATGAACGTCCACATCCCCGAGGTCTACGGCGGCCTCGAGCTCGGTGCATTCGAAGGCATGCTCATCGGCGAGGAGCTCTGCTGGGGCTGCTCGGGTATCGGGAGCGCCATCGCCGCCAGCGGCCTGGGCCACGGCCCGGTCATCCTCGCGGGCACCGAGGAGCAGAAGCGCGAATGGCTGCCGCGGATCGTCGAGGAAGGGCTCCTCACATCCTTTGCGCTGACCGAGCCCAACGCCGGCTCCGACGTCTCCGGCATCCAGACGACCGCGGTTCGCGACGGTGACGACTACGTCCTCAACGGCTCGAAGATGTTCATCACGAACGCCGGCTACGCGTCGTGGTTCACCGTCTTTGCATCGACGGACAAGTCGAAGGGCCACCGCGGGTTGAGCGCGTTCATCGTCCCGGGTGACGCCGACGGACTGGTGGTCGACAAGCATCTCGACAAGATGGGGCAGCGCTCCACAGACACGTCGTCGCTCTCGTTCTCGGACGTGCACGTTCCCGCCGTGAACAGGCTGGGGGAGGAAGGCGAGGGCTTCAAGATCGCCATGAGGACGCTCGACTTCACGCGTCCCGGCACCGCGATCGGGGCCGTCGGCGTCGCGCGCGCGGCATTCGAGTACGCCGCGCAGTACTCCAAGGAGCGAGTCCAGTTCGGGATGCCGATCGCCATGAACCAGGGCGTCAACTTCCTGATCGCCGACATGGCCACCAAGATCGAAGCCGCGCGGCTGCTCTGCTGGCAGGCGGCCTGGATGATCGACCAGGGAATGCGCGCGACGCTGCAGTCGTCGTACGCGAAGCGTTTCGCTGCCGACACGTGCATGGAGGTCACGACCGATGCCGTGCAGATCTACGGCGGCTACGGGTACATGAAGGAGTATCCCGTCGAGAAGCTGATGCGCGACGCAAAGCTCTTCCAGATCTACGAAGGCACCTCCCAGATCCAACGGCTCGTGATCGCCCGGGAACTGCTCATGCCCCGTGATTGAGATCGACCTCTCGGGTCGGGTCGCTCTCGTCACAGGTGGTTCACGCGGGCTCGGCCGGGCCGACGCACTGACGCTCGCACGAGCCGGCGCCGATGTCGTGATCGCCGACATCCAGGTCGAGTCGGACTCGGGCGAGGATGCCGAGAGGTTCGGCCCCATGGCCCAGGCGGCACGGGCGCAGGGCCTCGTCTACTCGGAGGCGACCGCCAAGGAGATCTCCGAGCTCGGACGCCGCTCGGCCGCGATCAAGTGCGACGTGACGGACCGAGCCCAGGTTGCCGAGACAGTGCAGCGGGTCGTCGACGAGTTCGGTGCCGTCGACATCCTCGTCAACAACGCCGGCACGCTCGACCATCTGGGCCAGCTCTCCGATCAGGTGCCGGAGCTCTGGGAGCGAGACCTACGCGTGAACCTGACCGGCTCCTTCAACTGCGCCCAGGCCGTCTGGCCGCATATGAAGGAACGTGGCTGGGGTCGGATCGTGAACATGGCGTCCGTTGCGGGGACGCTCGGCGGCTTCGGGCAGGCGAGCTACTCGGCGACGAAGGCGGGTCTCCTCGGGTTGACGCGCACGCTCGCGCTCGAGGGGGCTAGGCACGGGATCACGTGCAACGCGATCGTGCCCGGCGTCATCGGCACGGAGGCCTTCAACTTCGGGAACCCGAAGATGAACGAGCGCATGGTGCAGCGCACTGCGATGCGCCGCGCCGGCGAGCCGCAGGACGTCGCCAACGCGATCGCGTTTCTCTGCTCCGACCTCGCGTCGTACATCACGGGCGTCGGGTTGAACGTGAGCGGCGGCATCGAGCTTTTCACCTTCTGAGGAGTACCTAGGCAGCCTCAGATCCCTCCAGATCGGGGGCTACACTTGACAGCTTGCCTCGGCGGCGGAAATACACCCTGGTCCGGTCCAGGCGACGTCCGAGGACGCGCGCCCAGCGGCGCGTACTCGTGCAGCGCACGGCGATCCTGGCCACCCTCGCGGCCCTGGCCGCGCTCGTTCTCGGGCTCGCCTTCGCCGGCTCTCCCTCCCGCCTGGCCAACGGCGTGCAGATCGCAGGCGTGGACGTGGGCGGCAAGACGGTTCGCCAGGCCCGAGTCACCCTCGAGCGGCGGTCTGCAGAGCTGGCCGCCGTCCCGGTGACCTTCCGCGTCGGCTCGCGCACGTGGCAGCTCGAGCCCCGGCGCCTCGGCGTTCAGGTGGATTGGGGCGCCGCCGTCGACGCGGTCCGCCGCCAGGGCGAAGGCTTTGGCCCTCTGCGCGGCTTTCGCCGGCTCGACCTGCGCTTCTTCGGCGCGGACGTCGCGCCTCCGACTCAGGTGTACGACGCCGCGCTTCAGCAGAAGCTCGACGAGATCGCAACCGCCGTGAACGTCCCGCACCGTGAGGCGGCGATCGTGCTCCACGGGCTCACCCCTCGGATCGTGCCGAGCAGGACGGGCCACGTTCTCGACCGGCAGGCGGCGGCGGCGACGATCGTGCGCGCCCTTGCAAGCCTGAAGCGCGCGCCCGTCGGGCTTCCGATCGAGGTCGACACACCGAAGGTGAAGGCGAACGACCTCACGGTTCCGCAGGCACAGGTACGCGCCGCGCTTGCGTCCTCGCTGCACCTCACGCTCGGCGCGACGCGCTGGAACCTTCGCCCGCCGCGGATTGCCCGCATCTTGGAGCTGCCCGCAGATGGGCGGAGCGAGCTTCGCATCGGCGGTGCCGGCGCAAACACCTGGTTCAAGGCCCTGGCGAAGCGAGTGGATCGTCCCGCAACGGACGCCGACTGGGCGATCAACTCAAAGGGCGGCGCCCGCGTCATCCCCGACCGGCCTGGCTATGTGCTCGATGTTCCCCGCAGCGCAAAGGCCGTGTTGCAGGCCGCACTCGTCACCGAGCCCACAATCCGCTCGGCAAAGCTGATCGTCGAGAAGGTCGACGCCGACCGGACGACCGCCGAGGCGAAGGAGATGAACATCAAGGGGCTCGTCGCGAGCTATCAGACGTTCTACGGCGGGGAGGCGAATCGCATCCACAACGTGCAGCTCGTCTCCCACCTGGTCGACAAGCACCTGATCGCACCGGGTGAGACGTTCTCGTTCAACGGAACGACCGGGGCGCGCACCGAGGACAAGGGCTTCAGGGAAGCGCC
>DATHGN010000015.1:0-21471 GCA_035317565.1 Gaiellaceae bacterium
CGCCACTCATGACGGCGCGTGCATTTGCAGCCCAGGGGAACTTGCCCACAGCGACGTTTTCGTCTCCGTGCAGCTCCTTCGCCTGTGCCTCGGTGAGCCCCACGCCCGCGATCTCCGGATCGGTGTAGATCGGACGCGGGACCGCCCGGTTGTCGACCACGGCCTCGTGCCCGCAGGCGTTCTCGGCTGCAACCTCGCCCTCGCGAAACGCCGTGTGCGCGAGCTGCCAGTAGCCGGCGCAGTCGCCGACCGCGTAGATGTGCTCGACCGTCGTTCGCCGGTGCTCGTCGGCGGCGATCCCCTTGCGCTTGTCGAACTCGACGCCGATCGTCTCGAGCCCGATCCCTTCGACGTTCGGGCCACGGCCGACGCTGACGAGCATCAGGTCGGCCTCGACCGTCTCGCCGTCGCCGAAGTGCACGGTCAGGGCGGCACCTTTCTCCTCCACCTTGGTGCACTGCTTCTCGAGGTGAAGCGTGATTCCGCGCTTGCCGAATTGCTTCGCCAGCTCCTTCGACGCATCCGCGTCTTCCTGAGGAATGAGCGCCGGCAGCATCTCGATGATCGTCACCTCGCTGCCGAAGCGGCGGAAGATCGAGGCGAACTCGCACCCGATGATGCCGCCGCCGAGCACGACGAGGCGCTTCGGAACTTCCGTCTGCGCGAGCAGGCCCTCGGAGTCGACGCAGCGCTCGGAATCGAGGCCTTCAATCGGGGGACGAAGAGGAAACGAGCCCGTCGCAACGATCGCATGCTTGAAGGTGACGTCCTCCCCACCCTCGACCGCAATCGTGTGGGCGTCCTTGAACGTACCGGTCCCCTTGACCCACTCGACGCCGTTCGCCTTGAAGAGCGAGGCGACGCCCGACGTCATCTGGTTGACGACGCCCGCCTTCCACTCGTTCGCCTTGCCGAACTCGAGCTGGAAGCCGCCGAGCTTGACGCCGAGCTTGTCGAACGTGTGCTCGGCCTCTTTCAGAGCGAACGCGGTCTGCACCCAGGCCTTGGTCGGGATGCATCCGATCCGCAGGCAGGTGCCGCCGAGCTCGGGCTCGCGCTCGATGCAGGCAACTTTCACCCCGAGCTGCGCAGCCCGAATGGCCGCGGTGTAGCCACCTGGCCCCCCTCCGAGAACAGCGACGTCGACTTCCATCAGGGTCGATCGTACAGATCCGTCAGTTCTCGAAAGCACCTCGGCAGGTCGAGAAAATCGGTGTTGTCGGAGATGGCATCCACCGAACCGGCTTCGTGGTCGATTGCACGAACCGCCGGGTCTGTGATTGCAGCGCGCAGCGAGTCCACGAAGCGATCTGCGAACAAGACCTGAAACGGCCGACCCCAGAACGCCCGCACATTCGGATCGACCGATTCCGTCACACCGAGCTCGTTGTGACGCCGCGCGACAGCTTCGTACGCGTCGACGAGGCCGGCCTCCCGCGCACGCCAGTCTTCGCCTGCGAGCGTCCGTGCGAGCGCTTCCCCTTCTGGACGGTTCAACTCTGCGTACGCGGAACCCAGCCACTTCCAGTACGGCGGGTAACGGCGTTCCTGCAGCAAAGCAAGCCGCAGCAGATCGCGAACGAGAGAGGCGGCGATCACCCGCGACCCGAGGTCATCCCCGCGCGACCCCGTGCGACCTACGAAATGTTCGAGCTGTGCGACACGCCGCCACTGGCTTGCCATCACAAGCAACCAGACGTCATGCGGATACCAGCTGAGCTTGTCCCGCAGCCGCGTCAGCTCGCCGACCGAGTCGGAGAAGACCTCACCTGAGGTGAACTCGAGCAGACGCTGCGTAGGAGTCGCGAGCCAATCGGCCACATCGAAGTCTTGAAGGAGGTCCACCCCGAGCTCTGCACGCACGTAGTCGCCGAGGAGGAGCGTCTCGACACCATGGTTCACCGGCCCCACGTCGAGCTCGGCGATCGCAACCGTGCCCGCCTCTTCTGTAGGCCCGAAGTGTGTGGAGAACCCGGCAAAGCTGGTGGGGAGCTGTTCGGCGAGCGTCTGCCGCAAGTCCCTCGCCTCGGCGAGATCACGGACAAACAGCTGGACACGCGGGCCCCATTGATGATCACGAGAGCGTTCGTCGTCGAACCCGAGCACCTCGGAGCCGTGCCCGATGAGCGCGGCTGCGTGCTCCATGTCGCCGAAGTTGTGCTCGACGACGGGGCGCACGGCATCGAAGTAGAAGCGCCTCGAGAGCTCGAGGCCTCGCACCCCTACAAGTCCGCCTTCATCGTTACCGTCCCGTCTTTTTCCTCGACGGCGTGAAAGCCGTACCGCTCGTAGAGCTTCGTCATCCCCTTCTCGGCACTCAGGCTGATCCCGGAATGGCCTTCCTGCCTGGCCTTCTCAAGCAGCGCGGTCATCAGCTGGCCGCCGAGCCCTCCGCCGCGACGGCTCGGGACGACGGCGATCGTCAGCTCGGGCGTCTGCTCGTCGACGAAGCCGAAACCCGGAGCCGCGGCAGGGAAGAGGCGGTACCACGCAGCTCCGATCGGACCCGCCTCCCACGCCACGAGCCCGGCGTCGCCCGGACGACCCCAGTTGTTCACGTACCGGGCGACAGGCTGGTCGGGATCCTCGTTGAGACGCCAGTGGTAGGCGTGCTTGAGCATGTCGCGGAGGAAGCGGACGTCCTGTGGCCCGGCCTGGCGGATCACGTTTCAGAGTCTAAGCGGGACTCACTCGAAAGAGTGATCCTTTGCGAGCCCCGCAAGAAGGTGCCTCGGCCGGCATCTCCAAGGTTATGAAACGTGACGATGATCGGCGGACCGAGTTCGGGAACGGCCTGCGTGGCCGCCTGCTCCGGCGCCGTGCGTTGCGACTGGGTCCCGCAGACGGCCGTGTCCGCCTCCCCGCGCCGCTCGTACAGCGTCCTTCCGCGCTCTAGAAAAACCTAGAGCCTCGGCGCACCGCAGAGCCCGAGGCAAGAGCAAGACCGAGGCGAATCACGTCGCGATCAGGCACGTCCTTGGCCGTCCACGTCACGTAGGCCGAGCTCACGAGCGGCCCACGGAAGCGCGACCTCAAGCTGACGCCGCTGCACCTCGCGGACGGCCGGGGCGGTCGGCGGGGCCGGTAGACCGACGCGGGCCGCAAAGTAGCCGGCAATCAGCGCCGCCTGACCGTTCGAATCGGCAACGAGCGCCCAGGGCTCTGGACCACCTTCGGTTCGAAGGCTGGGCGCCCAGGCAACTGAGTCCAGCAATGGATTGCCGACACAGGCGTGGTTCCAGTCCACGAGGACGGCGCGATCTCCACGAATGCAAAGGTTGTCGCTTCGTACGTCCATGTGCAGCAGCGCATCACCTCCGAGGTCGCAATCGGCGGACGCCTGCGTGAGCCGGGGTAGTGCTTCCGCGAGCCATTCGCGCGAACAGATCCCGGTCGAGAGAAACGGCTCGGGCCGAGCGGCGACAACGGGCCACCCATCGAGGTCGTCGCGGAGGCTCTCGAGGGCGGGGAGCCCTGCCGGTGGAGTCATTGCATGTACGGCCTCGAGCGCCTCGACGACGAGCGAGACCTGGTGGGGACTCCACGGTGGGGGCCAGTGGGCGTCACCGAGATCCTCGAGCACGAGCACCGTCGTTTCCTCGGAATCGTGCCATCCCAACAAGGACGGTAGGAACGGAGCGTCGAGGACGGAATAGACGCGCGCTTCGTTTCGAAGCCATCCAGCTGCAAGCTCGTCGAGCGCGACCTTCGCGAACGCGCGGCGGCCGTCGTCGAGCTCGACCATCCATTTCGCCGTATTCGTGGCGTAGCCGCCTCCCCGAACGCTCTCCCACCTGACCGGAACGCCGCCGACTGCGGCCGCGATCTCAGGTTCCGGAAAGTTCCTGGGCAAACTGAAGGCGGTTTCCGTCGGGGTCGAACACGTCGACGAGCCGCATCTCGCCGTGTAGCTCGAACACCACGCCGACCTCGACGCCGCCGTTTCGCAGATCTTCTGCGACGGCCTTGACGTCTTCGACATCGACGTGGGCGACGCCGCCCTCCTCCTGCGGCTCACCCTCGGCAAGACCGATCTCCATTCCGTTTCGCTCGAGCTTGACCCAGCCGCCGTCCGCATCGACGTACGTCTCGTCGAAACCGAGCTTGCCCGTGTAGAACGCGCGCCCGGCCTGGAGGTCTCGTACCTGGTACCAGACGGGGGTCAAAGCGCGAGACCCGGCTCTTCGAGGAACGCCTTGACGTCCCGCAGGAACTCGGCACCCGTTGCACCGTCGATGGCGCGATGGTCACAGGTGAGGGTGAGCTCCATGCGCGGCCGCACGGCGGGCCGGCCGTCGACCGCCACGACCCGGTCCTCGATCGAGCCCACCGCGAGGATCGCCGCCTGTGGGGGATTGAGCACCGCGACGAACCGCTCGATGCCGAACATCCCGAGGTTCGAGATCGTGAACGTTCCGCCGTCGAGGTCGGACTGCTGGAGCTTTCCGGCGCGCGCCCGTTCGACGACCGCGGCGCGCGTTGCTGCAATCTCCGCGATCGACTTGCGCTCGCACCCGGGGATGACCGGCACGACAAGCCCGTTCGGGACGGCGACGGCGATACCGATGTTTGCGGTCGGATAGAGCTCGACTGCGTCGCCCTTGTAGAGCGCGTTGACCGGGCGGTGTCGGATCAGCGCGGCCGCACATACCTTCGTGAGCAGATCGGAGATCGTCGGCTTGACGCTGCCCTCGGCGTTCAACTCGACGAGTCGCTTGCGCAACTCGAGCGCACGGCCCATGTCGACGGTGATTCCGAGCTGGAAGACCGGCGCCTGCCACGCTTCCGTGAGCCGGCGCGCGATCGTCTTGCGCATTGAAGAGAGCTGCTGCACCTCGACGCCCTCGGTGGCGGCCGGCGCTGCGAGCTGAACGGGCCCCGCAGACGCGGCCGAGCGTTCGACGTCCTCGGCGACTACGCGCCCATCCGGGCCGGTGCCGGCCACGGCGCTGAGGTCGATCCCGCGCTCGCGTGCGATCCGCCGCGCCAGCGGCGAGGCCTTGACGCGCCCGCCGTTGTCACCGGACGGCTGCGGAATCTCGGTGACCTGTTCGTTCATCTGGGACGACGCGCGCCTGCCTTGCTCACGGTCTTGTTCACGCGCGCGCGCGGCAGAGCCCTCCTCCTGCGCGTCCTCGCCGACCGCCTGGGCGCCGGCCCCATCGTCGGCCGGCTTCTCGACCTCCGTCGCGACCTCTTCCCCTTGCTCACCGATGACCGCGATCGTCTTGCCGACCTCGACCTCACCCGACGAGATGGCGATCTTCAACAGCACCCCAGACGCGTCGGCCTCGACTTCCTGCGTGACCTTGTCCGTGTCGAGCTCGTACAGCGGCTCGCCCTTCTCGACCTTGTCGCCCTCCGACTTCAGCCACTTGACGATCGTCCCGGACTCCATGCCCTGGCCGAGCCGCGGCAGCTTGATCTCAGTTGCCATCTGACGTTCGTCCCACGGTTCGGTAGATCGCAGCGAGCACCTCGGCCTGGTGCGGCACGACGAACTCCTCCATCACCGGCGCGAACGGCAACGGCGCGAACTTCGCCCCGACGCGTTCGACCGGCGCGTCGAGCCAGTCGAAGGCGCCGTACTGGATCACGGCCGCAACCTCGGCGCCGAACCCGCCGCGCGTGACCGCCTCGTGCGCCACGACGCAGCGGTTCGTCTTCTTCACGGACGAGATCAACGCCTCCTCGTCGAGAGGCTGCAACGTCCTGGGATCGACGACTTCGACCGAGACTCCCTCCTTCTCGGCCTCCTCTGCAGCCGCCAGCGATTCGTGCACGAGCCTGCCGGTTGCGATCACCGTCACGTCGTCGCCCTGCCGGTGGGTTCGCGCCTTCCCGAGCGGGATCGGCTCGAGCTCGTCGGGCACGTCTTCCTTGAGCCCGTAGAGCGTTCGGTGCTCGAAGAAGACGACGGGGTTGTCGTCGTAGATCGAGGACCACAGCAATCCGCGCACATCGGTGGGTGTCGAGGCGAACACGACCTTCAATCCCGGAATGTGGACGAACCACGACTCGAGCTGCTGTGCGTGCTGCGCGCCCGGCGACCACCCGGCGCCGCCCTGCGTGCGAAAGGTGACCGGCACAGTCAGCTGTCCCCCGGACATGTAGCGGTGCTTCGCGGCCTGGTTGACGATCTGCTCCGCGGCGAGCGTGAGGAAGTCCTCGTACATGATCTCGGCGACCGGGCGCATGCCCTGCATCGCGGCGCCGATTGCTGCCCCGGCGAGCGCCATCTCCGAGATCGGCGTGTTGCGGACGCGCTCCGGCCCGAACTCGTCGACCATCCCCTGCGTGACGCCCATGGAGCCGCCCATCTCGGCGATGTCCTCGCCCATGATGAAGACGTCCTCGTCTTCACGCATCGCGCGCGACAGTGCGTCCCTGACTGCCTCTCTGTAACTAAGTTCAGGCACTTGCGGGTCTCCCGAGCGAAGCGAAGGGACTAACCCTCCCCGCGAAAAATGCGCAGCATTTTTTGCGGAAATCAGGCATAGATGTTCTTCAGAGCGTCCTCAGGTTTCGGGTCGGTGCCGTTCTTCGCGAACTCGACAGAGGCGTCGACGATCTCCCGGACCTCGCGGTCGATCTCCTCGACCTCGTCCTCCGAGAGCTCGAGCTTGGTGCGCAGATGCTCGATGGGATCCTGCGTGGCGCGCGTCTCCTCGAGCTCTTCCTTGGAGCGGTAGACCTGCGGGTCGCCGATGTAGTGACCGACGAGGCGGTAGGTGTTGACCGCGAGGAAGACCGGCCCCTTGCCGCTCCGCGCGTGCTCGAGAGCGCGCCGCGTCGCCTTGTAGACGGCCTCGACGTCCTGACCGTCCACCTTGATCGACTTCATGCCGAACGCGACCGCGCGCTGGGAGATGTCTTCGATGGGCATGTGCTGCCAACCCGGCGTCGACTCGGCCCAATGGTTGTTCTCGCAGACGAAGACCGCCGGGACGTTCCAGAGCTGAGCGAGGTTGAGCGATTCGTGAAAGGTTCCGATGTTCGTCGCGCCGTCTCCGAAGAAGGCGACGCCGACACGCGGCTCGCTGCGGAACTTGAAGGCGAGCGCGGCGCCCACGATCGCCGGCAGGCCACCACCGACGACGGCGTTTGCGCCCATGTTCCCGCGCTCGATGTCGTAGAGGTGCATCGAGCCGCCGTACCCGTGCGAGCAGCCTTCGAGCTTGCCGTAGAGCTCGGCCATCAGCTCGTTGGGCGTCGTCCCCTTCGCGAGGGTGTGCCCGTGCGCCCGATGCGTTGAGGCGATGATGTCGTTCTCCTCGAGGGCTCGGCAGACCCCCACGGCGACGGCCTCCTGGCCGATCGCGACGTGCAGGAAACCGGGAAGCTCCCCGGCGCGGAAGCGCTCCTCGACCTTCTCCTCGAAGCGCCTGATCAGAAGCATCTCGCGGAAGAAGTCGCGCAGATCCGACTTCGAGAGCGTTCCTTTCTGCTCCACCTTCGCCATCGGCCTCAGTTTATGCTCAGGCTCTTGCGACTAGTCGAACAGTTCAACGAGCTCGAGCGGGGCCTCGCCGACGAGTGGGCCGAGCTCCGGCTCCAGCTGACGGTGAAAGAGGAGTCGCGTCGCGAGCGTGCGGCCGCGCTCCTCGCGCCGGCGAACCCAGGGCTGTACGGCCCGACCCTCCGCTTCGCGATCGACCGCCGCGGCCCGGGCATCGCGCCCGAGGCGCTTCGCCGTCTGCTCAAACGCCTCGACATGGAGCGGATCATGGGAACCCTCGAGCTCCGAGCCGTGCAGAAAACCACTCCCGAGGAGCTGCACGAGAAGGAGACGCTGCGCGCCCAGTGGGAGCGGCGACTCGCCGCGGCTCCTACTGACTGGAGTGACATCTATGCCGAAGTTCGGCTCGACTCGACGGACTATCTCGAGCGCGGGGCGCTCCTGCTCGCTCCCGTCAATCCCGGGCGTTACGGCGGCCAGGCAAGCCTGCGCTTCCGCAGCGCCCATCACTTCGGCTACGGCGTCTCTGCCGAGATGGCGGCGCGCTGCTTCGAGCGTTGCGACGACGAAGGGATCACCGGCGAGGTCGAGATCCTCTACGTCCTCTCCGATACCCAGCCCGTCGCCACACAAGGACCCGTGTGGAAACTCGGGGGCCGGACGATTTGACCGCAGGCGACCCGGTTTCGTGGCTCGTCATCGAGTCGGGCTGGACGGTCGTCGACACTCAGGGTGAAGAGGTGGGCTCCGTCGACGAGGTCGTAGGGGATTCGAGCAACGACATCTTCAACGGTCTTTCCATCTCGACGAGCCTGCTTGGCAGGCCTCGCTACGTTCCCTCCGAGCAGGTAGCGGCGATCACCGAGCAACGCGTGCAGTTGAAGCTCACCAAGGATCAGATTCACCATCTCGGCGAATTCGAGGAGCCGCCGACGAGCGCCGAGATCCTTCCCGAGGGGGCCGGCGCGTTTCGCCGCGCGGAGGCCTCGGTCGAGGCGCCGATCCATTCGCACGAGGAGCGTCCCAATTTCCTGACGCGAGTCGCGCACGCTTGGCGACGCACGTTCCGTCGTTAGTGCTCTAGGCGAGCACGCCCGCGAGCTCACGCGCGAGCGACTTCGCATCGCGCTCGGAAGGCGCGACGATGAGCACGGTGTCGTCGCCGGCGAGCGTGCCCACGATCCGTTCGTGCTCGAGCTGGTCGAGCGCCCGCGCGATCGCCGGCGCCGAGCCGAGCTCCGACTGGAGGACGACGATGTTTCCCGCCGGCGTCACCTTGCGCCCGAACTGCCCCAGGATCGAGTTCAGCAGCTCGGTCGGATCCGTCCGGCGGACGACATGCGGGAGCACGTAGCGCGGACGTCCCAGGGGATCGTGGGTCTTCTCCAGCCCGAGCTCTCGGATGTCCCGCGAGACGGTCGCCTGCGTGACGACACAGCCGGCGCCGGCGAGCGCGTCCAGGAGCTCGAACTGCGTGCCGACCCTCTTTCGGGAGACGACGCTTTCGATCAGCCGATGCCGCTCGGGCTTGCCCAGCTGCATATCTCCAGCATACGTATGCAGGTTTGGGGAGCCCCGGCCTGGTAGAAAACGAAGTCATGCTTCGCAGATTGCTGTGGTCCGCCATCTACGGCGCCGTCGGGGCAGCCGCGGCGGTCGCGGCGCGCCGCACCTCGGCCCGGATCTGGCGTACGCTCACGGGCGAGGAACCGCCCACCAAGAGATGACAGCCGATCAAACAGTCGAACGAGCCGCGAACAAGCTTCGGAAACTCGCCAACCAGATGGCAGGCGAGGGCGGCGTCAAGGCGAAGCTCGCCCAGCCGCTGGCGGAGGATGCGGACCTGATCCGGAAGATGAAGCCGAGCCTGATCAAGGCGCGCGCCAAAGGCGAGGCGCCGACGAATCAGAAGCCCGGGCAGGCGACCGTGGCTCCGTCGAGCCCGCAACTGGGCGCGCGGCCAAAACCGAAGAAGAATCCAGGCGGCGGCGGGCCGAATCCGTGGCTGATCGCGGGAGCCGCACTGGCCGCCGGCATCTTCCTGGCCAAGTGGGTCTACTGGAGGGGCGATGCCCACCCAAGGGACTAACGGGCGACAGAGTCCGCACGGCCTCGGCGCAGCGGTCAAGGAGGTCGCAGAGCGCGCGAGCGCGATCGTCCGGCTCGAGCTCGAGCTCGCCGCGATGGAGGTCAGACGCAAGGTCACCTCACTCGGCGTCGGCATCGCACTGTTGCTCGGTGCGGCGGTCTTCCTCGTCTTCATGCTCGCCTTCGTCTTCGCCACGATTGCCGCGGCGCTCGCCACTGCGATGCCCACCTGGGCCGCACTACTCGTGACGACCGGGATCCTGCTCCTGCTCGCCGGGGTGCTCGGTGCCCTCGGTGTCGCGAAGGTCAAGAAAGGCACGCCACCCGTACCAGAGCAGGCGATCCTGGAAGCGAAGCTCACTACCGAGGCGTTGAAGAGCGATGGCCGCTAACAACTCACGCACGGTCGACCAGGTTCGCCACGACATCGAGGTCGAACGCGAGCAGCTCGCCGGCGCGGCCGACAGCCTCCGTGAAGAGATCAGCGAAGCGACCGACATCACGGGGAGGCTCCGCGCGAATCTGCCTGTCGTCGCGGCCGGCGCTCTCGGAGTGGGATTTCTCCTGGCGGGAGGAGTCGGCGCGACCGCGAGGCTGATCTTCCGGCGCGGACGCGAAGGCGACACCATGGCCAAGCTCGGTCGCTTTCGCATTGTCGAGCGCGACTGACCTGGAAGCGCGCGCCGGCCATGCGCCGGAGTCGCCGGAGAAGCTGAGCCGCTCGGAGTGGATCGCCTCCTTCAGACGCGCGTTCTCCAAGTTCATGAAAGACGACTGCATGGGGCTCTCCCAGCAGGTCGCCTACAGCTCGCTGCTGGCGTTCTTTCCGGCAGTGGCGTTCCTGATCGGAGCGCTAGGCCTGTTCAATCTGTTCGACGACGTCAAGCAGCTGCTCGACCCGATCGCTCCGAACGGCGTGATCACGTTCATCGACAGCCTGCAGCAGGATTCGCAGGGAGAGACGTCCGCGGCGGCGTTCGCGATCGGCTTGGTTTTCGCGGTCTGGGTGGCGAGCGGCGCGATGACGTCAGTGATCAAAACCGTCAACCGTGCATACGAACGCCCCGAGACGCGGCCTTTCTGGAAGACGCGAGCCACGGCGATCGTCCTCGTCGTCACCAGCGGGATCACGACTGCCGGGATCTTCCTGCTGATCGTGGTCGGTGGCTCGCTCGGCGACGCGATCTCGAAGCGGGCCGGCTTCGGCAGCGCGTTTCAGTGGGTGTGGGGCATCGCCCGCTGGCCGATCGCGTTCTGCGCCATCCTGCTGTTCTTCAGCCTCGTGTACTACCTCGGGCCGAACAAGGAACAGCGGAACTGGAAATGGGTGTCGCCCGGATCGGTCGTCGGCGGGCTGCTCTGGTTGCTCCTGTCCGGTCTCTTCGCCGTGTACGTCACCTACGCCGGGAACTACACGAAGACCTACGGGGCGCTCGCGACCGGCGTGATCCTCCTGCTCTGGCTGAACTACTCGGCGTTTGCCCTGCTCTTCGGCGCGGAGCTCAACGCCGAGCTCGACCGCCAGGCGGACATCCGCGCTGCAGGCGGCGAGCGGGCCGGGCTCGTGAAGCTCGCTAGGCGGGGAGCCTGACGACGAACGAGCCGCGCAGGCGCTTGTGCTTGTCCGAGCGGTACGCGTAGCTCCCCGGCTGTAGCGACATGTTCCAGGTCACGCGTCCGCGGAACGCGACACCGGTCTTCTTGTTCACGCCGGGACCGGTCAGGTGAAAGTTGTCGGTGCGGCTGCGGTCGTTGACCGTCAGCGTCGCCGGACCGACCTCGACGATCTTCGGCTTCAGCGAGATCGTGCGCTTCGGGCCAACGGAGGCGGCAAGCGGCGTCGGTGCGACGGTGCCGACCGTGAACCACCCGTTCATGACGCTCGCGTGGGCCGAGCACTCGAAGCGGAACTTTCCGTCAGCGAGAGTGACAGTCCAGACGACATCCTCCTTGCTGCCGATGTCCGTCGCCTTTTCGACCCCAGGGCCGTGCAGGCGAAAGTTGTGCGTCTCCGAGAGGTCGTGGACCTCGATGTCGTAGGTGCCGGCGTCGAGATGCGTGACCGGGCTCCCCGACGCGTCACGCAGGGAGATCGTGAAGGAGTCGTTCCTCCCGACCGTCGCGACGAGCCTCGGATTGTCGGCCCGGGCAAGGGCCGAGGGGAGAAACATGGCGGCGACTGCGGTTGCGAGCAGGATTCGTGTGGTCATGCCCGGACTCTACGGGCCGGCCTCCCGTTCGGTTTCGTGCGCCGGGAGGCTGCGGGCCCGCTGGCAGAGCGCCAGACCGATCAGCATCAACGTCAACGCGACGAACGCCGTGCTCCAGAGGTCGACTCCCGTGAACGGCAGCGTGCCTTGCCCGACCGCTCCCGTTGCCGAGAGGATGCCCGACGCGGCGTTACGGCCGAGATGCTTCTTGGTCACCTTCGTCACGGAGACCGAGCTGCTGACCACGACCGTCCCCGCTGGAGTTACGGCCGGATTGATCGCAGGGCCGGAGGTCGGCCCTTTGGCCGGGTCCGGGTTCTTCACCGGGTCGGGACTCTTCCCCGGGTCCGGAGTGATCACCGGGTTCGGAGTCGTATGCGGCGGAGGCGACGCGTTGCCGCAGCTTCCACGCCGCTTGCCCTTCAACGCGTGCACATCCACCTCGTGCCCGCCCGCACAGGGCGAGGCTTTGTGTGGCTGGCTGTTACCGGGTCCGTGCAGAACCGTGTTCGGCGCCGCGCCGTTTCGCTGCGCGATCTGCCCGGCCGTCTTGCCGTTCCCGTAGAGCTTCGTTTCGTCGGACGACGCAGCCGCATGCGTGTCGTGCGTCGTGTCGTTCGACGGCTTCACGCCCGACTGAGCCGCGCTCACCTGCTGTGTAGGCTCCGCTTGAGCTGGAGCGGCAACCGTCGGTGCCGGAGCTTCGTCCTTCTTCAGCTGACCCGGCGCGTCTGCCGAGTTGCCGTGGCCCAGTGACGTGTCCGCCACTGCTGCCGGAGCAGCTGTCAAATCGTCCTTGCCGTTGCCCTTGCCGTTCCCCTGGCCGTTGCCGTTACCGGCGAACGCCGAAGCGGACGCCAAAGCAGCGATGCCGAGTGCGAGCACGCATGTGCTCACGAGCCGCAGTTTCATGTCTCCCCCTCATTCCCCTCATTGGTCCTACTCCCCGGTTCTCACAATAGGAATGTCGAGGGCTTTGTCCACCCCTTTGCAAACGAGAGAAGCTGTTGCGTCGCTTTCTAGGCGGTCGCGCGGCCGTGGCGCCGAAACGCAACCCCGGCGGCGAGCAGCAATGCGGAGACGAGCACGGCGAGTGTTGCGGTGCCGGCCGTCGCGGTCGTGTTCGAGCTGTGTGCCGGATCTAGGCGCGCAGCTCGGCCCCGAAACCCTGTTCCAGAGCCAAAACGATGCGGTTGCGGAGCTCGGCGGCGTCCTCGTCGGTGAGCGTGCGGTCGGGGGACTGGAAGGCCACCGAAAAGGCGATCGACTTCTTTCCCGGCCCGGCCTGAGGCCCGCGGTAGACGTCGAACGCCCGCATCTTGCGGAGCTCTGGGCCGGCGGCCTCCTGTGCCGCCGCGACCAGCTCTCCGGCGGTGACTTGCTCGGGGACGACGAAGGCGAGGTCCTGACGCACGGGCGGGAAAGAGATGACGTCCTCGTAGACCACGAGATCGGGCACACGTTCGACGAGCGCGTCGACGTCGAGCTCGAACGCACCCCAGTCGCCGGGCAGCTCCGGATCGCGCAGCGAGGCGATCCACCCCTCGGCGGTGCGAGCTCCGCGCCCGGGCGCCGGGAGCTCGTCGGCGGGAGAGAAGCTCGGCTCGACGGCAAGCGCGGCGTACAGGCCTTCGACCGCCCCCTTCGCGCGCGTGAAGCCTCCTTGGGTAATGCCGGCGACGTGCCAGCGCTCCTCGGGGAGCTGGTCACCGGTCGGCAGGTACACGTGCGCCTGCTCGAAGAGCGCGATCTCATCATTGCCGGCGTCGAGGTTCCGTCGCGCGGACGCGAGCAGTCCGTCGACGAGCGTCGTGCGCAGCGCCGCCTGCTCGCTCGACAGCGGCTCCTGCAGATGGATGCCTGCGGCCGGATACTCTTCCGGGAGGAGGCTCCACGTGTACGACTCTGCGTAGCCGAACCCGACGAGCGTGTCCTCGATCCGACGACGGATGCGCTGACGCTTCGACAGCGCGCCGAACATCGCCTGCCGCGTCGGCAGTCGCCCGGGAATCTCGTCGAGCCTGAAGCGCGCGACCTCTTCGACGACGTCGATCTCCCTCGTGACGTCGCGCGCACGCCAGGTAGGAACCGTGACCTGCTCGCCGTCCACGCCGAAGCCGAGCCGCCGCAGAATCGCGTGCTGGTCCGCAGGCGGCGTCTCGATGCCGACGACCGCATCGGTTCGCTCCGTCCGGAAGCGGATGACGGGCGGTGCCGACAACTCGTCGTGCACGTCGGCGTGCCCTACCCACTTTGCACCGGTGAGCTCGACGATGAGCTGCGTCGCAAGCTTCGCGGCTTGTTCCGCGAGATACGGATCGACGCCTTTCTCCCAGCGATTCGATCCTTCCGTCCGCAGCCTCAGGCGCTCGGAGGTACGGAAGATCGTGTACGGCTCGAAGTTCGCCGCCTCGAGGAGGATCTCGCTCGTGTCGTCGGCGATCTCGGTCTCCTCGCCGCCCATGATCCCGGCGAGCGCGACGGACCGCTCGCCGTCGGCGATCATCAGGTCGTACGGCTCGAGCTCGCGATCGACGCCGTCGAGCGTGCGCAGCCGTTCCCCCTCGCGCGCACGGCGGACGACGATCTTGGCGCCCGCGATCTTGGCGAAGTCGAATGCGTGCAGCGGATTGCCGAGTCCAAGCATGACGTAGTTCGTGATGTCGACGACGTTGGAAATCGGCCGCATCCCCGCCGCGAGAAGACGTGCCTTCAGCCACACGGGTGAGGGAGCGATCGTCGCGTCCCGGAACAGCCGTCCGATGTATCGCGGACAGGCTTCGTAGTCCTCGATCGCGATGTCGAGCGGCTCGTCCGCATCCGGCTTCGGATCGGTCCCGGGCGCAGGGGCGAGCGCGAGGTCGAACAGCGCCGCGACCTCGCGCGCGATGCCGTAGACGGCCAGCAGGTCGGGACGGTTGTGCTCAGGTCCGAGATCGAGCACCGTCTCGGTCAAAGGCAAGACGTCGGCCAAGGGTGTCCCCGGCTCGATTCCGTTCTGCAGCACCATGATCCCGGCGTGATCCGTGCCGAGCGCGACCTCGTCCTCGGCCAGGATCATCCCGTCGCTGACCTCACCGCGCACTTCGCGGCGCTCGAGCTGCAGCCCGTTCGGCAGCACCGCTCCGGGGAGCGCGACTCCGACGGTCGCGCCGGCGCCGAAGTTCCATGCGCCGCAGACGATCTGACGAGAATTCTCCTCGCCCACGTCGACCTGGCAGAGCTGCAGGCGGTCGGCGTTCGGATGCTTGACGGCCTCGAGCACGTGACCGACCCGGAAGAGCCCGAGGTTGCCGTCGATGTCCGCGACGCCTACCTGCTCGATCCCGTCCACTTCACAGGACGAGATGACGAGGCGGTCCGCGACTTCCCGGATCGGCCTGTCGATCGGCACGTACTCGCGCAGCCAGCTGACAGGGACCTTCATCAGAACTGCCTCAACATGCGCAGGTCGTTCTCCCAGAACATCCGGATGTCGGGGATGCCGTGGCGTTGCGCCGCGATCCGGTCCAGCCCTAGACCCCACGCGAATCCGGACCACTCGTCCGGATCGATGCCGACGTTCTCGAACACTGCAGGGTCGACGACACCCGCGCCGCCCATCTCGAACCAGCCCGTGTACTTGCAGAACGGGCAACCCTTTCCTCCGCAGAGGAAGCACGTCACATCGAACTCGACCGAAGGCTCCGTAAAAGGAAAGAAGCCGGTGCGCATGCGCACGTCGCGATCGTCTCCGAACATCGCGTGGAAGAAATGCAGGAGCGTTCCTTTCAGGTCGTCGAGCGTGATGCCCCGGTCGACGGCGAGGGCCTCGACCTGGTGGAAGTTCGGTGTCGAGCGCGGGCTCGGAGTGTCTCGCCGGTAGACGCGCCCGAGCGTGGCGATGTAGATCGGCGGCTGGCGCTCCTCCATCACCCGGATCTGTCCTGTCGACGTGTGCGTGCGCAGCAGCGTTTCCGCGTCGATGTAGAACGTGTCGCGATGCGAGCGCGAGGGGTGCGTGAGCGGCTGGTTGAGCGCGTCGAAGTTATGCCAGACGGTCTCGACCTCACGGCTGTCGACGATTTCGTAGCCGAGCCCTAGGAAGATGTCCTCGACCTCCCGCCGGATCTGTGTCAGCGGATGCAGGCGGCCACGCGGGAGCTGCGTCCCCGGGAGGGTGACGTCGAGCGCCTCGTCGAGCAGCACCAGCCGGGCCCGCTCGAGCTCCTCCTCACGGGCCGCGAACGCCGACTCGAGCTGCTCCCGCACGGCGTTGAGCGCCATGCCCGTCTCACGGTCACGCACGTCGCGCAGCGCGACCTTCAGCCCGCTGCGCCGCCCGAGCCACTCGGTGTGGGCGTTGGCCAGCTCCTCCGAGGTATTCGCTTCCGCGAAACTCTTCAGGGCCGTGCTTTCGTACTCCTCCCAGTCCACGGGGCGAATCTAGCCATTGAGCAGCTACGACGCGATAGCAGAGCTCTACGACCCCTGGAGCGCAAGCGTCGTCGAGGACGTGGCCTTCTACCTCGAGGAGGCGCGCCGCTCGGGCGGCCCCGTCGTCGAGCTCGGAGTGGGAACCGGTCGCATCGCGGTGCCGATCGCCGCCGACGGGATACGCGTCATCGGTGTGGACTCGTCGCGCGGGATGCTCGAGGTGTGCGCGCGGCGTGCCGCGCTCGCCGGCGTGGAGATCGACCTCAGAGTCGGCGATCTACGCGAGCCACCGGTCACGGAGCGAGTCCCGCTCGTGATCTGTCCGTTCCGCTCGTTGCTCCACATGCACACCGACGAGGATCGGCGAGCCGTCTTCGCCGCCGCGCACCGGCTCCTCCATCGGGACGGGCACTTTGTCTTCGACGTGTTCGCTCCGGACACGGCCGACATCGCCCTGACGCAGGGACGCTGGCTGGAACGAGAGCCCGGCATCTTCGAGCATGCTGTCTGGGACGAGGAGGCTCGCACCCTCACGCTGACCGTGCGAAACGACGAGAGCGAAACCACGATGGCGCTCGCGTGGCTCTCACCGGACGAATGGCGCGCCCTGCTCGAGGACTCGGGCTTCGAGATCGAGGCCTGTTACGGCTGGTTCGATCGCAGCCCCTACAGGGGCCAAGAGGACACGATCTGGATCGCCACGCCTCGAAAGGCTGGCGTCTGACCCCAGCTATTCGGGTCAGGTTCGCCTGGCGCGCTCGTACAGGGCGATCGCACCCGCGGCAGCGACGTTCAGCGACTCGGCGTCTCTAGCGAGCGGGATGGTCGCCTGCTCGTCGCAGGCCGCCAAAATGTCCTGCGGAAGTCCGTCGCGTTCCGCACCGAGCACAAACGTCGTCGGCTCGGACAGGTCGACGCTGTCCAGGGGTCGGGCGCCGTGGGCGACGAGAGCCACGCGGCGACCAGGAGCAGCTTCGAATTGGACAAGGGGGACGCGGAACAGAGAGCCCATCGACGCACGCAGTGCCTTGGGGCTCGTCGGATCGGCGGAGCCCTCCGAGAGTGCGACGAAGGCCGGCCCCAAGGCGTCGGCTGAACGGACGAGCGTGCCGACGTTGCCGGGATCCCCGACGCGCCACAGCGCGAGCCCGACCTCGGGCAGGGAATCGACCGGCAAGTCCTCGCGCCGAAAGACGCCGATCACCCGCGGCGGGTAGGCGAGTGTCGCCACTTCCGCGAGTAGTTCCGGCTCGACGTTCTCGCCCGCGGCCAGGAGCTCGACGGGCTCGATGCCTGCAGCCTGAGCAGCGGTGACCAGATCCTCACCCTCCGCGAGGAAGAGCCCGAGCTTGTCCCGCCAGCTGCGGTCCTGCAGCTTGCGGACGGTACGAGCGATGCACTGCCCCGAGCGGCAGGGCCTGTCGAGCCGCCCGCAGCGACCGTCAGCTAACAAGCAGCGCGCCATGGACTGCGACGCTACCTGGGCGGCGGCTGCAAGGACGATCGCGCAGCCGATCGTGCTTCTATCTCAACCCGACATCCGCACCCCACGAAGGAGGCTGCATGCAGCCATCTCGGATCCACCACGTTGGCTTACCGGTTACAGACCTCGATCTCAGCGTCGCGTGGTACCGCGAGGCGCTCGGACTGACGCATGAGGCGGCCGCCGGTGTACCGGGAGGTGTCGCCTTCATGGTCGCGCCCACGGGCGAGCGGCTCGAGCTGCTTGCAGTGGATGTTCAGCGCTCTACCTGGGACGAGCCGATCGCGGCGCTACGCGCCGGCGTCTCCCACACAGCCTGGACAGTCGATGACCTGGACGACGCCCACGCGCGTGCGGTGGAAGCGGGCGGCCGCTCGGTCTGGACGCCCCGCGACACGCCCGAGCCCGGACTGAGGATCGCGTTCGTCGCTGACCCGGACGGGAATCTCGTGGAGCTCCTTTCCCGCGACGGGGAAGCTCCTCCGACCTGAGCTAACGGGGTCGCAGACTCGGGAGGGGATCAGGTTGATTGAGAGGCGAGCGCGGACTTCGCCTTTTCGGCGATTGCCCCGAACGCCTGAGGATCACTGACGGCGAGGTCGGCGAGCACCTTGCGGTCGAGCTCGATCTCCGCCTCTTTCAGGCCGGCGATGAACTGGTTGTACGAGAGCCCGTTCGCCCGTGCCGCTGCGTTGATGCGCATGATCCAGAGGCGGCGGAATGTTCGCTTCTTGTTCTTGCGGTCCCGGTACGCGTACGTGAGCGAATGGTCGACCTGCTCCTTCGCGTAGCGGTACGAAGACTTCTTCAGCCCCCAGTAGCCCTTTGCCTGATCGAGAACCTTGCGGCGCTTCTTGCGCGAGGCAACTGAACGCTTCACTCGTGGCATTAGCGCTTGCCCCTTCCGGCGAGCATCTCGCGGAGCGCGCGCTCGTTCGCCTTCGCCACGGGCTGATCCTTGCCGAAGCGACGCTTCCGCTTCGGGCTCTTCTTCGTCAGGTTGTGGCTCTTCATCGCCCGGCGCCGGAGCAGCTTGCCGCCGGCGGTGACCTTAAACCGCTTCTTCGCGCTGCTCGATGACTTGATCTTCGGCATCTCTCTTGACTCCTGCGTTCTTGGTCGGCGCCAGCACCATTGTCATGTTCCGCCCGTCGAGCACCGGCTGCGATTCCACCACTCCGATCTCCTGGACGTCCTCCGCGAGTCGCATCAGCAAGTCGCGGCCTCGCTCGGGATGGGTCGTCTCCCGGCCCCTGAACATGATCGTCACCTTCACCTTGGCGCGCTGGTTCAGGAAGCGCTCGACGTGGCCCTTCTTCGTGTTGTAGTCGTGTATCCCGATCTTGGGTCTGAGCTTGATCTCCTTGACGTTGATCTGCGTCTGGTGCTTTCGCGCAAGCTTGGCTTTCTGCTCCTGCTCGTACCGGTACTTCCCGTAGTCCATCACCCGGGCGACAGGGGGATCCGCCTGCGAGGCGACCTCGACGAGGTCGAGCCCCTTGTCGAAGGCGTATTGCATCGCCTCCTTCGTCGGCTTGATCCCGAGCTGAGAACCGTCGTCGTCGATCAACCGGACCTGGGAGGCGCGAATGTAATCGTTGATCCGGGCCTGCGGGACTGGTCTCGACGGTGGCTCGATCGTGCGTCTGGGCCTCAAAGGGCTATCACCAAGCTAGCTTCGATCCTTTCTGTAAAACGACAAAACCGCTGCAAGCAGCGGCCCAAAATCCTCGTCTTGCGACTCGGTTGAACCACGCTGAGCTTCAAGCTCGCGAGGTGAGGAACGTGGGCGCTCCTACTTGCAGACCTACAGGGTAGCAACCTCGGAGATCTCCGCACGAAGCCCTTCGAGCGTGAGGGTTGATTGATCCCCTCCCCGCTTCCGCACCGCGAGCGACTCGTCGGATTCCTTGTCCCCATAGACGATCACATAGGGAATCTTCTCCATCTCGGCGTCCCGGATCCGCTTGCCGACGGTGTCGTCTCGCTCGTCGACCTCGACCCGATAGTCGCCGAGGCGCTCCTTCAGGGCCCGCGCCGGCTCACGGTGGTCTTCGCCGACCGGGATGATCCGGATCTGGACGGGCGCGAGCCAGAATGGAAAAGCACCGGCGTAATGTTCGATGAGGATCCCGGCGAAGCGCTCGAGTGATCCGAGCAGGGCGCGGTGGATCACGACCGGCCGGTGGTCGGCGTTGTCGGCTCCCGAATACATCAGGCCGAAGCGTTCCGGCATCTGGTAGTCCAGCTGGATCGTCCCCATCTGCCAGGAGCGACCGAGCGAGTCCGTCATGTGCAGGTCGATCTTCGGCCCGTAGAACGTGCCCTCGCCGGGGCTGATCGTGTACTCCATCCCGTGGCGCTTCAGGGCCTCCTCGAGTGCCTGCTCGGCACGGTCCCACTGCTCGTCGGTGCCGAGCCGCTTTTCCGGACGCGTTGAGAGCTCGGCCTTCGGTGTGAGGCCGAAGAGGTCGTACAGGTACCGCACGTACTCGACCATCCCGTGGATCTCGTCCTGGATCTGCTCCTCCGTGACGAACACGTGCGCGTCGTCCTGGGTGATGTGCTTGACGCGCAGCAATCCGTGGAGGGTCCCGCCACGCTCGTCGCGATGGAGGGTCGAGGACTCGGCATAGCGAAGCGGTAGCTCGCGGTAGCTGCGGCGGCGCTCCCCGAACAGGAGCATGTGTCCCGGACAGTTCATCGGCTTGAGCGCCAGCGGCTTCTCGTCGTCGTGCCCCTGCACGAAGAACATGTTCTCCTGGTAGTTCTCGTAGTGGCCGGAGGTGATGTACGTGTCGATGTCGTACAGCAGCGGCGTCTTCACCTCGACGTAGCCACGCTTCGCGTTCTCGCGGCGGCGGAGGTCCTCGAGCTCGTTCCAGACGACCATCCCTTTCGGATGCCAGAACGGTGAGCCCGGCGCGTTCTCCGCAAGGTGGAAGAGGTCGAGTTGGGGTCCAAGCTTTCGGTGGTCGCGCCGGCGTGCTTCTTCGACCTGTGCGAGATACGCGTCGAGGTCGGCCTGCGAATAGAAAGCGGTGCCGTAGATGCGCGTCAGCTGCGTGTTGTGCTCGTCGCCGCGCCAGTACGCCCCCGCGAGTCCCGTGAGCTTAATCGCCTTGATCGGGCTCGAGTTCTGCAGGTGCGGGCCGCGGCAGAGATCGGTGAAGTCACCCTGCGTGTAGAAGGAGATCGGGCCTTCAGCAGTACCGACGAGCTCGACCTTGTACGGCTCCCCCTCCGCCTCGAAGCGCTTGCGCGCCTCCTCGGCCGTGACCTCCTCTCGGGTCCAGGCGCGACCTTCCTCGAGCTCGCGCCGGATCTCTTCCTCGATCCGCGGCAGATCGTCCTCGCTGATCGGCTCGGGAAACTCGAAGTCGTAGTAGAAGCCGTTCTCGATCGGCGGGCCGATCGCGACCTTCACCCCGGGGTAGAGCCGGCGGACCGCCTCGGCCAGGAGATGGGCCGACGAATGCCGGAGCACATAGAGGGCGTCGGGATCGCCCTTGTCGCGGGTCGTGAGGATCTGGATCGGCTGACCGTCCTTGAGCGGAAGCCGCAGGTCCTGCACCTGCCCGTTCGCACGGACGAGCACCGCCTGCTCGGCGAGCTTCGGACCGATCGTCCGAGCCGCGTCCAGGCCCGTTGCACCCTCGGGAAGTTCGAGTTCAGAATTGTCGGGCAGAACGACCTTCATGACCGAACAGGATAAGGATCACCCACGCGAGGACGACCGCAACGAGGAAATCGACGAGTCGCCGGTCCCGGATCCGACGGAGAAGGACCAGCCCTCTGACGACGATCCGACGGCC
>DATHGN010000016.1:0-8003 GCA_035317565.1 Gaiellaceae bacterium
CGTCGGGGGCGCTCCAGACCAAGCCGGGCAGTGCGGTCGTTCGCGGTGCGTAGCGGCGCTACGTGCCGCGGGCGGGCGTGCTGATCCGGCGCCGTGTCTGGTGCGTCATCCGGCCCGGCGGAATTTCACATCAGGCCTCTAGCGCGTAGCGAAGCCGGGCCGCACGAGACGCGGCGGAGCAACGAGTCGTGCGTCCTTCACCGGCGGATTCCACGGCTCGGCGAGCGGGGCCGCGCCGAACGACGCGAGCCGCCGTTCCTCCGGCGCGTCGCCGTAGAGCGTCGTCCGCTGTCGCGCCACGCGGCCGCACGAGCGGATCAGCGCCTCCATCGCTTCCGGTGGGAACTCCTGCCCGTGCTCGGCTCCGGCCGAACGGGAGATGGACTCGTTCATCAGCGTGCCGCCCAGGTCGTTGACGCCGGCGCGGAGCGCGGCCGCTGCACCTTCGGCACCGAGCTTCACCCACGACACCTGGATGTTCGTGATCCACGGGTGAAGCGCGAGACGCGCCACCGCGTGTACGAGCAACGTCTCGCCGAACGTCGGGCCCGAACGCGCCTGGCCGCGCAGCCACATCGGCGCCTCCATGTGCACGAACGGGAGCGGCACGAACTCCGTGAACCCGCCGCTTCGGCGTTGCTGTTCGCGCGCGTGCAGGAGATGGCGCGCCCAGTTGAGCGGCCCGTCCACGTGCCCGAGCATCATCGTCACGTTCGAGCGCAGGCCCGCACGATGCGCGGCGTCGTGCACCTCCAACCACTGCGCCGTCGTCACCTTGTCCGGACAGATGATGCGACGCACCTCGTCATCGAGGATCTCGGCCGCCGTCCCCGGCAGCGACCCGAGACCGGCTTCGGCCAGCTCCGCGAGGTACTCATCGAGCGGCAGGCCGAGCGTCGCGGCCCCCTGCCACACCTCGAGCGCCGAGAACGCATGCACGTGCAGGCGGGGCTCCGCTTCCTTGATCGCACGCACGACCGAGAGGTAGTAGTCGCCGGTGAACGCCGGGTGGATCCCGCCCTGCAGACAGACCTCGGTCGCGCCGCGCTCCCAGGCCTCCTCACAGCGGCGCACGATCTCCTCGTGCGGCACGAGGTACGGCGCGCCGCGCAGGTTCGCCGCCAGCTTTCCCTTCGAGAAGGCACAGAAACCGCAGCGGAAGTAACAGACGTTCGTGTACTGGATGTTGCGCGTGACGACGTACGTCACTTCGTCACCGCAGACCTCGCGCCTGAGCTGATCGGCAGCCGCAAAGACACGATCGCGCTCGTGGCCCCGCGCGCGGAACAGGCGAACGATTTCCTCCTCGCCGAGCTCTGCACGGGTGTCGATCGGCAGGGCATCCCGCGGAACGAACGGAATTTCCGCGTCCTCGCCGGGCGACCAGGGGTCCTCGCGCGCGAGCCCGAGCGAATCCGATGCGCGCAGAATCGACTGCAGCACGTTCGGGTCGATCCACTCGGCGGAGATCCACTCGGGATAGACCGGGAGCCGCGGGGCGAGCTCGAGGTCGCGGCTTTCGGTGCCGGCCCGGAGCAGTTCGAGCTCGGGCCAGGGAGCCTCCGGGTTGACGTGGTCGATCGTCACCGGCGAGACGCCTCCCCAGTCGTCGATCCCCGCGTCGAGTAATCGGGGAAAGTCCGCATACGAGAGGTTCGGAGGTGCTTGGAGATGGGCGTGTGGGCCGAGCACGATCCGTGCGACCGCGATCGTCCAGAGGAGCTCTTCCAACGCAGGCTCGGGAGACTCGGCCATCCGCGTTCCCGGCTTCGCCCGGAAGTTCTGGACGATCACCTCTTGCACGTGACCGTACGTGTCGGCGAGCTCGCGAATCGCGAGCAGCGCGTCGATGCGCTCTTCGCGCGACTCGCCGATGCCGATCAGCAGGCCCGTCGTGAACGGCACTCGCTCCTCCCCGGCCGCCGCGATCGTCTCGAGCCTGCGGGCCGGCAGCTTGTCCGGAGAGCCGAAATGCGGACCTCCGCGCGCTGACAGACGCTCCGAGGTCGTCTCGAGCATCAGGCCGAGCGAGACGCTCACGCGCCGCAACTCCCGCACGTCCTCGCGCGTCATGACGCCCGGGTTGAGATGCGGCAGCAGGCCCGTCTCCGTCAACACCGCCTCGGCTGCTCGGGCCAGGTACTCGATGGTGGTGCCACACCCCAGCGCGGCCAGCTCGTCCCGAGCGGCCCCGTAGCGGAGCTCGGGCTTGTCCCCGAGGGTGAAGAGGGCCTCACGGCAACCGGCGGCCGCTCCCGCACTCGCGATCTCGAGGACTTCCTCGATGGTCAAGTAAGCCCGCTCGCCGCGGCGCGGCGGCTGCGCGAACGTGCAGTAGTGACACACGTCGCGACAGAGCTTCGTCAGCGGGATGAAGACCTTCGGCGAGTAGGTGACGAGGCGGCCGTGCCCTTCGTCCCGCAGCTCCCGCGCCTCCGCACACAGCTCGTCGAGCGGACGGCCGAGGAGCTCCATTCCGGGAGCTTACGTCTAGGCCCGAAGGCTACGAAGGCTCAGAGCAGATCGATCGAGGCGACGCCGAGCGCCGCCGCCACGACGACTGCCGCAACGCCGGCTCCGGCCATCGACCAGCGCCTCGTACGCGTTCCCGGCGCGGCCAGGACAGCCGCACCGGCGAGGCCGAGCGTCATTCCCGAAAACGTCTCGACCGCCTGGAATGCGACTCCGAGCGCGAGTGAGGCGCCGAGGCCCACACCGGTCCCGTGCAACGCGAGTGTCGCCGCGCCGGCCCCTGCCCCGAAGTTCCCAGGTGTGAGCGGCAGCAGGCCCGCAAGCGCCATTGCGGCGAGTAGCACGACGGCGACCCAGACCGGCCGCGACACACCGAGAGCGAGCGAGATCGCGACCGCGCCGCACACGCGCGTGATCGCCGCGAAGGCAATCCAGCCGAAGATCGTCGCTCCTGCGCGCGGCGACTGGCCGACGCTGCGGAAGATCTGCAAGAGGCTGCCGAGTCGTCCTGCCGCTCGTCGGCTGGTGCGCACGGACACGACGACCACACACGCGACGGCGAGGATCAGCAGCGGAGCCGGCCACAACGGGACGCGACCCACGGATGCAGCCACGACGATAAGCAGGGCCAGCACAAGCGTCCGTGCCGCGGCCACCGACGCGCCGACGCCGCCCGCGCGCCAGAGACGATCGTCCCCGGGGAGCGTGCGTGAGAGGAGGCCGATCCGAACGGCCCCGCCGAGGTGCGCCGGGGCGACAGAGTTGACGAGCGAGCCGATCGCATAGCGCGCCGACACCTGCTTGAAGCACGCCTCGCCGCCGCAGGCGCGCAGCCCGGTTCGCCAGGCCGCCGCCGAAGCGAGCAGGCCAAGTCCGAAAGCAATCGCTGCGACGACCAGCCATTTCGGCTGGGCATGCGACAGGCTCGCGAGGGCACCGTCGAACGTCCCGCGACCGATCCTGGTCGCTCCGAGGGCGATGCCGGCAATGACGAGGGTTCCGAATCCGACGGCGTAGCCGCGGCGCATCGATCCGAATTCACCGAGCGAGAGCTCGTTCAGGAAGCCGCTGCTGGTCCGCTCGCTCTGCACGCCACAAACGCTATCGGCACGAAATGAGAGCAACGTTAAGAATGCCGGGCCAGCCGCACCCTGCATGCCATCATGGCCCGCGGTGAGAAGCTCGCGTCGAAGGCGACGGCCGGCCTCGAGCGGGGCGCTGATCGGATTGCTGGCCCTGTTCGCGGTGGTCGGGAGCCTGGTGTATCGAGACCGGCAGGACGACCAGGGAGAGGCAGCTGCCGCGGCCAGACTGCCGCCTCCGGTTCACCAAAAGGCCAAGATCCTCCACCGAGCCCTTGCTCAGGTCCGCCCTCTGAACCTCTATGCCCACGATCGCACGGGCATGATCAGCGCGGCCGCGCGGGGGGATCCGGCCCGCGTCTACGTCCCCAACAGTGCGGGAGACTCGGTGGACGTGATCGACCCGCAGACGTACAAGGTCGTCGGACATTTCGCCGTGGGAGCGCTGCCACAGCACGTGACGCCCTCGCACGATCTGCGGACGCTGTACGTGAACGACGACGTCGGCAACACGCTGACGCCGATCGATGCGCGGACCGGTCGCCCCGGCAAGGCGATCCCAGTCGCCGATCCCTACAACCTCTACTTCACGATCGACGGGCGCTACGCGATCGTGGTCGCCGAGCGTCTGCACCGACTCGACTTCCGCTCTGCACACTCGTTCCGGCTCGTGCGAGCGCTGAGCGTTCCCTGCGCCGGCGTCAACCACATGGACTTCTCTCGCGACGGGCGCTACGTCGTCGCTAGTTGCGAGTTCTCGGGCCGTCTGCTGAAAGTCGACGTGCGCCACTTCCGGGTGCTTGCCGTGCGAACGCTGCCGCGCCGGTTCTCGGTGCCGCAGGACGTGCGCTCGTCGCCGGACGCGAAGGTCTTCTACGTGGCCGACCTCGCCGCCGGCGGAGTGTGGGAGATCGACCCTGCACGGCTTAAGGTGATCGGGTTCATCCATACGGGCGCAGGAGCGCACGGCCTCGTTGTCGGGCGGAACGGAAAGGTGCTCTACGTCGCAAATCGCAGCGAGGGAAGCGTGTCCGTGATCTCGTTCCGGACCCGCAAGGTCATTCGTAAGTGGCACATCCCCGGCGGCGGAAGCCCCGACATGGGCGACGTCTCCGCGGACGGCAAGGTGCTCTGGCTCTCGGGGCGCTACAACTCGGAGGTCTACGCAATCGACACGCGCAGTGGACGGTTGATCGCGCGCATTCCGGTCGGTCCGAGCCCACACGGCCTGTCCGTCTGGCCGCAGCCGGGGAGATTTTCACTCGGCCACACGGGGAACATGCGCTGATGACGTCGCGCATCTGGCTTCGCACGCGCGCCGACCTCCTGATGCCTGCAGCCGCGGCGGCGTCCCTCGCAGCCTTGCTCGTCTGGTTCGGGCCACCCGGTACCGACCTGGCCGCGCACGTCTACCAGCGGGCACTCTTTCTCGAGCACGGCTTCGTCCTTTGGAACAACTTCTGGTACGCCGGCCGGTACAGCTTCGTCACCTACAGCGTCCTGTACTACCCGCTGGCCGCGGCGATCGGCATCAAGCTGCTCGCCGTCTTGATCGTTGCTGGCGCGGTCGCCGCCTTTGCAGCCGTCGTGCAACGTGAATGGGGCGAGCAGGCCAAGTGGTCGATCCGCGCTTTCGCAGTGGTGTGGGCGCTACTCGTCGTCTCGGCGGCCTACCCGTTCATGCTCGGAAGCGCGCTCGCGCTCGTCTCTCTCTGGCTCCTGCAACTCGGACGCCGTCCGCTCTTCGCGGGCTTCGCGCTCCTGACCCTTGCCGCCAGCCCGCTCGCCTTCGTGCTCCTCGTGGTGCTCCTGGCCGCAGTCGCGCTCGCTCGACGTGATCAGCGGGCTCTGCTTCTGTGGCCGTCCCTCGCGATCGCGGCAGTCGGGGCGCTCGAGCTCGTGCTCCGCAGGATGTTCCCGGGCCGCGGCACCTTTCCCTTCTCGATTCAGGAGTTCCTCGCCGCGACTGTCTTCTGCGTGCTCGGGATCGGCTTGACGTGGGGAATTCCGAGTGCACGGCTCCTTCGCTGGACGTACATCGTCTACTTCGCCGCCTGCACGGCCGCGTTTGCTTTCGCCTCGCCGATCGGCGAGAACATCGCGCGGCTTCGGTTCGCCGCGGCGCCGATCGCGATCCTGACGCTCACGCTCCGCCACTGGCGCCCACGGCCCGTCTGCGCGGTCGCGCTCGCACTCGCCCTCTCCTGGAATCTGACGCCGCTCGCGGCCAGCTTCGTCCACGACGCCGGGGATCCCACCGCGCACGCCGCCTACTGGAAGCCGACGATCTCCTACCTCCAGGGCCACGTGCGGCCCTCGTATCGCGTCGAGGCGGTGGACACGCGAGGTCACTGGCCCGCCGACTTTCTCGCCCGCGCGCGGATCCCGCTCGTGCGCGGCTGGTTCAGGCAGGAGGACTTTCCGCAGAACCGCGTGCTGTACGGGAACCTGGGACCGTCTGCCTACGTGAACTGGCTGCGCAAGCTCAGCGTCCGCTACGTCGTGCTCACCTCTGCGACGCCGGACTACAGCGCACGCGCCGAAGCACGGCTGCTCGAGAGTGGCCGCTCGGGCCTCAAAGTCGTCCACCGCACTGCGACGACGACCGTCTTCGCCGTTCCGTCACCACGCCCGCTCGTCAGCCGACCGGCACGTGTGCTCAAGCTCGGTTACTCGTCGATCCGCATCGCCGCGCCCGTGGCGGGCACTTACCGGCTCGGCGTCACGTACGCGCCCTACTGGCACACACCTGCGGGTTGCCTGAGCCCGAGCGCCGACGGCATGACGGAGCTAACGGTTCGACATCCCGGCATCGTCTCGCTCCGCTTTGCCGTCACGGCCAGGCGCGCGCTCGCCGCGGTCGTCGGCGACAACTCGGACTGTCGCTGACCAGCGCTAGCCGGGCTTGGCCGAGACGAGCTTGCCGAAGGTGCGCCATGCGCCTTTCGACCACCGCTGTAGTCGCACCTGCGTGATCGGATAGCGACTCGTCGGCGTCGTGTGGATGACGATGCCCGGCAACACGAACGGATTCCCGCGTTCGGTCAGATGCGTCGCCGCGTTCATCACGCTCTGCCGGGTCAGGTTCTTCCCGGCCTTCTTGAGCGTGTTGACGAGCGTGTAGGCCGTTGCCATACCTGCGGTGAAGTAGCCGTCCTTCAGGTCGCGTGAGCTGACCCCGTTGCCGTACTTCTTGAGGATCGACTGGAAGAGCTTGACCCCCTTGTCCTTCGCCCACTGAGGTGAGGCCGGGTCCTTGCCGAATACGATCGAGATCGATCCGTTCGCCGCCTTTTGCGGGACGATCGACATCAGCGACGCGGCAGACGACACGTCGTTGACGAAGATCTGCGGCTTCCAGCCGAGTCGTGACACGGCGTTGAACGCCTGGAGCGAGAACTTGCCGAAGGCGAACACCATCAGCACGTTGGCCTTCGAGGCCTTCAGCTGGGTCACCTGCGGCTGCACATCCGAGGACGTCGGGTCGTAGCCCACGCTCGCGACGATCGACTTCGCCTTCGCGCCGAGCCCGCGCTTCATCCCGGCCAGGAGATCGCGGCCGTAGTCGTCGTTCTGGTACAGAACAGCGACCTTCGCCTTCTTGATGTTCTTGACTACATAGCGCCCGTAGATCTCGCCTTCCTCCGAATACGGCGGGATGTACCCGATCGTCCACGGGTACTTCTTGTAGTCGCGGCCGAATGTCGTCGCGCCGGACGACACGTAGAGCTGCGGGACTTTGGCGTCGTTCAGGAGCTTGCGGACTGCGAGGTTGTTGTTCGTACCGAGCGAGCTGAAGACCGCGAATACCTGCTCCTGCTGGATCAAGCGGATCGTGTTGTTCACTGCGCGGCCAGGGTCGTACCCGTCGTCGAGGTACGTGTACTTGAGCTTGCGTCCGAGAACCCCGCCCTTGTCGTTCACGTACTTGAAGTAGGCGTCGATTCCGCGCGCGACGTTCCCGGCGATTGCAGCCTCCCCGCTCAGCGGCACACTCGAGCCGATGTGGATCTCGTCCGACGAGACACCGGGAGTGGCGACGGGGCGCGCGCCGGCAGACGCGGCGGCCATGACGGCCACAGTGGCACAAACGACAAAGACCCTCACGCCCACCTGCTCACCTAAGACCGAGTGTATAGCCGAGTTGTTAGCGGCCCAAAGAGCCGTCGCACCAAGCCTCCGACGCCGGTCGGGAGCAGCACCATCACGACGATCAGCACAACCCCGAACACGACACTCGGGATCCCCGGCTTCTGCGGGTCGAGGCTCAGCGCAGGCAGGTGATTCAGCCAGCGCGCAACGGTGTCGGCATGGTTCTGCAGGAAGTAGATCAGGGCGGCGCCGGCGATCATCCCGAAGAGCGAGTCGAGCCCGCCCACCGCCAGGCCGACGACGAGGTAGACGGAGAGGATGATCGGGAAGACGTCGGGATTGACGTAGGCGTTCGCG
>DATHGN010000017.1:0-2176 GCA_035317565.1 Gaiellaceae bacterium
GACGAGGTCGGCGTCGTCGAGCTCCCGCAGGGTCGCGAGCCCAGCCGCCATCGCGAGGTCGTTCGGCGCGAAGGTCGAGCCGTGGCTGACCGAATGCTCGAGCGAGTCGAAGACGCCGTCGTACACCTGCTGTGACATGAGCAGTCCCCCGACGGGGACGTAGCCGCCGGATAGCGACTTCGCGACGGTGACGAGATCCGGCTCGAGCCCCCAGTGCTCGAACGCGAAGAGCTTGCCGGTGCGGCCGAACCCGGTCTGCACCTCGTCGACGGCAAAGAGCGTGCCGTGCCGCTGGCAGAGCTCCTGCGCGCCTTCCAGGTAGCCGGACGGCGGGAGGTTCACTCCCTTTCCCTGCACGGGCTCGACGAGGAAGATCGCGACGTCTTCGCTGCGGAGTGCGACTTCGAGTGCGTCGAGGTCGCCGAACGGAACCCTCGAGAAATCCGGCAGCAGCGGGCCGAAACGCTCGACGAAATGCCGATCGCCGCCGGCCGAGAGCGCGCCGAGCGTGAGCCCGTGGAAGGACTGCTCGGTCGAGACGACGCGCGACCTGCCGGTGGCGGCGCGTCCGAGCTTGAGCGCCGCTTCGACTGCCTCGGTGCCCGAGCTCGTGAACAGGACTCGCGCGAGCCGCGCGGGCGTCCGCTTCAGCAGCTCTTCCGCGAGGAGGCCCGGCAACAACGAGACGCCGAGCTGGACCGATCCGGGAGTGTCGAGCTCGAGCGTCTCGACGAGCGCTTGCCGGATCCGGGGGTTGTTCCGCCCGGCGTTGAACATCCCGAAGCCCCCGAGCATGTCGAGGAAGCGGTTCCCGTCCGCGTCGTAGAGGTACTGCCCTTCGGCGCGCGCCCATACGCGGTCGAAGCCGATCGTCTTCAGCACCCGCATGAACTTCGGGTTGATCCCGCGCGCGTAGAGGTCGTAGTCCTCGCCGGCGCGAGCTTCCAAGAGCTCCCGGATCACGAGCGGAGCGTATCGCCCTGAAAACGGTGAGGGCCCCGCAGTGCGGGGCCCTCGTTCCTTACGAAACGTCTGACATGCGCTACTTCCCGTGATCCTTGCCGCCACCGCCGCCGTTGCCGTGGCTCTGACCGCCGCCGCTCTTGCCGTGGCTTCCGCCACCGTGCGACTTGGTGCTTTTGCCGTGGCTCGACTTGCCGTGGGTCGACTTGGTGTGGTTCGACGTGCTGTGGGTCGTCGTGTGCTGCGGCTTCAGCTTCTTCGGCTTCTTCGAGCCGTGACTACTCGTCGTCGTCGTACCGGTAGTCGCGGTCGAAGTCATCGCGGCGGCCGTGGTCGTGGTCGTCGCACATGCGCCCATACTGTCGCCGTGCGCCATGTGTGCGGGAACTGCGGGAGCCGCGATGTTGATCGTGTGCTCACCGCCGTTACCGGTCTTGTGGCAGACGTCCATCTTTTCCTGGCCGCTGCCGAAGTCGCCGCCGGCCTCGTCGCCGGTCGACGTGGTCTGGTTCGCGATGGTCGTCGACATGCTCGTCGACGTCGTGCTCGAGGTTGTGTGTCCTTGATCCTCGAAATCGTTCTCCTCGGACTCCGACTCCTGGTCGTCCGCGGACTGTCCTTCGCGGTCGCCAGTCGTCGTGGTCTGCGTCGAGGTCGTCTGGGACTCGGTCGTGCTCGTTGCCGGCTGGCTCTCGTTCGAGCCGGTCGTGACCTGCGCGAGGCCGACGCCTGCAGCGGCGGCGAACGCAAGCCCCACGAGCGCGCCGACGAGGGAACGGCGGGTCATGCGAGTCAGTCTTTTGCGCACTTGGAATCCCTTCGGGGCGTGGAGGGTTGAGGCCTACGTCTGGTCAGTCGCCATCGACGGCCCAAACTTGCGGCGCGCTCCCTCGTCCGAGGGAGTACAGCGCTACCCTCCGGGATCGAGCCCCAGTGGCTCAGTGGATAGCCAACCTTCCGCCTGGTCATCCGCCCTAGCGGCACGAAACACCGGCTCGGCGAAGTTCCTGTCAGGCAACACGACTTTGACGGCGACGATTGTTGTCTGGTGCTCGAAGTACTAGTGTGGGTCACCTGGCAACTGCGGCTCTTGATCGTCGTGCGGTCACCCGCGCACCTTTCGTCTGCGCTCTATTCCTGCTTGCCGTCGCCTTGGGGCTTGCAGGCGCCTCGGCGACCCAGGCTCCAGCCGCGAATGCCGGCTCGCGCGCTG
>DATHGN010000018.1:0-16516 GCA_035317565.1 Gaiellaceae bacterium
TCCTCGGTGCCGATCGACTCGAGCGGATCGAGATCCTCACCGTCGTCCTGGCCGCCGCTGCCGGTCGAGAGTGAGAGCGACGAATATGCGCGGCCCGACTCGAGCGCTTCGAGCACCTCTTCTTCCTCGACGTCGGCAGCCTTCGCAAGCTCGGTGATCGTCGGCGAGCGCCCGAGCTGCACGGTGAGCTGCTCGACGATCTTGGACAACTGGACGTTCAGCTCCTGAAGTCCCCGTGGCACGCGCACTGCCCAGCCCTTGTCGCGGAAGTGGCGCTTGATCTCGCCGATGATGTTCGGCGTCGCGTAGGTCGTCAGCTCGACGCCACGGTCGAGATCGAATCGGTCGATCGCCTTGATCAATCCGATCGCTCCGATCTGAACGAGGTCCTCGAGCTGCTCGCCGCGATACGAGTACCTCCGGGCAAGTGAGCGCACGAGCGACATGTACTGCTCGATCAGCTGCTCGCGCGCCTGGAGATCACCGTTCTCGTGGTACCTGCGCAGCAGGACCTTGTCGGACTCGTTCACGTCACGCCCTCTTTCACGGTATCGACGCGCTTTGTGAGCTCGACCCACTGCCCGCCGTCACGATCCTCGATCGCGACTGCATCGCAGACCGCGCCCAGGATGCGGTGCAGGTTCAGGTCTTCAGCGCCACCGGCCTGTTCGTACTCGGCGCGCAGCGAAGTGAAGGGCCCGACGATCGTTCGGAGCTCGCCGTCCGCGACGAGCACGCGTACCGTCAGCTCATCACCCGCGCTCGGCCGATCGAGCAAGGTGTCCAGGGCCAGCTCGAGATCTTCGAGGTGCTCGAACGTCAGGTCGAGGCGCACGGCGAGCCCGCCCACCACGAGGTGGGCGACGCCGTGGAATGCGTCGTCTGCAGGCAGCGTCAGGCAGATCTCGTCAACGCTCAAGTGTGTCCCTCCAGTCCGGCCCTGGGATACAACGAACGACCGGCGCAGCCGGTTTCGCAGGTGAGCGCTAGGAAGTCCACCCGGCTCGGATACTACGGATCGGCCTCGATGATCCCGGCCGCGACGACGACCCCATCCTCGTAGAGCACCGCTGCCTGACCGGCGGCGACGCCGTACACGGGCTGCGCGAGCTCGAGCCGGAAGCCTGCGGTTGTCGGCTGAACGTGAGCGGGCACGGCCTCCGAGCGGTACCGAAGCTTCGCTTCGACCTCCTCGACGGGCACGTAGAGGTTCCCGGTCGCGGCGAGCGACGTGCGCGCCAGTGACTCGAGGCTGCCGACCACGACGGTGTTCGTTCGTGCATCCGCGCGCAGCGCATAGACCGGCGCACCGGTTGCGACGCCGAGACCCTTGCGCTGGCCGGGCGTGAAGCGCCAGTAGCCGGAATGGCGGCCGAGCTCTGTTCCCTCCTCGTCCACGACCGCGCCGTCCTCGGCAGCGAGCCCGCGACGCTCGAGGAAGTTGCGATAGTCGTCGCCGGCGAGGAAGCAGGCTTCCTGGCTCTCCCCGCGCCGCGCAACTGCAAGCCCGGCGCGCTCCGCCTCTGCTCGCGTCTCTTCCTTCGACTGGCCGCCGAGCGGGAACGAGATGCGGTCGAGCTTCGCCGGATCGATCTTCGCGAGCATGTACGACTGGTCCTTCGATGGATCGACACCGCGGGCGAGCAGCAATCGTCCACGGTGCTCGACGATGCGTGCGTAATGGCCGGTCGCCAGCTTGTCGGCTCCTGCGCGGTGTGCAAAGGCGAGCAGCCGCGCGAAGCGGAAGCCGCCGTTGCAGTGAATGCATGGGTTCGGCGTCTCCCCGCGCTCGTAACCTAGGACGAACGGGTCGACGACCGCGCGCCGGAACTCCTCGCGCAGGTCGAGCGTCACGTGAGGCACCCCGAGCGCGTGGCAGGTCGCACGGGCAGCCAACACCGCATCGGGCGAACAGCATGCGCGCTCGGCGTCGGGCCCATCAGGATCGAGCCAGAGCCGAAGCGTCACACCGATCGCGTTGGGCAAGGACTTGAGCAGCGCAACCGCACTGTCGACCCCCCCACTCATCGCAACCGCGATCCGACCTTCGGAGCGCGAAGCCCGAAAAACGGGCCCGATCGCATTGGCCAGCGCATCAGCCGCAAGCTCGTCCCCACCAACGGAAGCAGCCTCGAGCAATGTCAACCCGACAAGCGACCGCTCGAGCCCAGGCGCGTCAGCCTCGACAATCCGCTCACCGTCAAAAGCGAGCCGCACAAACGCAAAGTCAGCCCCACGTGCAGAATCTCCAATGAGCTCAACCATGGAAATCAGGCTAGCGGCAATCGCCGCGAGTGCCGGCTTAGCCGGCGCTCGCCTGAACGGCTCTCGGAGACCGCCGCTCTCATCGCTGGAAAGTCGTCAAGGCCCGGCGAAGCCGGGCCGGACTTTCCAGCGTTAAGGCCAGGCCCTGCCGTGACTGCGCCCGCTGTGAACCTGGATAGCCAGGTGGGTGCCTTGCCGACTTCCGGCAAAAGCCTTGGCCGGACAGAAGCTCCCTTAGCGTCTTTGTTGGTTCTACATTGAATGCGCAGCCACGAACAGGGTCGGCCGCTCGCAGCGTAGCGTCTAACGCGCGAAACGCCACTGAATCGTCTGGGCACCGTGCAGGTCCAGTCGATTTGCGAGGGCCTTGGTGATGTCGAAGTCGCGGCCGGGAACGTTCGGCCCCTTGTCGATTACCTGCGTCAGGACCTCGCGCCCCTGGTAGCGAATGTAGAGCTTGACGCCGCAAGGGAGCACGGGATGCGCCACACCCTCGGTCGTTTTGAGGAAGGGCGTGCCGCACGCGGTGCGCCGGCGGGACGCGGTCGGTCCATACGGCGCGGCCCGCGCGGTGTAGTAGCCGTTCTCCGTGCCGGGGACGCTGACGGCGGCGGGAAGCTTGTTCTTCGAGCCCGCGTCTCGATGATTGATCGCGAGCGCTGCGATCGCCGCGACGAGGGTGATCCCGGCCAGCCAGACCGTGCGCTGGGCGAGAGGCACGTTCACGCGACGCTGTGCAGCACGTCGCCGAACGACTCCCGCACGAGGGCGTCGAAATCGGCGGGGAGAATCCCGTCGGGACCGGCGAACTCGCGGAGATACATCAAGAGGTACGAACGCTCTTCGTTTCGCGCGACGTCGTCGCCGCCGTGGTCGCGCGCAGCCCGCTCGAGCTCCCAGAGATTCCACTCGCGTGGGGCGTCGTTCGCCGGGAGAAAGGCGACGACCCGCTCCGGCTCTTCCGGTTCGGCTTCGGGCTCGCGTTCCGGCTCAGGCTCGGGCTCCGGTGCGAGCGCCGGCACCGCCGCGATCCGGGGCGGCACGGGCTCTCGTGTCGGTTCTGGCTCCGGCTCTGGCTCGCAGACGGGCTCCGGCTTGCGCGTCTCAACCGCTGGTTGGGGTCGTGCGACGACGGGCGGGCGGGACGCGTGTGCGGGCGTCGGTGGAGGCTCCAGGTCAGCCGGCTCGTCGACCGCCTGAGGCTGCCGCGCAACAACGTTCCGGGCCCACACGGCGATCTCGACGGCCGCGACGATGAGCCAGGCACCGGCGACAACCGCGATGATCCACCAGGTACTGAGCCGCTCGATTCCGGCGATGACTGCGACCGCGATGATGAATCCGGCCTCGACGAGGAAGCGGGAGCCGACGACGGGCACGCGGGGATCCTACGGTTGTTGCTCGGCGGGCGGCTTGTTCGCGGGCCCCGGGGACGGGGGCTCCGTCTCGTCGCCGTCGGCGGTATCGGCTGCTTCTTGCGGCTTCTGGCTCGTCGGTGGTGCGGCGGGAGGCGAGACGGGTGGTGGCGCCACGGCGGCGGCGGGACGAACCCCCGCTGGCGGCGTGCGGCCGGCCTCGGTGACACCCTTCGCCGCTGCGACGATTGCTTCCCCGACCTTCTTGATCTCGTCGTCGCCGAGCCCGGCCGCCGAGAGGAGCTGCTCGGTGCCGCTCTGGGCGCGGCTGAGAATCGCAGCGGCCTGCGCGCGCGCCCATTCGAGGGTCTGCTCGACCTCGGCCCGCGCGGAGTTCGTCAGCTCGGTCGCCTGGTGGCGCGACTGTTCAAGGAGCCGGCTGCCCTTGGCCTCTGCCTCGCGGAGCTCCTGGGTCGCATCGCGGTTGGCATTCGCAAGCAGCTCACGCGCCTCGTTGCGCGCGTTGTTGAGCATCTCCGCGCGCTGGCGTTCACTCTCCTGGCGGTAGCGCTCGATCTCGGCTTCGCGGTCCTGCTGCTCGCGGCGGCGCCGGCGAACCTCTTCCTCGGTCTTGGACAGCTGGGCCTCGGAAGCCTTCTGCGCGTCGGCCTCGATGGTGTCGGCGAATTCTGAGGCAGCGCGAATCAGATGCAGCGAGTCCATGCGGACTGCATGACCGGTAGGCTCGACCGACTGGCCGCTTCGACTGGCCGCCTGGAGCACACGGAGCTGCGCCTGGAGCTGGGCGGAATGGCGGCGGAATGCCTCGAAGGCGTCGCGCACCTTCTCGGTGTCGTAGCCGTCCCCGCTCTTCGGCAGGTCTTCGAGGCGCGGGAGCGCCGTCAGCGAGGTCTGTTGTCCGGGTTCTTGAGTTGCCATCTGCGGTTGGCCCTTCGACCAAAGTATGCAGGTTCCATCGGCCGTTCAGGCAGGGGGGCTTAAGCCTTTGGCATCTTCACACTGATTCCGAGCTCGTCCAGCCGTTCCTTCGTCGTCGGCGCGGGTGCCCCTGTGAGCGGATCCGAGCCGCTGGCGGTCTTGGGGAAGGCGATCACCTCGCGGATGTTCGACTCGCCGGCCAGGAGCGCCACGAAACGCTCGATCCCGAGGGCGAACCCACCATGGGGCGGCGCGCCCAGTCGCAGCGCGTCGAGGAACCAGCCGAACTTCGCGCGTGCCTCCTCCTCCCTCATTCCCATGGCGCGAAAGACTCGCTCCTGGATCTCCTGGCGGTGGATCCTGATCGAGCCCGAGCCTTGCTCCCAGCCGTTCCAGACCAGGTCGTAATGCTGGCTCAAGGCTGCACCCGGATCGCTCTCGATCAGGTCCTCATGGCCCGGTGCAGGGCTTGTGAACGGGTGATGGACGAACGTCCACTGGCCCGTGTCGTCGTCTTTCAGGAACAGGGGGAAGTCGAGCACCCAGTGGAACTCGTCACGCGACTCGTCGACGAGGCCGAGCTCCTGGCCGAGGTGGAGACGCAGTGCGCCGAGCACCCGCTCCACCATCGGCGTGCTGTCGGCGACGAAGAGCACGGTCGAGCCGGGCGGCGCGCGAAATGCCTCGAGCTCTGCCTCCGTGAGGAACTTCGCGATCGGCGAGCGCACCTCCCCGCTCTCGTCGTAGACGAGATACGCGAGCCCTTTCGCCCCCCACTCCTTCGCGAAGTCCTCGAGCTTCTGCAGCTCACCGCGCGAGAACGACTTCGGCGCGACGAGGTAGCGCACCGTTTCGGCGTTCGCGAACACTCCGAACTGCGAGTCGCGCGTGAGCCCGGTCGCGTCCTGGATTTCCAGACCGAAGCGGAGGTCGGGCTTGTCGGAGCCGTAGCGCAGCATCGCGTCGGCATAGGACATGCGCGGAAACGGCCGTGACGGCGGTGTTCGGCCGAGGGCTTCGAACGACGCGACGACGATCTGCTCGAGGACGTCGAGCACCTCCTCGCGCGTCGGAAACGCGAGCTCGAGGTCGAGCTGGCGGAACTCGAACTGCCGGTCTGCACGGAGATCCTCGTCCCGCCACGCAGTCGCAATCTGGTAGTAGCGGTCGATCCCGCCGACCATGAAGAGCTGCTTGAAGAGCTGCGGCGATTGGGCGAGCGCATAGAACCGCCCGGGTTGTAGGCGCATCGGGATGAGAAAGTCGCGGGCACCCTCCGGCGTACCGAGCGTCATCGAGGGAGTCCACACGTCGATGAAGCCCTGCTCTTCCATCGAACGTCGGATCGCACCGATGACCGTTGCGGAGAGGCGCAGGTTGCGCTGCATGCGGTCGCGGCGCAAGTCGAGATAACGGTAGCGAAGGCGGATGGGCTCCTCGACACCTTCGTCGTCGATCTGGAACGGCAGGGGCTCGGAGCGCGAGACGATCTCGAGCTCGTTCACCTGGAGCTCGACTTCGCCCGTCGGGATGTTCGGGTTCACGGCGTCTGGCGCCCGACGCACGACTTCGCCTTGTGCACGCACCACGAACTCGGAGCGGATGTCGTGCGCGGTCCGCGCCGCATCCGGAGCGCGTTCCGGGTTCATCACGAGCTGGACGATGCCCGTGTGATCACGGAGGTCGATGAAGATGAGACCGCCGTGATCTCTCCTGCGCGCGACCCAGCCTGCCACGGTGAGCTCTTGCCCGACGTGATCGGGGCGCACTTCGCCGGCATACAGGTCGCGCCAGGTGCTCATCCGGAGATCCGGTCCACGAGCTCGTCGAGCGACGCCGTGAAGTCGGGACGGCCCGACTCGCGGACCGTCGCCCGGCCGCCGTTCACGATCACGGTCCAGCCGGCGCCGAGGCGACCGGCCTGGGTGAGCTGCCCCTTGACCGACCGGCCGGCGTAGTCCATGTCCGCCCGGAGCCCGCGCCGCCGTAGCTCGGCGAGCAGCGGCAGGACCCGGGCGCGGTCCGCACCTTCCTCGAACACGAAGAAGACGTCGGCGTGCGCGGGCTCGGCGCGCTCCGCACCGATCGACAGCAGCAGACGCTCGATGCCGGCGCCGAAGCCGATCCCGGGCGTCGGCGGGCCGCCGATCGCCTCGATCAGCCCGTCGTAGCGTCCACCGCCGCAGATTGTGTCCTTCGCTCCGATTGCCTCGTCCTTGAACTCGAATGTCGTGCGTGTGTAGTAGTCGAGGCCACGGACCAGGGTCGGCATGAGCTCGTAGCGGACACCATAGGTATCGAGGTACTCACGCACGCGCTCGAAGTGCTCACGGCAGGCAGCGCAGAGCGACTCCCCGATCTTCGGCGCCCCCGCGAGCAACGCCTGAACGCGCTCGCTCTTCACGTCGAAGACCCGGAGCGGCGATGTCGCGCGCTTCGCGCGCGCCTCGTCGTCGAGCTTCTGCTCATGCTGGTCGAGCCAGGCGGCCAGCTGCTCGATGTAAGCCGGACGGCAGTTCTGGTCGCCGATCGAGTTCAGCTCGAGCACCCAGTCGGTGACGCCGACGCGGCGCAGAAGCTCTGCATAGAGCTGAATCACCTCTGCGTCGATCGCAGGGTCGTCCGTGCCGATCGCCTCGATCGAGAGCTGCCAGTGCTCGCGGTAGCGCCCGCGCTGCGGCCGGTCGTACCGCCACATCGGCCCGATCGTGTACAGCTTCTGCGGTTGGGGCTCGCGTTGCAGGCCGTGCTGCACGTACGCCCGGCAGATCGGCGCCGTTGCTTCAGGGCGCAACGTCAGCGATCGGTCACCTCGGTCGGTGAACGTGTACGTCTCCTTCTGCACCACGTCGGAGCCCCCGCCCGACGTCCGGACGATCAGATCCGTGTCCTCGAAGGCGGGTGTGTCGATGCGGCGGTACCCGTAAACGGACGCGACGTCCTGCATCTCCCCCTTCACCCATTCCCAGAGCGGCTGCTCGGACGGGAGGATGTCGTGGGTGCCGCGCGGCGCCTCGAAGCGCGTCACGCGCGCAGCTCCGCGAGAAACGGATTTCGATCGAGCTCCGCGCCGATCGTCGTCTCTGGTCCGTGACCCGAGTAGACGATCGTGTCCCGCGGGTACCGGTCCGCAAGCGTGCGGATCGACTCGACGAGCGTGTCCCAATCTGCCCCGGGAAGATCCGTGCGGCCGACCGAGCCGGCGAACAGGAGGTCTCCGGAGAAGACCGCACCCTCGGTGTGGTAGGCGAGATGCGCCGGCGAGTGGCCCGGAACGCGCAACGTCTCGAACGACATGCCGGCAAGCTCGAGCACCTCGTTGCCCTGCAGGGCCACATCGGGTGAGTAAGGCTGGAGCTCGACTCCCGGCGGCGTGAAGCTGTTGACGTCCTCGAGCAGGAGCCGTTCGTCGTCTGCCATGTAGACGGGTGCCCCGGTTGCCTGGGCCAGCTCAGCCACTCCACCGAGGTGATCCCAGTGACCATGGGTGATCAGAATCGCCGCGCAAGTGGCCTCGAGGGCCGCCAGCTCTTCGAGAATCCTCGGCGCGTCTGCACCGGGATCGACGACGACTGCCTCGTGCGCGCGGTCGTGAGCACGGACGACGTAGCAGTTCGTCCCGATCGGGCCGAGCTCGTATCGGTTCACTGCGAGGCTCACGGGCGTTTGAGTCTAACGGCGGCCTGTCGCCGCACTTAAGATCCTCATTGATGCAGAGCTGGAACCTTCGCGAGATCGACACTCCCGACGGCATCCGCTCGCCGGTGGTCCTCCGCTCGGACGCCGCAGCGCGAGCCGTGCTGATCTCGCTCCAACCGGGACAGGCGCTCGGCGATCATCAGGTGAAGGAACGCGCGCTCGTCTCGGTCGTCGACGGTTCCGTGCGAGTCGAGGCCGGTAGCGAGACGATCGACGCCGACGCCGGCTGCTTCTTCTCGTTCGACGCGGACGAGCGACGCTCGATCTCGACCGAGTCGGGCGCACGCATCTTGCTCGTCCTCGCACCCTGGCCAGGCGAGGGACACTACCGCGGCGACGCGAAGAAGGACTAGCGCGTCTTCGGAGCGTCGCGCCGCGCGAGGCGCTTCTGGAACATGCGGTAGGTCAGCGAGTCGGTGAAGTAGCTGAACGGGATGAAGAAGGCGATCAGAAAGACCGCCGGAAAGACCTGCTGCACGAACGGCTGGTTTCGGTTGAGCAGAATCATCGCCAGGATCAAGATCGGCCCGAAGAGCGCCGCTCGCCGAATCGACCGACGCCAGGAGGGAGGCTCGACCGTGCGCCGCGCTGTACCGCGGGCGGCGGGCTTTCCCTGCTGCGGTTTCCGCGGCTTCGCCTCACGCGCTCCGTTCTTCTCCGTACGAAGCTCGCCCTGGTCGACGGCGACCTCGTTCCCGTCGTCGTCGACGTAGACGTATTCGTATTCGTGGCGCCGCGCCTTCGCGTCGCGCCGTCGCTGCTTTCTGGTCGGCATGGCGGAACTAGCCTAACTCGGCGAGCTGACCTTGGAGAACGACGTTGGCCACGAGGTTCCCTCCGAGGTGATAGGCGAGATACCGCCAGTCAGGCGCGTCGAGCAGCACGATATCCGCGTCGTAGCCGGAAGCGAGGCGCCCGAGCCGCTCGGAACGACCGAGGACGTGCGCCGCGTTGACGGTGCAGGCGGCAAGGGCCTCCGCCGGCGACAGCTTGAGCTGGGTCGCCGCCAGCGAGCACACGAGCGGCAGGCTCTCGCAGAATGCGCTGCCGGGATTGAAGTCGGTCGCGAGCGCGACGATCGCGCCGGCTTCGACGAGCGCCCGCGCCGGCGGCATCGGGCGGCCGAGGAAGAGGGCGCTCGCCGGGAGCAGCACGGCCGCGACATCGCTTGCTCCCAACGCAGCGACTCCCTCGGCGCCAGTTGCCTCGAGGTGGTCGACCGACCTCGCGCCGAGCTCGATCGCGAGCGGGACGGCGCCCTGCTCGGTGAACTGGTCGGCGTGCAGACGAAGCGCGAGACCCGCTTCGGCGCAGGCACCCAGATAGCGCCGCGCCTGCGCTGCGTCGAACGCGCCGCGTTCGACGAACACGTCGGCGGCTTCCGCGAGCCTGGCGGCGTCCGGGAGGACGTGCGTCAGGATGAAGTCGAGGTAGGCATCCGCGTCGTCGTACTCGGGCGGCACCGCGTGTGCCCCGAGCCACGTGGGGACCCCGCCCTCCTCTCGGATCGCCTGCAATGACGCGAGCTCGGTCTCGCGGTCGAGGCCGTAGCCGGATTTCGATTCGAACGTCGTCGTCCCCGCGCGCAGCATCCAGCTGCCGTGCTTGCGCACGGCGGCGGCGAGCTCTTCGGGACCGGCTGCGCGCGTCGCCCGGACCGTGGACATGATTCCGCCTCCCGCTGCGTGCAGCTCTTCGTAGGACGCCCCGGACGCGCGGAGCGCGAACTCCTCCACGCGGTCGCCGGCAAAGCAGGCGTGCGTGTGGCAGTCGACGAGCCCGGGGATCGCGCAGAGCCCTCGCCCGTCGACCTCCTTCACGTCGCCGTCGAGACTCGGGAGGTCGCGCATGCGGCCGACGCCCTCGATCGATTCGCCGGCGCAGAGGACGTACGCGTTTTCGATCACGTCGACCTCGGCGAGCTCGCCTCCCCGCAGCGGGGCAGACCGCCCCCCTGCTGTCGCGAGCTGTTTCAGATCGCGGACGAGCAGGCGGCGCCCGCCGCCTGTGGGATTCATCCGCGTTCGGCGGGCGGCATCGGCGCCTCGAGCCCGTGCGACTCGGCCGCAGCGATCGCCTCGGGATACCCCGCATCGAGATGTCGCATGACGCCGGTGCCGGGATCCGCTGTCAGCACTCGCTCGAGGCGCTCCGCAGCGTCATCGGTCCCGTCGGCGACGATGACCATCCCTGCGTGGATCGAGTTGCCGATCCCGACTCCCCCGCCGTGGTGCACGCTCACCCACGTCGCGCCCGCTGCCACGTTGAGAAGGGCGTTCAGGATCGGCCAGTCGGCAATCGCATCGGAGCCGTCGCGCATGGCTTCCGTCTCGCGGTACGGCGAGGCGACGGACCCTGAGTCGAGGTGGTCCCGCCCGATCACGATCGGTGCCTTGACTTCACCGGAGCGAACGAGCTCGTTGATCGCCAATCCCGCCCGCGCGCGGTCCCCGTACCCGAGCCAGCAGATCCTGGCCGGCAGGCCCTGGAACGCCACGCGGTCCGCCGCCAGGTCGAGCCACCGTTGCAGGAGCGGATCGTCCGGGAAGAGGTCGCGGAGCACCGCGTCGATCGCCGCGATGTCCGCCGCCTCACCCGAGAGCGCCGCCCACCGGAACGGGCCGACGCCGCGACAGAAGAGCGGCCGGATATAGGCCGGGACGAAGCCCGGGTATGAGAACGCCTCCGCTACGCCACCTTCACGGGCCTCACCCCTGAGGTTGTTGCCATAATCGAAAACATAACTGCCGGCCCGGACGAACTCGAGTAACGCTTCGACATGACGCACAATCGACACACGTGCGCGCGAGAGATACTCGTACGGATTCGATTCACGTAACGCAGCCGCGGCCTCGACGGTCAGACCGACCGGGATGTAACCAGTCAGCGGATCGTGCGCAGCCGTCTGATCTGTGACCAGATCGAAATGCTCGCCGCGACGCGCCAGCTCGGGAATCACCTCGGCTGCGTTTCCGAGCAGCCCCACCGAGAGCGCTCGCCCTTCTGCCGACGCGGCACGGATCCGCGCGAGCGCGTCGTCCAACGACTCGGTCGCCTCGTCGAGGTAGCGCGTCTCCAGCCGGCGCTCGATTCGAGTCGGATCGACCTCTACGCAGAGGATTGCGGCGCCGGCCATCGTCCCGGCGAGCGGCTGCGCGCCGCCCATCCCGCCGAGCCCGGCGGTGAGGATCGTGCGGCCCGCGAGGTCGGGCGAGCCGAAGTGGGTCTCGCCCGCGGCCGCGAACGTCTGGTAGGTGCCTTGCAAGATCCCCTGCGTGCCGATGTAGATCCAGCTCCCCGCGGTCATCTGTCCGTACATCGTCAGTCCGAGGGCCTCGAGCCGGCGGAACTCGTCCCACGTCGCCCAGCGCGGAACGAGCATGGCGTTGGCGATCAGCACGCGCGGCGCGCCCTGGTGCGTCCGGAACACGCCGACCGGCTTGCCGCTCTGCACGAGCAGGCTCTCGTCTTCGCCGAGCTCGAGCAGCGACCGGACGATGGCCCGCAACGCCTCGGGACTCCGTGCAGCCTTGCCCGATCCGCCGTAGACGACGAGATCCTCAGGCCGCTCTGCGACCTCGGGATCGAGGTTGTTAAGCAGCATCCGCAACGGTGCCTCCGTCGACCACGCGCGCGCGTGTAACTCAGTGCCGCGCGGCGAACGGATGCGGGTCAGATCCCCGCAGAGCTCCTGGACGACAGCGTCGAGTGGACGCGTAGTGCTCACGCGAGCTCACCCACCTCCGCCTCGACCGCCGCGAGGAACGAACCGTCCTGGATCGCGGCCGCGACCGTCTCGATGTCGTGCGAGAGCGAGCGATCGTCTCCGAGCCGCGGCGAGAGCGAACGGACGAATCCGTGTGCAGCGCGCACGCCGTGTCCAGGCTCGAGTGGAGCGAGAAACTCCACGGCCTGGGCCCCCGCGAGCAACTCGATCGCGAGCGCGCGCTCGGAGTTCGCGAGCACCTGCCACGCCTTGAGCGCGGCGGCATTCCCCATGGACACGTGATCCTCCTGGCCGGCGCTCGTCGGAATCGAGTCGACGCTGGCGGGATGGCAAAGCGACTTGTTCTCGCTCACGAGCGAGGCCGCGACGTACTGGGGAATCATGAAGCCGGAGTTCAGTCCGCCGTCCGTCGTCAGGAATGCGGGCAGGCCGCCCGAGAGATTCGGATTGACGAGCCGTTCGACACGACGCTCGGAGATGTTGGCGAGCTCGGAGCAGGCCATCGCGAGCGCATCGAGCGCGAACGCCAGCGGCTGGCCGTGAAAGTTCCCGTTCGAGACGAGCAACTCGTCTTCCACGAGCACGAGCGGATTGTCCGTCGCCGCGTTGAGCTCGACCGCCACGGTCCCTTCGACGTAGTCGAGCAAGTCGCGCGAGGCGCCGTGCACCTGTGGCGCGCAGCGGAGCGAGTACGCGTCTTGCACCTGATCGCACCACTTGTGCGCCTCGTTGATGGCGGATCCCTCGAGCAGGCGCAGGACGTTCGCCGCCGAATCCGATTGGCCGCGAAGCGGACGGAGGCGGTGGATCTGTGGGAGAAAGCTCGTTCGCGAGCCCTGCAGCGCCTCGAGTGAGAGCGAGCACGCGATGTCGGCCGTACGCGTGAGCCGGCGCGCGCGAACGACGCCGAGGGCGCCGTAGGCCGCCATGAACTGCGTTCCGTTGATGAGCGACAGTCCCTCCTTCGCTTCGAGCCGGGTCGGGTCGAGCCCGGCGGCGGCCAGTGCATCCGCCCCCGAGACCAGCTTGTCTGAGTAGTACGCCTCCCCCTCCCCGACCAGCGGCAGCGCAAGGTGCGCAAGCGGCGCGAGGTCCCCGCTCGCACCGACCGATCCACGACTGGGCACGTAGGGAAGGACGCCGCGGCCGAGGCACTCGAGCAGTAACTCCACGGTCTCGACGCGCGCGCCGGAGTTCCCTTTCGCGAGCGCGTTCGCGCGCAGGAGCATCGCGGAACGGACGATCATGGGCGGATAGGGATCCCCGACGCCACAGGCGTGACTGCGGAGCAGGCGAAGCTGGAGCTCGCCGGTTTGCTCCTCCGGGATCGACTGCGAGACGAAACGTCCAAAGCCGGTGTTGATGCCGTAGGTGTGTTCGCGACTGCCGTGCGCCGCGCGCTCGACGAGCTCGCGCGCGGCCCGCATCTTCGTCCGCGCTTCGTCCGAAAGCGCGACCTCGGCGTCGCCAAGAGCGACCGCCCAGACATCACTGACCCGGAGATCGTCCCCGGTCAGGCGGATCGCGGTCGCCTGAGCCATCGTGCGCGAGTCTAGCTCCGGGCCTCGAGCAACCTCAGCTCCAGCACGTGCGACGCGTTGAACCCGTCGATGCGCAGGATTGCGCCGGCCGCAGCCGCAGCGGCCCCGGCGGGCATGAGACCGACGAGCTCGGCTCCCACGACGTCGACACCGCGCGCGTGGGCCTCTGTCTCGACACGCTCGACGATGTCGTGCAAGGCCGCTGCCTCCCAGTCCTCGACGTTCATGCTCACCTGCGCGCGGCCCGCCCGCGGAAGCGCCAGACCAAGAGCCCGCACACCCGGAAACCCGCCGCCGGCCTCACGCACGACCGCCGCGATCGAACGCGCGACCTCTGCATCGTCGGTTGCGAGATTGACGTTGAACGCGATCAGCGGGTTGCGCGCGCCGACGATCACACCCCCTGCTCGCTCGTCGAGCGTGCTCGGCCCGAAGTCCGGGCTGACCTCCCCCGCGTCGATCCGTCGCTGGAGCTCCGCAGGCCCTCCGTGCCGGTAAAAGGCGGGGCCGCGGCCGGGCGAGGACTCGCCGTAGAGGAACACCGGCAAGCCGAGCTCGGACCCGATCCTGTCGGCGAGCCGGAGCGCACAATCCTTCGCGCGCTCGCGGTCGGCGGGATCGAGCGCGACGATCGGGACGACGTCTGCCGCCCCGATCCTTGGGTGTGCGCCTTCGTGATCGCGTAGGTCGATTCGCTCGCGCGCACCTGCAATCCCTGCGAGCAACGCCTCGACGAGCGAGGTGTCGTCGCCCACGAGCGTGAACACCGACCGGTGATGATCCCAGTCCGAGTGCACGTCGAGGAGGTCGGCATGCGCTGCGAGAGCGGCGCCGAGAGCGTCGATCGTCGACGCGTCACGGCCTTCCGAGAAGTTCGGCACCGACTCGAGCGGCAAGTCCACGCCGCGTACTCTAGGAAGAGTGAAGACGTACTACGACCGGCGCGCATCCGAGTACGACGACTGGTGGCTCGGACGGGGTCTTTATTCCGACCGGCACCGACCGGGCTGGGAGGAGGAGATCGACGAGCTCGGCGCTGTAATCGGGAGCCTCGAGCCTGTCCGCACGCTTGACGTCGCCTGCGGGACGGGTTTCCTCACGCGCCATCTGCGTGGCGAGGTCGTCGGCCTCGACGCCAGCGAGCGGATGCTTGAAGCCGCGCGTGCCCAGGCGCCGGCTGCGACCTTCGTGCAGGGCGATGCCCTTTCCCTGCCCTTCGAGGACGCCGCCTTCGACCGCGTCTTCACCAGTTACTTCTACTGCCATCTCGAGGATGGAGAGCGACGACCCTTCCTCGCAGAGGCGCGGCGGGTGGCGCCGGAACTCGTCGTCGTCGCCTCCATTCGCGGTGAGGGTGACGCAGCGGAGCGCTGGGAGGAGCGTCAACTCAAGGACGGCTCGAGCTGGCAGGTGTACAAGCGCGTGTTCGAGGGCGAGGACCTTGCGGCGGAGCTCGGCGGCGAGCTTCTGTTCCGGGGCAGCTGGTTCCTCGTCGCGCGCGCTTGACGCGCCGGCGTTCGTCCTACCGCTCACTCGCCTCGCTACAACGCGACCTTCGCGTCTGCCGGGCGTGTGTCGAAGCTGGCTATCCGCTCGAGTCGCCGCCTGTCGTGAACGAGTACCTCGACCAGCGTGCGTACATGTACGGACAGGCGCCGGGCGTCGTCGAGGGAGCAGAGCGCCGCCCGTGGCGGGGTCGCGCCGGCAAGGCGCTGCGCCGCTGGCTCGAGCTGGACGAAGACGATTTCTACCGAACGTTCTACTGCGCCTCGGTGACCCGCTGCTATCCCGGACGTGCGCCGTCCGGTCGCGGAGATCGGACGCCGACGCCCCGCGAGCAGGAGCTCTGCTCCTACTGGCGCGAGTGGGAGCTGAAGCTGATCAGGCCGCAACTGATCGTGCCGGTCGGCGGCCTTGCGATCCGGGCCGTGCTCGGCATCCGGAGCAGCCTCGCGGACTGCATCGGCCGCACGTACGAGCTCGATGGCGCGGTCGCAGTTCCGCTCCCCCACCCTTCCGGCGCGAGCAGCTGGCTGAATTCGCCCGCGAATAGGGAGCTGACGGCGCGGGCCGCCGCGCTCGTCCGGAAGGAAATCGGTCGCCTGTGACGACAACGCCCCCGGCTAGATTTCAGGGGTGAACGAGCACAGCGAAACGCCGTATCGGAAGACATTTGCCCGTCTACTTGGGTTCCTGCGCCCGTACAAGGTCTCACTGATCGTCTCGATCGTCCTCGCGGTCGCCTCCCAGGGCATACAGATCGCGCTGATCTGGGTCACGAAAAACGTGATCGACGACGCGATCGCCCCTCACGACTCGGCGAAATTGTGGGAGTACGTCTGGATCATCGTGGGGCTCGGCGTGCTCCGCGCCGTCTTGATGGCCGGGCGGCGCCTCATCTCCGGAAAGCAGGCCCTGGCCGTGGAGATGGACATGCGCCAGGGCCTCTACTCACACCTCGTGCGGCTCTCGTTCGGCTTCTACGACCGTCATCAGACCGGCCAGCTCATGTCCCGCGCGACCGTGGATCTCCAGGGCGTTCGCTTCTTCCTCGGCTACGGGCTCATCTTCTTCTTCCAGAACATCCTGACGGTTCTGTCCGTCACGGCGGTCCTCTTCTTCTTCGACTGGCAGCTGGCCCTGATCGCACTCGCGATCACTCCCGTGATCATCGTGCTCGCCTATCGGTACAGCCACGTGACGCACCCGACGTTACGCGACGTTCAGCAGAAGCTGGCGGACGTCGCGACGGTTGCCGAGGAGAACATCGTCGGCGTCCACGTTGTCAAGTCGTTCGCGCAGGAACCGCAGGAGGAGGAGAAGTTCCGCGTGCGCTCGGAGGCAGTGTTCGAGCAGACGGTGCGCGCGAACCGGCAGCGTGCGACCTACGTTCCGCTCATCTCGTGGGTGCCGATGCTCGCGCAGGCCGCCGTTCTGCTCGTCGGTGCGCGCATGGTCGCGAGCGGAGAGCTCACCGTCGGTGGGTTCGT
>DATHGN010000019.1:0-7157 GCA_035317565.1 Gaiellaceae bacterium
ACCCAGGTACGACTTCCGGACGGATTCGTTTGCGCGCAGCTCGTCGCTCGTTCCCTCGACGACGACGGTGCCGACCTCGAGGACGTACGCGCGGGCGGCGTGGGCAAGCGCGAGATTGGCGTTCTGCTCGACGACGAGCACCGACATGCCGTCCTGGCCCTTCATGCGCTCGAGCGCTTCGAAGATCTCCTTCACGATCAGCGGCGCCAGACCGAGCGAGGGTTCGTCGAGCAGCAGCAGCTTCGGTCGCGCCATCATCGCGCGGCCGAGCGCGAGCATCTGCTGTTCGCCACCGGAAAGGGTCCCGGCCTGCTGGTCACGGCGCTCTTCCAGCCGGGGGAAGAATCCGAAGACACGCCGTGCGTCGTCCTTGATGCTGCCGCGACGCGTGTACGCACCGAGGCGGAGGTTCTCCCAGACGGTCAGGTCGCTGAATGTTCCCCGGCCTTCAGGCACATGCGCGATTCCTGCTTTCGCGGCGGCTTCGGGACGGCGCGGTAGTGCCTTTCCGCCGAAGACGACGTCGCCGGTGCGGCGCACGGTTCCCGAGATCGCGCGCAGAGTCGTGGTCTTGCCCGCGCCGTTCGCGCCGAGCACCGCGACGAGCTCACCGCCGCCGATGGTGAGCGACACACCGTGCAGAGCCTTGACCGGGCCGTAGCGCGCCTCGACGTTTCGGAGCTCCAGCAGACTCACGATTCGACTCCGAGGTATGCCTCGATCACGCCCTTGTCCGCCTGCACCTGCGCCGGCGTCCCCTCCGCGATCTTCTTGCCGAAGTCAAGAACGTGCACACGGTCGGCGACGCTCATCACGAGGCCCATGTGGTGCTCGACGAGCAGGATCGTCAGCTCGAAATCGTCTCGCATCCGGCGGATGAACTTGCCGAGCTGCTCGACCTCTTCGTGGCTCAGGCCGCCGGCCGGCTCGTCGAGCAGCAGAAGCTGTGGCCCGGACGCAAGCGCGCGCGCCAGCTCGACGCGCTTCTGCGTCCCATACGACAGCTCCGAGGCCGGCCGTTCGCGGACCGAGTGGAGGTTCACGTAGAAGAGCACGTCGTCCGCCGCTTGTTCTCCCTGGCGCACGTGCGCACCGACGCGCACGTTGTCGACGACGGACATGCCGCGGAAGAGCTCGACGTTCTGGAACGTCCGCGCGATTCCTCGGCGGATCACGCCGCTCGGGGGCGTGCCGAGGAGGCTCTTGCCGTCGAAGCGGACATCGCCTTCGGCCGGCGTGTACAGACGGGTGATCACGTTGAACGCGGTCGTCTTCCCGGCACCGTTCGGGCCAATCAGCCCTACGATCTCGCCGGCGCCCGCGTCGAACGAGACCGCGTCGAGCGCGACGATGCCTCCGAACTGCATGGAGACCTTCTCGACTTCGAGGAGAGGCACGGCCCGCCTACCCTAAAGTGCGGCAACGATGCACCCAACCGCTGAGCGATTCCAGGAGCGCCTCCGCGAGCTCGGGCTCGACGCCGAAGTGCGGGAGCTCGCGGATTCGACCCGGACAGCGAAGGAGGCAGCGGCCGCGGTCGGCGTCGAGGTCGGCCAGATCGTCAAGTCGCTGGTCTTCGTCGACGATTCCGGCCCTCTCCTCTGCCTGTGCGCCGGGGACCGGCGGGTCGACACCGGCAAGCTCGGCGCGGACGTGCGCCAGGCCGACGGCGACGAGGTGCGGGAGGCGACCGGCTACTCCATCGGCGGCGTTCCGCCCGTCGGGCACGACCGGCCGATCCCCACCGTCGTCGACGCCTCGCTCCGTCGCTTCGAGACGGTGTGGTGCGCCGGCGGCACGCCGCACGCGGTCTTTCCCGTGGCGACCGAAGCGCTGATCGGCGCTCTTCCCGGCGCCCAGATCCAGGAGATTTCCTAGCCTCGCAAGTCGAGTGCAGGGTTTCCGCGCCCGGCCGAGTCTCTTCAGTAGAGGGGGCGCGCCGACCGCGGTTGTCGACCTGCTAGGAAGTCACAGTCGCGGCTGCGCCCCCTCCTAGAGCTAGAGCCTCCGTCACGGGTGCCTGACACGCAAAGCCTTCGCAGACGTAGACCGCGGGGCGCCCGTCGACCAGGTCCTTCCCGGCCAGGAGCGGCACCTCGTTGCTCGGCCCGAAAGCGACCACCGCGTTCGGGTCGAACGGGGCCAGCGCGGCCCGTGCCACCTCGGAGTCCGGCGGCCCGACGATCGCGATCTCACGCGGCGGCGAGAAATGGAAATCGAGCGCGTTGAGTGCATGTCCGAACGCGGAAGGGGCGCGCGGCAGGAGTGGAGCGACGAATCGGAAGACGCCAACCGCCTGGCGCTCGAGCTCCTGGTCGCCCCAGAGCCGGGAGAGACGGAGCAGCACGTAGGCGAGCATGGAGTTTCCCGACGGCGTCGGGTGATCGTCGAAGTCCTTCTTCCTCGCGACGAGCTCCTCGCCGTCCCTCGGCGTCAGGAAGAAGCCGCCGTCGGCGCGGTCGCCGAAGAGATCGACGGCAAGCACTGCAAGCCGTCGCGATTCTTCGAGCCAGCGCAGTTCTCCGGTTGCGGCGTGGAGCTCGTACAGGCCGTTCGCAACGTCGGCGTAATCCTCTAGCACGCCCGCATGCCTCGCCTGGCCTGCACGCCAGCTGCGGTAGAGACGGCCCTCCGCGGTGGAGAGCGGTCCGAGCAGGAACTCGCCGAGCGAGCGAGCCGCGTCAAGGTAGTCGTTACGCCCGAGCCTGCGCCCGGCCTCGGACAGGGCCGCCAGCGCGAGACCGTTCCAGGACGCGATCGCCTTGTCGTCACGCAGCGGCTTCCGGCGACGTTCCCTCTCCTCGAACAGCCGTGCGCGCAGCTCGGGCTCGAGGGCGCCGCGGATGATGAGGCGTCCGTGCTCGAACGGGTGCAACAACTCGCCCGGGACGTCGTCCTCCTCCGTCCACGTATAGGTGAGCCCTTCGACGCCGTCCGTGTCGGCGTCCTGGGCGGAAGCGAATCCCCCGTCCTCGAGGCCCAGCTCGCGCAGCATGTAGTCGAGCGTCTCGGTCGCGATCGCGCGGAAACGCTCGTTGCCCGTCACGAGCCAGCCGTGCAGATACACCGGAACGAGGAGCGCGTTGTCGTAGAGCATCTTCTCGAAGTGCGGCACGAGCCATTGCCGATCGACGGAGTACCGGTGGAAGCCGCCGCCGACGAGGTCGTACATGCCCCCGGCGGCCATTGCCTCGAGCGTCTTCGTCGCGAGCTCGAGCTCGCCGCGGCGGAGCAGGAACTCGAGCACCGAGGCCGGCGGGAACTTCGGCGCCGGTCCGAACCCACCCCACTCGGGATCGAACTGCTGCCGAAGCCCGCGCACGGCGTCCGTCAGCAGGGACGACGTCAACGGCTCGCGTGATGGCTCGGCTGTGCGGCGGAGCTGCTGCGTGATCGCGCCGGCGTCGCGCTCGATGTCCGAGCGCCGCTCGCGCCACGCGTCGGCGATCGCCTGCAACAGCTGACGGAAGCTCGGCAGCCCATGCCGTGGCTCGGGTGGGTAGTACGTCCCACCGAAGAACGGCGCGCCTGCGGGCGTCAGAAAGACGGTCATCGGCCAGCCCCCGTGGCCGGTGAGCGAGACGACGGCGTCCATGTACACCGAGTCGATGTCGGGACGCTCTTCGCGGTCGACCTTGACCGGGACGAAGTGCTCGTTCATCAATGCGGCGGTCGTCTCGTCTTCAAACGACTCGTGCTCCATGACATGGCACCAGTGACAGGCCGCGTAGCCGACGGAGAGCAGAATGGGCTTGTCTTCTTCTCTCGCGCGCGCGAGCGCCTCGTCACCCCAGGGATACCAGTCCACGGGATTGTCGGCGTGCTGCAGAAGGTAAGGACTGGTTTCGCCGGCGAGACGATTCACACCAGCACCGTAGCTAGCTGCGGTAGCGACGCCAGCCCTCGACGGCCACCGTGACCGACGCCGCGATTCCAAACGCCACCAGCAGCGCGAGGATCGGCCGATCCTCGAACAGCATCCCTCCGAAGTAGCCGAGCAACGCGCCGTAGCAGGCCCAGGCAATGGCCGCAATGAAGATGTACGGCACGAACCGGGTCAGCCAAGGTAGGTGAACGAGGCCCGCGGTGAAGGTCGTCGCGGTGCGGCCGCCGGGAATGAACCGGGCAACGATGAGAACGTAGCTGCCGCGTTCCTTGAGAAAGTTCCGCGCCCAGTCGAGCCGGCGTTGCGCCACCTCGCCACTGAAGAACCGGTCCACAACCGGCAGGCCGAGCCATCGCCCGACGGAGTAACACAGGTTGTCACCGATGAACGCCCCGGCCGCGCCGCAGGCGATCACCGCCTCGAGCGACAACTGACCGCGTGCAGCCTGGATCCCGCAGACGATCACTGCGGTCTCGCTCGGGAAGGCCGGGATGATCGCGTCGCCCACGCAGATCCCGAACAGGATCGGGTAGGTCCAGAGCGACCCCGTCAGCGTGTCGATGAGGCTCTGCAGGAAAGCGAGGGTCGTCACTGACGTTCCTTCCGCAACTCGATCGCCCGCGAATGCCGGCGAAAGCCAATGCTCTCGTACAAGGCGCGCGAACGCTGGTCCTCGTCGCGTCCACCTCCGTACACGATCGCGCTGCGTGCGCCTTCTTCCTGCAGGCGCCTCAACCCGTACCGGCACACCGCCGCCCCGAGACCGCGACGCCGGTAGTCGGGATCCGTGCCCACCGGCTCGAACTCGCCGACGCCATTCTCCTCGTCGAGCCAGCAGAGAACATAGGCCGCAAAACTCCCGTCGGGTGCTTCGACCACACAGTCGAGATCGGCTCGGTAGGGCCACGCCGACGTCACCCTGCGATAGCGCTCCTCCGTCAGCCGCGATGGTGCCCAGACGGCACGATGGAGCGCGACGCGTTTGTGGAAGTCAGCCGCGGTGGAAACCGTGCGGAGAGTGAAGCCGTCGGGCACGACCGGCTCGGGAAGCTCCCGATCGAGCTCTTGGACGTGGTAGGCGTACCACGAAAGCGGCTCTGAAGTGCGGTAACCGCGCCCAGCGAGAAACGCGAGCCTGTCCGCGTCACGTTCCAGGACAAAGGTCGTGAGAGCATCAGTTCCTCCGGCCTCTGACTCGAACCATTCGAGAACCTCTTGCTCCACTGACCCGCCCCGGTGCTCAGGATGGACCTCGTAGTCGAGCGCCGCAGGCGGCCAGAGCCAGGCCCAGGCAACGCAACGGTCGCCGTCGACCCACAAGCGCCGGTTCCAGTCCTCCTCCGGCCCACGGTGCAACCACCACGCCAGGTCACCGACATGGGTCAGTACCCGAGGCCCTTCGAGCGCCCACAGCTCCTGCTGCAGCGCCTGCATACGCCGAAGGTCGCCGTCGTTCTCGTATGGTCGCGCGCGTATGGCCAACGGATTTCTGCCGCTCGACGGTGTGCGAGTCGTCGATGTCACGAGCTCGCTGGCAGGCCCCTACTGTACGGAGATCCTGGGCGCGCTCGGCGCAGACGTGGTCAAGGTCGAGCATCCGGACCGCGGCGACGAAGCGCGCGCCTGGGGCCCGCCGTTCTCGGAGGGCTCGAGCGTGATGTTCTACGCGGCGAACCTGAACAAGCGGTCGCTCGCCCTCGATCTCAAGCGCGGGCCTGAGGTGCTGCTCCGTCTCGTCGATTCGGCGGACGTCTTTCTCCAGAGCCTGCGGCCCGGAACGGCGACGCGGCTCGGCTTCGGCGCCGAGGAGCTGCGTGCCCGCAATCCGCGCCTCGTCTGCTGCGACATCGGCGCGTTCGGCCGCGCGGGACCGTTGCGCGAGCGTCCGGGGTACGACCCGCTGCTGCAGGCGTTCAGCGGGATCATGAGCGTGACCGGGGAGCCGGATCGGCCGGGCGTGCGCGTCGGCGCGTCGATCGTCGACCAAGGAACCGGAATGTGGGCCGCGCTCGGCATCATCGCCGCGCTCCACTCGGGCGGAGGGCATACGGTGGACGTGTCGCTCTTCGAGACGGCGCTGGGGCTCATGCCCTACCAGGTCACCGCGTACCTCGCCGGCGGCGGTGTGCCCGGTCGGCACGGGACGGCCTTCCCGCTGATCTCGCCGTACCAGGTGTTCCACGCCCGTGGCGGTGACGTAATGGTCTCCGCGGGAAACGACGGGCTGTTCGCCCGGTTGTGCTCGGCGCTCGACCTGCCGGAGCTCAGGGCGGACGCACGCTTCGCCACGAATCCCGATCGAGTCGCCCATCGCGAAGAGCTTGCGACGCTGCTGCAGGATCGACTGCGCGACGAGCCGTTCGCGGAGCTGCTCGAGCGCCTCGAGGCAGCCGGGGTTCCCGCCGCACCCGTCAACGACGTCGGCGACGCGGCTGACCACGAGCAGACAAAGGCGCTCGGGATGATTCAGCCGACACCCGAGCCAACGGTCGCGCTGCCGCTCTCCGTCGACGGCGAGCGCGTCTCGCATCGAAGACCGCCACCGCGGCTCGGCGAGCACACAGACGAGATCCTCCGCGACCTCGGCTATGACGAAGCGGCGCTCGTCGAGCTGTCCGCGGAGGGTGTGATCCGGCGCGTAGAGTCGACCTCATGAGCGACATCCGGGCGCTTCTTCGGCGGACCGCAGAGCTTGCCTCGGACTTCATCGAGTCGCTCGACGACCGGCCGGTCTTCCCGCAGACGTCGGTCGACGAGCTCCGCAAGGCGCTCGGCGGGCCGCTGCCGGAGGAGCCGACCGCTCCGGAAGACGTCGTGGAGAGCCTGGTCGCGGCTGCGGATCCGGGAATCGTGGCGATGCCGAGCGGGCGCTACTTCGGCTTCGTCATCGGCGGTGGCCTCCCCGCGGCGCTCGCCGCGGACTGGTTGACCTCCGCCTGGGATCAGAATGCGGGTCTCTACGTGGGCGGTCCGTCGGCGTCCGTCGTCGAGCAGGTGGTGCACGAGTGGGTGTGCGACCTGCTCGGGCTGCCGGAGGACGCATCGCTCGGCCTCGTCACCGGGACCCAGATGGGAAGCGTCACGGCGCTTGCGGCCGCACGCTTCCGCGTGCTCCAGCGCGTGGGCTGGGACGTCGGCCGAGACGGTCTCTCCGGAGCACCGCGCGTTCGCGTGCTCGTCGGCGCACAACGCCACGTCACGATCGACCGTGCGCTCCGCTTGCTCGGCCTCGGCGTGCCCGAGGTCGTGGTTGCCGACGGGGAGGGACGGT
>DATHGN010000020.1:0-3364 GCA_035317565.1 Gaiellaceae bacterium
CCCGATGCGCTTCTTCCAGGCCGAGGTGAGTCTTGCCCGGCTTCGTGGCTGCATAGACCTGGGGGCCGCCCGCAACCTCGCAGACCCAGAGAGTGCGCATGAATTTCAGCCCTGCAAGCCTGCCTAGATCGTTTGTGCTCCATTCGTCTAGTTCAGGGTCCTTCGACCCTTGACCCGCGATCGGGTTCCGTACGACCGCGTCGCTGAAGTGGTCGATTACTGCTGCGATGGCGAACGCGCCACCGAGCCGTTCGTAGAGACTCGCTTCGGTCATGCCTTACCTCCCGGACTGGACACAGACTCCTTCTCAGGCCATTACGCGGGCGGCACGCCGACGGATGTCGTCCAGCGGCGGCAGTCGCGACCGTGGCACCGATCTAGGTCGACCACTCGCATGTCTCTTCCGGCGACACCTCCGCGATCCGCCTAAGAAGGGGGCCGCAGGGTTGAGCACGGTGCGCCTTCGGGCGTACTGTTCAGGCAGCGATGGTGCCGGCCATCGGTGAGCTCGAGCGTGGACGTGAGTCGTATGCGACGTCAGCGTGGCTGGATGCGTACGAGTCGCTGTCGCGCGCCGATCAATTGGAGACGCTCGTTGCTCAACTGGACGAAGAAGTACGGGCTGCTCTGCAGCGCGAGGTCGTCGACGATTGGCAGCAGTTCACCGGCGACGGTACTTTGATTCTTCAGCTCGGCATCACAACCGCCTCGGCACGTAAATGAAGCGCATCTCTGCCAGTCGTCGGTACGACGTGCCGGCCGAGCGTGTCTTCGCGTTCGTCACGAACACCGATAACTGGTCGAAGTTCTGGCCAGGTTACGTGCGCCTCCAGCCTGGTTCACGGTGGAACGCGAGTGGTGACGAAGCGCGGCTCGTGATCCGACTCCTTGGCCGCGAGCGCGAGCTCACGCTGACGCTGACGACGTTCGAGCCGAACCGGCTCGTTGCCTACACCAGCACGCAACCTGGGCTGCCTGACGCGCACCATGAGCGCCGGTTCGAGCGCGACGCGGACTGCTTGGTCTATCGCCTCGTCGTCGAATACGAGCCACGCCGTTGGATCGCCTGGATATTCGACGTCACGCTGCTCCCGCGTGCAATCCGGCGCGCGTTCGAACACACCTTCACGGCGCTCGAGCAGGAGTTTCGTCGCACCCCCGCTTAACTCGGCGCAAGCTTCTAGCGGGAGCGACGGGACTCGAACCCGCGCTTTACCCCCACGATCGGCGTCCGAACTAGACCGCAAGAACCTGATCGGCCGTAGTGCTCGGCGGGACCTGGAACGGCGAAGGGGTAGTCGGGCGGAGGCCTAGCGGAAGACCGAAGCGAGGCGTCTCAGAGGTTGTGACACGCGTGGAGATGGGCCATGATCGGGGCCATCCCCGAGTAGATCTCCGGGCGGGCACATTGGAAGGGGTCAAGCGACGGCCGAACTCGCGCAACCATTGGCGGTTACTCCCGAACGCGCGGAGCGAAAGCTGCGGCGCGATATCGGCTTGCTCGGGCTCCTTTTCGCGTCCTTGGGATCGATCATCGGCGCGGGCTGGTTGTTCGGCGCCCTGTATGCCTCGTCGCTCGCCGGGCCAGCCGCCGTCATCTCCTGGGTGCTCGGAGGCGGCGTGGTGATGCTCCTCGCATTGACTCACGCGGAGCTCGGAGGGATGTACCCGGTGGCGGGAGGAAGCGCGCGGTTCCCCCGATACGCCTTCGGGAACTTGATCGGCTTCACCAGTGGCTGGATCGCGTTTCTCGGCGCCGTGACCGTGGGGCCGATCATGGTCGAAGCCATGCTCCTGTACGCGTCGAACTACATCTCCTCGCTCACGACCGTTTCGGGCGGCCGGCCGGTGCTGACCGTCCAGGGCTACTTCGTCGCGGGAACGCTGCTTTTGCTCTTCTGCACGATCAACGTCATGGGCGTGCGCTGGCTCGTCGACATCAACATGCTCGCGGTCTGCTGGAAGCTCCTGGTTCCGGCCGTGACGGTTGTCGCGCTGATCGCAACCTCCGCACACACCGAGAACTTCAGCGCGCACGGTGGCTTCATGCCCTTCGGTTGGAAGGGAGTGTTTCTTGCGTTGTCGTCGGGCGGGGTCATCTTCGCCGGCCTCGGCTTCGAACAGGCGGTCCAGCTCGGTGGGGAGACTCGCAACCCGAGGCGGAACATCCCCTTCGCGATCATCGGCGGGATGACCGTGGCGATCGTCCTCTACATCGCCCTACAGGTGGCGTTCATCTTGGCACTCGACCCTTCGGAGCTCTCGAAGGGCTGGGGGGCGGTCTCGTTCTCGGGAGGGTTCGGGCCCCTCGCCGCACTGGCGACGGCACTCGGCCTGGGCTGGCTCGCTGTCCTGCTTTACACAGACGCAATCGTCTCGCCTGGAGGCACCGGTCTGATCTACACGGGCGCGAGCGCGCGCCTCACCTTCGCACTCGCTCGCAACGGCTTTATCCCCTCGGCCTTCGCCCGCCTCTCGCCAAGCGGAACGCCGTTCCTCGCGATCGCGTTCTCGTTCCTCTGCGGCCTGGTGATCCTCCTTCCGTTTCCCGGCTGGCAGCAGCTCGTCGGCTTCATCTCGGCGGCGGCCGTGGCCGTGTACGCAATGGCCCCGCTCGCGCTCGGAGCTCTCAGGCGCCAAGATCCTGAGCGGCCACGCCCCTTCAGGCTTGCGGCCGCATCGTTGCTGGCGCCTGCAACATTCGTCGCCGCGAGCGAGATCCTGCTCTTCACCGGCTGGGCCGTGGTCTGGAAGCTGATCGCGGCGATCCTGATCGGCTTTGCGCTGCTGGCTCTCTCGACTGCCACCGATTCGACCGCGCGGAACCTGTCGCTCGACTGGCGAAGCGCGGTTTGGCTTTGGCCGTACCTGATCGGCATGGGTGCGATCTCGTACTTCAGCTCGTTCGACACGAGAACGCCGAGCTCCGTCCCGCTGCTCGGCCTCCACGGACCTCGCAACGGGCTGACGTTCGGCTGGGACATTCTCGCCGTCGCGCTCCTCAGTCTCGTCATCTACGCCTTCGCGATCCTGAGCCGCCTCCCCGCCGAGCAGGCGCTCGACTACGTCGGCGATCCGACAGTGGAGGAGCCGGAAGGGATCGACGCTCGGGCCCGACGTCCGCGTCTCAGCTAGCCAAGGCTGCCTTCGCTCCCCCGCGACGGTCGGCCCTCGAGCGGGCGGTGAAGATCAACCCTGCAGCGGCGAGCAGCGCGGCTCCGAACAGGCTCAACCCGATCCCGGCCCACAGCGCCGCCGGCACCTTGACGCCGACGCCGATCGTCGCCGCGACATTGCGAGAGCCGTCGGCATTCATCACGACGATCGACCACTTGCCAGAGCGGAGTTTCCAGGACAGCGGCTT
>DATHGN010000021.1:0-16359 GCA_035317565.1 Gaiellaceae bacterium
GCCGTCACGATCACCACGCAGTCGTAGCTCTCCGGTGCGTAATCGACCGAGCGCATGCCGTCGAACTCGTCGACGTGCGGGTCGTGATACGCGACGTCCGCGCCGGCCTTCTGCAGGAGCCCGACGATCTTTTCCGCCGGCGACTCCCGCACGTCGTCGATGTCCGCCTTGTACGCGACGCCGAGGACGAGAATGCGCGAGCCCTTGAGCGACTTCTGCGCGCCGTGGTTCAGCGCCTGCGAGATGAGCGAGCGGCAGAAGTACGGCATGTTCGCATTGACCTTGCCGGCGAGGTCGATGAACTCGGTGTAGAAGTCGTACTCGCGTGCCTTCCACGTGAGATAGAAGGGGTCGATCGGGATGCAGTGTCCCCCGAGGCCGGGGCCCGGCTTGAAGCTCATGAAGCCGAACGGCTTCGTCTCCGCGGCTTCGATGACCTCCCAGACGTCGAGATCCATTCGCTCGCAGAGCTGAGCGAGCTCGTTCACGAGTGCAATGTTGACGGCGCGGAAGATGTTCTCGAGCAGCTTCGTCATCTCGGCCGTCTCCGGCGAGGAGAGGGGAATGACGGTGTCGACTGCAGCGCGGTAGAACTCCGCCGCGCGCTCGGTGCACGCCGGCGTGAGACCACCGACCACCTTCGGCGTGTTCTTTGTCGTCCAGTCCGTGCGCCCCGGGTCGACGCGCTCCGGCGAGAAGGCGAGATGGAAGTCAGCACCGGCCTTGAGCCCGCTCCGCTCGAGGATCGGCTGCAAACACTCGCGAGTCGTTCCTGGATAGGTCGTGGACTCGAGCACTACGAGCTGACCTTTTTGCAGACGCGGCGCGATCTCGGCGACGGCGCCCTTGACGATGGACAGGTCCGGCTCGCGCTGGCTCGAGAGCGGCGTCGGCAGAGCGATCAGGATCGCGTCGACCTCCTTCAGGGCGTCGTAGTCCGTCGTCGCCGACACTCGACCTGAATCGACAAGCGGCTTGAGCGCGTCCGACGAGACGTCCGGAATGTGGCTGGCTCCCCGATTGATGCCGTCGACGACCTCACGATCCACGTCGACAAGAAGGACGACCTTGCCGGCGTCAGCAAAGACGCGCGCAAGCGGCATCCCTACGTACCCGGCACCGATGATGGCCACGTCTGCTCCCATGAGCGCACAAGGCTACTGAGAGCCTCGAAGTCCGGCTCGGCCTGCGGCCTCGCCATGATGACTTCGAGGCTTGTTCCTACCGGCGAACGTTCGGGAGTCGCACCGGGCAAAGCCCGCTGCGACGGCGATGGGGGCTCTGTTCGCCGGCGCTACACTTGCCCCGCTTCCAGGGCCGTTAGCTCAGCTGGTAGAGCAGGGGACTCTTAATCCCAAGGTCGCAGGTTCGATCCCTGCACGGCCCATAACTTCCGGCCCCCGCCGACCACTACGTCTTCGCGGTCGCCCGCTTGTGATCCCTTCTGGACGGCGGGAAAATCAGTCTCTGTGGACAAACATCCGCTGCATGTGGGCTTCGTCGTCTTGGCTGCTGCGTTGGCGCTCACCGCAATGCTGTTGACCGCCTGCGGCGGAAGTGACCCCCGCACGAAGGTCGAGGCCAGCCTGCAGCACTATCTGAGCACCATTGATCCGCAGGCATGTTTGAACAGCACATTTTGCCCGCAGGGCGCCTTCCCGGTCGGAGCAGGCGTCCCGCGGGTAAGGGAGAACAGCTGCAAGAAGACTCAGACCGGCCGGATTCGCCCAGCGCCTCCAGAGGGACTCACGTTTTGGTCGTGCGTCGTCACGTTCGGGAAGACCGCATTCCCTGCGGCCGTCGCTGTGAAGCGCAGCGGCGAGGTCTACCTGGCAACTCTGATGTCACAGGCTGCGCCTCCTAAACCAGCAACCGTCTACGAAGGAGGCCCGTAGCAGCCCACGGCCAAGGTTCGCCGACACGTCTCGCTCGTCGCGTTCGACAGCGAGGCCAACGCCGTAGGGGAATCAGGGGTTTCCCCGCGAACAGACCGGAGTAAAGTCAGAGGGTTCGCCCAACCCCGGGGGGTTTACTTGGCGACTCACGTCGAACGCGAATTTCTGAACGAAGCCGAGCGGCAGTTCGCCGAGGATCTCGAGCGGCTGCGGCTGCTGCTCGAGGCGTCCTCGACGCTCCTCGGCTCCCTCGACGTCGACGCGATGCTGCCGCAGGTGCTCGACCTCGCCGCCCGCACGCTCGCGGCGGACGCCTACGCCTTGTGGCAGTACGACCCGGCGACGGAGACGTGGCGCGTCGGCGCGCATGCGGGGCTCTCCGACGGCTATGTCGACACGGCGATGGCCGCGATTCGCGGCAACACGGCCGCCGTGTCGCTCGACGCCCCGATCGTCGCCGAGGACATCGCGACCACCGACTGGCTCACGCCGGAGCACCGCAAGGCCCATGCCGACGAAGGAACCCATTCCATGATGGCGCTCCCGCTCCACTACGGCGAGCAGATTCTCGGAACCCTCACCTTCTACTACCGGAGCCCGCGCACGTTCACCGAAGCGGAGAAGAGCTCCGCGTCGCTGCTCGCAAACCTCGCGGCGGCAGCAATCGGGACCGCCGTGCTCTACCAGGACCAAAGGCAGCGGGCCGAGGATCAGAAGTTCGTCGCGGAGGCGAGCGAGTTGCTCGCGTCATCGCTCGACTACGAACTGACGCTCGCCAATCTCGCCAAGCTGGCCGTCCCCCACTTCGCCGACTGGTGCACGATCGACGTGGTCGGAGACGAAGGGTCGATCGAACGCCTCACCGTGGCGCATGTCGACCCCGGAAAAGTGCAGTGGGCCCACGAGCTGGCCGAGAAGTACCCGCCGGACCCGAACGCCCCGTACGGCGTCCCGAACGTCATTCGGACCGGGCAGCCCGAGCTGTTCGCGGAGATACCGGCGGAGCTCCTGCGCGAGGCGACCGCGGACACCCCCGAGCTCCAGGAGACGCTCGAGGAGCTGGGCCTCAAGTCCTCGATGTGTGTCCCGCTCGTCGCCCGGCAGCGCACGCTCGGCGCGATCACCTTCGTGTCGGCGGAAAGCGGCCGGCGTTACAGCGAGGCCGATCTGGCGACGGCTCAGGACCTCGCCCGCCGTGCGGCGATCTCGATCGACAATGCGAGGCTCTTCCGCGACGCCCAGGCCTCACGACAGCACGCGCAGGAATCACTGGCTGTCGTCGACGCTGTCTTCGCCGCCGCACCGGTCGGCCTGGCCTTCATGGACACGAACTTCCGGTACGTCCGCGTGAACCAGGCCCTCGCCGCCCTGAACGGCCTGCCGGCCGAAGAACACTTCGGCCGGACCCTCCGAGACGTGCTCGGAGACACGCTGGCCGACGAGATCGAGCCGCTCCACACCCAGGTCCTCGAGACGAGCGAGCCGATCCTCGATCTCCACGTCCAGCGCGCGCTGCCGGGTAACCCGACCGAGACTCGTAACTGGCTCGTCAGCTACTACCCGGTCTTCGACGTCGACGACCACAAGATGGGCGTCGGCGTGGTCATCACGGACGTCTCCGAACGCGAGCAGGCGCGCGCCGCCGCCGAGCGGACGGGGGCACGGCTGTCGGTACTCGCGGAGGCGAGCCAGACGCTTGCCTCGACGCTCGATTACGAGTCGACGCTCGCGAGCCTCGCCTCACTCCTCGTGCCGCGGTTCGCGGATTGGTACGCGGTCGACATCCTCGACGACGACGGGCGCTTCCGCCGCATCGCAGTCGTCCACAAGGATCCTGCGAAGGCCGTCTGGGCCGAAAAGTCGCGCGACCTCTATCCACCGGACCTCGAGGAAGCCGAGGGAACAGGCCGCGCAGCCCGGACCGGCGAGGCGGTGCTCTACCGAACGATCTCCGACGAGCTACTCGTCTCGTCGACCAAGGATCCCTTGCACTACGAAATCCTGCACGAGCTCGGGATGGCGTCCGCGATGGTCGTGCCGCTCACCGCCGCAGGTCGCACGTTCGGCGGACTGATGCTGGTGTCTGCCGACCCGGAACGTCTCTACGACGAGGACGACCTCGAGTTCGCCAAGCACCTCGGCCGCCGCGCCGCGGTCGCCGTCGACAACGCGCGGCTCTATCGGGCCGCCGAAGAACGGGCACAAGCGGCGATCGTCGTCGAGCATGTGGCCGACGGAGTGCTGCTGGTCGATCTCGCCGGAATCATCCGCCTGTGGAATCCCGCCGCCGAACAGATCACCGGGCTCACGGCTGCCGACACCGTCGGCAAGAGCGCGACCCAGGTGTTCTCCGGCTGGGACAACATCACGCTGCTGCTCGACAGCGCGGAGCTGCGGCCGCAGACCCAACCGGTCGAGATCAACGGGCGCGAGCTCTGGCTCTCGATCACCCGCGTCGGGTTCGAAAGCGGAACGGTCTTCGCCTTCCGCGACCTCACCTCCGAGCGGGCGGTCGAGACCTTGAAGTCGGACTTCGTCTCGACCGTCTCGCACGAGCTCCGCACGCCGCTCGCGGCGATCTACGGCGCCGCTCTGACACTCAGGCGCGAGGACGTCCAGCTCAGCGAGCCGCAGCGCAGCGGGTTGCTCGAGGTGATCGCGAGCGAGTCCGACCGGCTGGCGCGGATCGTGAACGACATCCTCTGGGCGAGCAGGCTCGAATCGGGGACCATGCAGACGACGATCGAGACGTGCGACGGGGTCGAGCTGGCGCGAAGCGTGATGGCCACCGCAGAGCACTACATTCCGCCGGGGATCAAGCTCGAGCTCAAAGCGCCGAGGAAGACCCCGCTGATCGCCGCGGATCCGGACAAGGCGCGCCAGGTTTTGACGAACCTCGTCGACAACGCCGTCAAGTACTCGCCGGACGGCGGCAAGGTGAGGATCGAGGTCACGCTGGAAGGCTCCCGCATGCGCTTCTCGGTGCGGGACAACGGCCTCGGAGTGCCGCCGGCGGAACACCGCAGGATCTTCGAGAAGTTTTACCGCCTCGATCCCGACCTGACCCGGGGAGTCGGCGGCACCGGCCTCGGCCTCTACATCAGCCGCGAGCTGCTCGCGCGGATGGGCGGCCGCATCTGGGTCGAGTCGAGCGGAAGCGGCGGCTCGACCTTCGTCGCCGAGCTGCCACTCGCGAGCGGCTAGTAATCGCCGCGCGCCCGTGCGAGAGTTCTCGTGATGGCAGTCGTCTGGACCAAGGTTCCCGAGGATGACGCGGGAGACGGCGAGGAAACCGAGGCACACGGTGCCGTCGACGAGACCTTCGCGTCACGAAGGCTGCGCCGGTGGCTCAAGGGAATGTTCGGCGGAGACCCTGCACCCGACGAGCCGCCCGGTCGCGAGACCGAGGACTAGAGAGGCCTGATGTGAAATTCGGCCGGGCCGGATGATGCACCAGACTCGGCCCAACTTCGCATCAGCCCTCTAGCGGCAAACGCAACGAGACGGCCCCCGCAGGCCGCCTCGTCACGACTCGTCTCCCTAGGCCGGCGGACCGACCGGGGGGCCTTCGTCCACGTAGGTCGTCCGGCGGCGCGACCAGTAGCCCGGACCTGCCCAGGACTGCCAGAACATCAGGGCCAGCAAGACGCTCGCGAGCCCGACAACCATCAGGATCCAGCCGACGGTGTGAACGTCGACAGCGCCTGAGGTCGCGTTGACCGCGAACGCCAGGATGGCGCCCACCGCGATCAGGAAGATTCCTACTCCGAGTCCCATTTAGCCTCCTTGGTGATTTCACGCACCAAGTGCCCACGCGGCCTGCGTCGGAAACCGCTGCACCCCACCCGTTCCGTCAAGTAGATTCGCGGGCGTCAGTGCGTAGGGGCTCGATCGTCCAGCTAATAGTGATCGGCGTCCTGGCCGGCGCCGTCGCGTCTGCCGTTGCGCTGATACCGAACTGGCTACCCACCTCGGCGTCGCGCGAAGCGGGTCGCATCGATTTCGTCTTCTGGTTCGTGACCGGGATCTGCATCTTCGTCTTCTCGATCGTCGCCGCCGTGACGATCTATGCCGTCTGGAAGTTCAGAGCCAAGCCGGATGACGATTCCGACGGGCCCCCGATCCACGGACACACCGGGCTCGAGATCGTCTGGACGGCCATCCCGACCATGCTGGTCACGGCGATCGCGATCGTCAGCGCGATCGTGCTTGCTAAGGACGACGCCGCCGGAGCGAATCCGCTCAGGGTGAACGTCTACGCACAGCAGTTCTTCTGGAGCTTCGACTACCCCGGCTACGGGAACAAGCCCTCGACGATCCTGCGTCTTCCCGTCGACCGCTCCGTCGTATTGACGATGCACGCGAAGGACGTCCTCCATTCGTTCTGGGTGCCGGAGTTCCGTCAGAAGCAGGACCTCGTGCCAGGCCTCAGCCCGACACTCCACATCACGCCGAACCGGGTCGGGACGTATCCGCTCATCTGCACCGAGCTCTGCGGGCTCGGACATGCTCTGATGCGCTCGCGTGTGATCGTGATGCAACCGGACGCATTCGAGCAGTGGGCAACGAAGACGGGGCCATGACGAGCATCGCCGAGCACGAGCAGCACCCCATGCAGCACGGGCCGCCGCGTCCGCCCGGCGGCTTGCGGCGCCTGCTCTACCCGGGCTTCCTCCGCGCCGCCTGGATGGCGCCGCTCTTCTTCGGGATCGGTTGCGGCATCGTCGTGCTCAGCCGCTGGTGGGGCGGCTGGCACCCGATCTGGTTCGGCGAGATCATCGTGCTCGTCGGCGCGCTCACCGCCGCCCCGGTCGGCTTCCTCGCGGGGATCGGCGCCTTCGACTACTGGGTGCGTTACGCCATCGGGTCGCCGACGAAGCCCGAGGATCACTCCGGGCACGGCGCATACAGCTGGAAGGACTACTTCCGCGTCAATACCGACCACAAGGTGATCGGGATGCAGTACCTGGCGACGACGATCTTCTTCTTCCTCGCCGGCGGTCTCCTCGCGATGCTCGTGCGGGCGGAGCTCGCGAAGCCGGGGATGCAGTTCTTCGACAACCAGACGTACAACGGCCTCTTCTCCGTCCACGCCTCGCTGATGATCTTCTTGTTCGTCATTCCGGCGTTCGCGGGGTTGGCGAACTTCGTCGTTCCGCTAATGCTGGGCGCACCCGACATGGCGTTCCCGCGGCTGAACGCGCTCTCGTACTGGCTGCTGCCGATCGCGGGGATCATGATGCTGTCGAGCTTCGCCGCGCCCGGCGGAGCGTTCGCGGCGGGCTGGACGGGCTACGCGCCCCTTTCGATCCACCAGCCGATGGGGACGATCTTCTTCAACATGGGCGTCCAGTGGGCGGGCGCGAGCTCGATCATGACCGCGCTCAACTTCCTGGTCACGATCATCACCATGCGCGCGCCGGGAATGACCTTCTGGCGCATGCCGCTCCTCGTCTGGGCGAACTTCACGACCTCACTGCTCGTCGTGATCGCGACGCCGTTCATCGCAGGCTCGCAGTTCTTCGTGATGTTCGACAAGGTGATGCACACGAACTTCTTCAATGTTGCGGAGGGCGGTTACCCGCTCGGGTACCAGCACATCTTCTGGTTCTACTCCCACCCGGCCGTCTACATCATGATGCTGCCCGGCTTCGGCATCGCCTCGGAGGTGATCTCCGCGCTCTCGCGGAAGCCGATTTTCGGCTACAGGCTGATGGCCCTGTCGCTGATGGCGATCCTCGTGCTCGGCTTCTCGGTGTGGGCGCACCACATGTTCGTGTCGGGCATGGCGCCGTGGCTGCGCGTCCCCATGATGATCACGACGCTGATGATCGCCGTTCCGACGGGGATCAAGGTGTTCTCGTGGCTCGCCACGATCTGGGAGGGCAAGCTCAATTTCGCGACGCCGATGCTCTGGGCGGTCGGCTTCGTGTCGATGTTCGTGATCGGCGGCCTGTCCGGGATCTATCTCGGAGCGGTGCCTATCGACATCCACACGAGCGATACGTACTTCGTCGTGGCGCACATCCACTACGTCCTGTTCGGCGGATCGCTCTTCACGATCTTCGCCGGGATCTACTACTGGTTCCCGAAGATGACCGGCCGTCAGTACAACGAGAAGCTCGGGAAGCTGCACTTCTGGCTGACGTTCGTCGGATTCAACCTGACGTTCTTCCCGCTGCACTTGATCGGCACGCAGGGCATGCCCCGGCGCGTCTCGGACTACGCGCCGCAATTCGGAAACTGGAACCTCTTCATCTCGATCGCGTCGTTTGCGCTCGGGGCGTCGACGATCGTGTTCCTCTACAACATGGTCACGAGCATGCGACGCGGCGCGCCGGCCGAGAGCAACCCGTGGCGTGCACTGACGCTCGAGTGGCAGGTCTCCTCGCCCCCGCCGATCTTCAACTTCGACGAGATCCCACAGGTCGTCGGGAGCCCGTACGAATACGGAGTACCGGGCGCACGCCACGCCGTCCTGAACGGTGATCGAGCGACCACGGAGACCGAGGTGAGGACCCACTGATGCACCTGCTCGTCGTCGCGAACGAGACCGTCACGGGACGCAAGCTCATCGAAGCAGTCGAGCGGCGGAAGGAGGCGGGAGAGCTCCAGGTGACAGTGCTGGCTCCAGTGAGCCAGCCCCAGCGCGGCTACGTCGTCTACGAGGACACGCGGCGCGCGGCGGCCGGGAGACGGCTCGACCGAACCCTAACGCTCCTTCGAGACGAGGGGATCCCCGCGCACGGCTTCGTTGTCGAGAGCGATCCTGTGACGGCGGTTCGCGATGCCCTCGCGCAGCTCGAGCCTCCGGTGGACGAGATCATCCTCGCGACACACCCGCAGCAACGGTCCGGCTGGCTCCGCAAGAATGTCGTCGATCGGATTCGCGAAACTGCCGGTTCTATTCCGGTCGAGCACGTGGTCGTGGACTTGACGGCGGAGACGGGTGCCAAGAACGTCCTGGTGCTGGCGAACGAGACCGTGGTCGGAAAGGCGTTGCTCGACCGAATCCGTGAGCGTAATGCCCGTGGCACTGCGAGCTTCCTGATCATCTCTCCGCAGAGCGACCCGACTCAGGCCGAACACCCGGAGGCGGAACGGCGGCTGAAGCGAGCCCTGGCCGAGTTGCGAAGCGAGGGAATCGACGCGCACGGGCAGATCGCGCAGCCCGACCCGTTCTCGGCTGCGCTCGATGCGATTCGCGAGGAGCGTGTCGACGAGATCATCGTCTCGACGTTCGCTCCGTCGCGATCTCCGTGGCTCAGAAAGAACCTCGTCCAGCGCTTGCACGACGAGACGAAGCTCCCCGTCGAGCACATCGTCTTCCAGTCGGATCAGGTCGAGGAAGGAGCTCGCGTCTAGTGCCCCTCCCAGCAATACATGCCGGCTTCTGGCTTGGTGCTCGCGACCCAGAAGCTCGACGGCATTACTGGAAGGGGCACTAGTGTCAGCGCACGCCGAAGCCCATCACGGGCCGCCGATCGCGAACCAGAGCTCGCGCATCAATGCATCGATCCTCGGGATGCTGATCTTCATCGCGTCGGAGATCATGCTCTTCGGCGCGTTCTTCACGGCGTACTTCTTCGTCCGCGTCGTCAACGGCATCGAGTGGCCGCAGCCGCCGTTCGAGCTGCCGGTGTTCGTCGCCGGAGTCAACACCGCGATTCTCGTCACCTCGAGCTTCACGATGCACTGGGCGCTCCAGTCGATCAAGCGTGGCAACCGGGCGGGACTGCAGGCAGGGCTTCTGCTCACCTTCCTGATGGGCCTCGTCTTCCTGCTGACCCAGGCGCGTGAGTACTCGCGCGTCGGCTTCGCTCCCCACGACGGCGCGTTCGGGACGATCTTCTACTGCCTCACCGGCCTGCATGGAGCGCACGTCTTCGTCGGGCTGTCGATCCTCCTGTTCATGACGATCCGGGCGTTCAGAGGACATTTCTCCCCCGAGAACCACCACGGCGTGGAGATCGGAGGGATCTACTGGCACTTCGTGGACGTAATGTGGATAGTCGTGTACTCGACCGTCTACCTCCTCTGACGTGTTCCCTCATCCCTTGCCGCTTGCGCGTAAGAGCGCTTTCGCCGGCGGAGCCGAGCTTGGCTCGGCGGGAGCCACACGGACGCTCGACCGTAAGACCACGTGGAGGAGGGGGCACACGGGGGAACCAGGGGTTCACCCGTGATAAACCCGCTCCGGAGCGAAGCTGAGGCGTTCAGGTTCCTGATCGCTTCGATCGTCTACTTCGGAGCGATCGTCGTCGCCTCGGTGACCGGCGGGAAGTGGGTCGGGCTGGGTGTGTTCGTTGTGTTGAGCGCCGCGGGCGTCGGCTGGTGGCTGCACGCACGACGGGACGAGCGCGTCGCGAAGACGACGCCGCGCCCGCATGCACCGGGGGAGCGGCGCCTCCTCGTGATCGCGAACGAAACCGTCGCCGGCCACACGCTGCGCTCGATGATCCTCGAGAAGAGCCTCGACGTCCGCGAAGAGGTGCTGGTCGTCACGCCTGCGCTGAACTCGCCGCTCAAGCACTGGGTCTCGGACGACGACGGTGCGCGGGCCGCGGCGCAGGAGCGGCTTGACCGAAGCCTCGAGCAACTCGCCGACGCGGGCGTCCAGGCACGCGGCGAGATCGGCGACGGCGATCCTCTCCAGGCGATCGAGGACGCTTTGAGGACCTTCGGCGCGGACGAGATCATCATCTCGACACACCCGGAGGGCCGCTCGCCGTGGTTCGAGCGGGGCGTCGTGGACAAGGCACGCGAGCGCTTCGCCGTCCCGATCACGCACGTGGTCGTCGACCTCGAGCGCGAACCGGCTTAGTAAAGGAGCAGCTGCGTGCAGCGGAAGAGCGCCAGCTTCTTGCCGGCCTCGTTCGTTACGGTCGCGTCCCACACCTGCGTCGTACGCCCACCGTGAACCAGTGTCGACTCGCACGAGAGCGTGCCCTCGAGCGCCGTCCCGAGGAAGTTCGTCTTCAGCTCGATGGTCGTGAAGCCCGTCGCCCCGTCGGGGAGCGACGCGATGCACCCGTAGCCGCACGCGGAATCCGCGAGAGCGACGACGGTGCCTGCGTGAAGGTAGCCGTTGGGTGCGAGGAGCTCCTCACGGAGCTGCAGATGCATCTCTACGCGGCCCACCTCGATCTCGTCGACCTCGATGCCGATCAGACCGGGAAGCCGGCCCCGGCCCAGCTCCTTGAAGGCCTCGCTGTCGAACGGCACTACTTGCCGGCGTGCTCGGCGACGTACTTGGCGACCGCGTTGATCTGCGCGTCGGTGAGCACGCCCTTGAAGGCAGGCATGATGCCGCCGCCTTTGATCACCTGGTTCTTGACGATCGGGAAGGGCGGTTTCAGTTGGTCGAGGTTCGGGCCCTGCGTCCCCGTCGTCCCGGCGTCCTTCAGCGTGTGGCAGCCACCGCACTTGGTGATGAAGATCTGCTTCCCGTTCGTGCCCGTGACGGCCTGAGCCTCCGCGAATCCCTGTTTCCCGGCGTTGGCCGCGACGTACGCGGCGACGTCGATCGCGTTCTGTCCTGTGACCAGGTTGGCCGGCATGTTCGCCTTGAGGTAGTCCGGGTTGCTCTGAGCGACCGGATACTGACCCGGGAATTTGATCTGGTCATGAACGATGTCGAGGATCGCCGACTCCTTGAATCCCTCCGAGCGTGCCTGGGCGAACGAGGCGTCGAGGTTCGGGCCGATCGTGCCGGTCGAGGCGGCGGCCGCCAGCGTATGACAGCCGGCGCACTTGTCCTGGAAGACCTGGCGCCCGTTCTGCTGGTCGGCCGAGGCGGAGCTCACCGGACCCCCCGTCCCGCACGCCGTCAGCAGAAGGACGACAGCCACCCCCCCGGCGGCGGCTGAGAGTCTGCGCAGCAAGGCCTACGCGGGAGGCTGTTCGGCCGACTTCACGTTGGACACGGCCTCGTCGCGGGTCGGGTAGATCGTGAAGACGCGGTCGAGACCGGTGATCTCGAAGATCTTGGTGATGTTCCGGTCGCTGCAGACAAGCGAGAGCTGGCCCTCATTCGTGCGAAGCCGCTTCACACCGCCGACGAGGACGCCGAGCGTCGTGGAGTCGATGAACGTCGTGTTGCTGAAGTCGACCACGACCTGCTTGCCACCCTGGCCGATCACCTCGAGCAGCTGCTGCTTGAACTCCGGTGCCGTGTAGAGATCGACCTCGCCGGCGAGCGAGATCACGTAGGCGTCGTTCCCCAGCTGCTCGGTCTTGATGTCGAAGTTCATCGGACCCCCGTGGCTTCGTCTCGGCGGGCGTCTTCCCGTCCGCGCGGAGTCTAACCTCAGCCGCCCGCAGCCTGAGCCGTCTGCTGGAGGGTCTTGATCCGCTCGCGAATCTGCGCGGCGGTCGATGGATCCAGCTTGAATTTGAGCAGTCGCTTGTAGGCGTCGATCGCCACGGTCGTCTGGCGGAGTGTGTCCGCGGCCTGGGCGAGTGAGAAGAGAGCCTGCTGATCCGTCGGCTGCAGCCTGACGAGCGCCTTGTAGGTCCCGACCGCCCTCGTCGCCGCGGTCTGGTACTTGATCGAGGCCTGCTGCAGCTGCGCCCCCGCCTTCGTCGAAAGCGCCTGGGCGATCGGATCCTGCCCGATCGCCTGCCCGAGCTTCCCGGACTGGGATGGGACGAACGCCGAACCGATGCCGGCGTCCGACTGAGCGAGCGAGGCAAGCTGCGCCTCGCGGAAGAAGCGGTCTGCCTGCCCGAGCTCGAGCTGGCCGAGATGCCGGAGGGCTGCGACGTCTTGCGGACGCAGGCGCACGTACTCGGTCCAGGACACGATCGCCTCGTCGATGCGGCCGTGCTTCTCGAGGGCGTCCGCGAGCTGGCGCCGCGCGACCGGGCTGAACGGGCGCTGCTGAACCTCTTTCTGGGCAGCGGACACCGAGGTGCCGGATCCACCCTGGTTGCCGAACGCATCGCGCACGAGCTGCCCGATGTCGAGCCCACCGGACCCGACGCCCAGGAAGATGAAGCCGCCGCCGAAGACAAAGATGAGGAAGACGAACGCCCACTTCGCCTGATTGCGCAGGCGAGGGAAGAACATCGTGTTCTCCGCTATGCGTGCGGAGCCGCTAGCGGCCTTGCGGCCGGCCGGGCGAGCATTACGCGCCTCGCGCTGCGAGCGGCGGCGGTCAGCTCGTGCCAATTCATCCCTCCCTTCTCGTAGCGAACTTCCCCGTCGACGTACGTCGCAAGCACGCGATCGGGCGACCCGCCGAACACCACGGCCCCGGCGGGGTCCTCCCAGGGTAGATACGAAGAGCCCTGGAGGGAAACCACAGCGAGGTCGGCCCGCTTCCCCGGGACGAGCGAACCGGTCTCCAGATCGAGCCCCAGCGCCCGCGCAGAGCCGAGCGTGCCGAGCTCGAGCGCCTCGGCCGGCGTGAGGACATCCGGCCTGGCCGCCCGCGCCCTCGCGGAGAGAACCACTGCCCTCAGCTCCTCGAAGAAGTCGAACGAGGGCGCCGAAGCCGGGCTGTCCGTGCCCACACCGACGTTCGCACCGGCCGCACGTAGCTCGGCCAGCGGCGCGACGCCGCAGCCGAGCGCGGCGTTCGACCTCGGACAGTGAGCGACGCCCGTGCCGGTCGCTGCCAGGAGGCCGATCTCGTCAGCCTCGAGGACGACGCAGTGCGCCGCGACGAGATTCGGCCCGAGCAGGTCGTGCTCGGCAAGCAGTCGCGTGCCCGTCGCTCCCGGCGCATCGACGAGCAGATCCTTGTAACCGCCCCACGCGCCTTCTCCGGTCAGGAGGTACGCGACCTCGGACCGGCTCTCGGAGATGTGCGTCGCGATCGGCAGGCCGAGCCCGGCACACGCCTCGTAGACGTCGATCGACACCGAGTACGGAGCGTGAGGAGAGACGCCCGGGCGCACGCGCTCGGAGAACGAGTCGCTCACGCGGTCGCGAATCTCGGCGAAGCGTGCGAGCGCGCCGTCGGGATCGGAACCGAAGACCTCGATGTAGACCGTTGCCCGCAGGCCCAGCTCGGCGCACGCAATCGCGGTGGCGCCACTGAAGCTGCAATCCCCGACAGTGGTCACACCGGACGCGAGACACTCCGCCGCGCCGAGCTTTGCGATGTCGACGAATTCGTCCCAGCCGATCCGCGCCTTGCGCTGGATGTGCAAGGCGATCCACTCTGAAAAGTCGCCGAGCCCGTCACCGAAGCCGCCGTAGACGGCGTACTCGAGGTGCGAGTGCGCGTTGACGAAGCCGGGGACGATCACCGAGTCGTCGTAGCGCGTGCCCTCCCCGAGCTCTTCGGACTTGCCGACTGCGGCGATTCGACCATCTTCGATCGCGACCGCGCCGTCCTCGATCGGTGGGCCCTCGATCGGCAGGACCCAGTCAGCGGAGACGACCCGGTTCACGGTTCGGTAAGGCTAGCCGCTTCAGCCTGCGGCGCCCGTCGCTCCATCAGCACGGCGAGCCAGATCGAAGCCTCGTACAGCGCGACGAGCGGAATGCCTTCCATCGTCGTTGTCACGGGGTCGATTCCGGGAAGCAGCACGGCGATCACCGCGACGATGAAGTACCCGAGCCGGCGGTTGCTGCGCAACGTCTGCGTGGTGATGACGTCAAGGCGCACCAGCGCCAGGAGGAAGATCGGCAACTCGAAGACGAGCCCGACCGCGAACAAGACGGTGAGCACGAACGAGTAGTAGTCCTTTGCTCTGATCAGGATCTGGAACTGGTTCTGGTCGAAGTTCGTCAGGAAGTGGATCGCCTGCGGGAGCACGAGGAAGTAACCAAACGCCACGCCGACGACGAGCAGAACGGTGGCGAGAGCGACGAAGGTCAAGACGAGACGCTCGGCGTGGGGCTCCACGGCAGGCGCGAGGAAGCTCCAGAGCTGCCAGAGGACGACGGGCAGCGCCAGCGCAAAGCCGGCCATGAGACTGACCTTCATCGCAGTGAGGAACGGCTCGGCGACACCGAGCGTCACGGGCTTGCCCCGGTCGGCAGGCAGAGGGGCGTTCAGCCAGTGCAGGAGGTGCCGGTGGAAGACGAACGCGATCGCAAAGCCGACCACGAGCGCGCCCAGTGAGACGAAGATGCGCGCACGCAACTCGTCGAGATGTTCGACGAGCGTCGCCTCCTCACCGCTTCGGAGGCGCCGCGGTAGGCGCTTCACGGGCTAGACGGGGTCGCGCTCGCGCGCAGGGACCGTCGTGTCGACCGTCGTATCGCTCGTCGTCTGCCTCGGCAGCTCCGCAGGCTCGTCGTCGAGATCCTTGCCGCTGACGGAGTCCTTGAACTCGCGCATACCACGACCCATCGAGCGCCCGATCTCGGGCAGCCGCTTGGCGCCGAAGAGCAAGAGCGCGAGCAGCAGAAGCAGGATGATCTCCCAAGGGCCGACGTTGGGCATGCCTTCAGGGTAGCGGTTTGCGAGGGCCGGGTGGGCTCCGATCGCCTCGGCCGGGTGATCCACCCGGGCCTGGTCGAAGCGGAGCTGACATTGGGTACGATAGGAGCTACTAGCTGGCCGCCCAGGCCGCTTTCTACCTTGGGACTGGATGTCACGAACTTGGCGCTTCTAGAGCTGAAGAATCTGCACGTCGCCCTCGAGGACGGCACCGAGATCGTCAAGGGCGTCGACCTGGCAGTGGACCCGAACGAGGTGCACGCCGTCATGGGGCCGAACGGCTCCGGGAAGTCCACCCTCGCTTATGCCCTCATGGGCCATCCGGCTTACCGGATCACCGAGGGTGACGTCCTGCTCGACGGCGAAAGCATCCTCGAGCTCGAGGCAGACGAGCGCGCCCAGCGCGGCCTCTTCCTCGCCTTCCAGTACCCGCACGCAGTCCCCGGCGTCACCGTCACGAGCTTCCTGCGCAGCGCGATCAACTCGATCCGCAAGGCGAAGAACGGCGGCGAGGACGATCCGATCCCGATCCCCGAGTTCCGCAAGGAGATCTTCGCGCAGATGGATCGGCTCAAGGTTTCACGCGAGCTCGCTTCGCGATATCTCAATGACGGCTTCTCGGGCGGCGAGAAGAAGCGGGTCGAGATCCTGCAGATGGCGATGCTGAAGCCGCGGATCGCGGTCCTCGACGAAACCGACTCCGGGCTCGACATCGACGCGTTGCGCGTCGTCGCCGGGGGCGTGAAGGAGCTCGTGGGGCCGGAGATGGGCGCCCTGGTGATCACCCACTACCAGCGGATCCTCGACTACATCACCCCCGATTTCGTGCACGTGTTCATCGACGGGCGTATCGTGGAAGAAGGAGGGCCTGAGCTCGCACACAAGCTCGAGGCCGAAGGGTACGAGCGTTACGGAAAGGCAGCCTGATGGCGACCGAGACCGAGACAGTCCAGGGAATCCGCGAGGAGTACAAGTACGGCTTCTCAAATCCGGACGAGGCCAAGGACTACTTCTTCAAGTCCGGCCGCGGCATCTCGCACGAGGTCGTCGAGGCGATCGCGGAG